>NZ_JCALED010000019.1:0-2709 GCF_059813205.1 Mycobacterium sp. NGS17 | reverse complement strand
CATTTTGTCGATGCAGGTAGTCGCCCGGGCCAAGGCCGCTGGCCTGGCGTTGAGGCCGCGCGACATTTTCGTCGAGCAGACGGTCGCCCGGCTGGCCCGAGTGGCGACGGCCATGACCGCCGTCGGTGACTTCGCCGATGCCGGTGTCGGGCCGGTGATTCCCACCCCGATCATCCGATGGCTGGCCGGCGTGGACGGTCCGGTTGACCAGTTCAACCAGACCATCGTGGTACAGGCCCCGGCGGGGGTGACCGAGGCCGACGTGGTGGTGATGTTGCAGGCCTTGCTAGACCGCCACGCCATGTTGCGGTTGCGCGTCGATGAGGAGAACGGCGGGGATTGGTCGTTGACCGTGCCGGAGGCGGGCTCGGTGGACGCGCGCGGCTGCCTGCAATCGGCGGACGCGTTATCGGACGAGGCGCTGATCGCGGCGCGCTCGCGATTGGATCCGGCCGCCGGAATGATGCTGCGCGCCTTGTGGATTGCCGACACGGGCCAGCTGGCGCTGATCATTCACCATCTCGCCGTTGACGGGGTGTCGTGGCGAATCCTGTTGGAGGACCTCAACATCGCGTGGGCGCAGCACCACAGCGGCCAGCCGGTGACATTGCCGGAGGGCGGAACATCATTCGCCCGGTGGGCCTCGCTGCTGAGCAGACAGGCGCACGAGCCAACGGTGGTAGAACACGCCGAGGCGTGGCGCCGGATGGCGGCAGCCCCCGCCGCGTTGCCCGCAATCCAACCGCAAGCGGACACGTTCGCCACGGCTGGGCACTTGTCGGTGGAACTGGATGCCGAAACCACCCGGCTGCTTCTCTCTGAGGTGCCGGCCGCGTTCCACGCCGGCGTCCAGGACATCTTGTTGATCGCCTTCGGATTGGCGTGGACGCATTTCCGAGGCGCCGGCAGCGCTCCCGTCGGCATCGACGTCGAGGGGCACGGGCGGCATGAGGAACTGGCCGCGGATGTCGACCTGTCGCGCACGGTGGGATGGTTCACCACCAAATATCCGGTGGCCTTGACGATAGGCGGCGTTTCCTGGCCGCAGGTGGTGGCCGGTGAGGCTGCGCTGGGCGGGGCGATAAAGGACGCCAAAGAGCAGCTCCGCGCCGTGCCCGAGCCGCTGACCTATGGTCTGTTGCGCTATCTGAATGCCGGCATCGAGCTCGCTGGGGCCGACCCGGCGATTGGATTCAACTATCTGGGTCGTTTGGGCGCGGCGCCCGACGTGCTCGGCGACTTGTGGCGGATCAGTCAGGACGGCCTGTCGGCCACCGGCGCGGCCACAGCGATACCGATGCCGCTGGCGCACACCCTCGAACTCAACATCGGCACCGTCGACACCGAGGCCGGCCCGTACCTGCACGCGAACTGGACGTGGGCGCAATCGGCACTGGATCACACCCAAGTCGGCCGGCTCAGCCAGCTATGGTTCGACGCCCTCGTCGGCATCTGTGCGCACGTCCAACACGGCGGGGGCGGGCTGACACCGTCCGACATCGCGCCGGCCCGGCTCAGCCAGCTACAGATCGACGAGCTGCAGCGGCAATACGCGATTGCTGACGTGTTGCCGTTGACCCCGATGCAGCACGGACTGTTCTTCCACGCCAGCACCGCGCACGGCAACGATGACGCTGTCTATGCGATGCAGCTCGACATCACGTTGAGCGGACCCCTCGACCGGCACAAGCTCCGCGACGCCGTTCACACGGTGGTCAGTCGGCATCCGAACCTCGCGGCGCGCTTCTGCCAACAATTTGACGAGCCGGTACAGGTCATTCCCGCCAATCCCGAGACACCCTGGCGGTATGTCGACCTCGACGGTGCCGACGCCTCGCAGCAGATCCCGTTGGTGTGTGCGGCCGAACGGGCGGCGGTCTGCGACCTCACCGACCCGCCGGCCTTCCGGGTCACGTTGATCCGTACGGCGCCAGACCGGCACGAACTCGTGGTGACCTCGCACCACATCGTGCTGGATGGCTGGTCGCTGCCAATCCTGTTGCAAGAAATCTTCGCCGGCTACTACGGTCAACGGCTTCCGGCGCCGGTCCCGTATCGCAGATTCGTCACCTGGCTGGCCGAGCGAGACCTCGACGCCGCACAGGCGGCCTGGCGTGAGGTGCTGGCGGGCTTTGACACCCCCACATTGGTGGGTCCACCGGGGCGTCCGCAGCTCGGCCCGCGAGGCGTCACCTCATATCTGTTGCCGGACGAAATCACCCGCGCCCTCGGTCAGCTGGCCCGCTCGCAGCACACCACCGTCAACACCGTGCTGCAGGCCGCCTGGGCATTACTGCTGACCTCGCTGACCGGCCGCCCCGATGTCGCCTTCGGCGTCGCCGTCTCGGGCAGGCCGGCAGACATCGTCGGTGCGGACGCGATGGTAGGCCTTTTGATCAACACGGTGCCGGTGCGAGCGAACATCACGCACGCGACCAGCACCGCCGACCTGCTGGACCATCTGCAACGCGCCCACACCAAAACCCTTGAGCATCAACACCTTGCGCTTAGCGAGATCCACCGCAGCACCGGCCACGACCAACTGTTCGATACGCTGTTCGTGTTCCAGAACTACCCGATCGACACCGGCGCACCGTTGGGCGTCGACGGGTTGAACATCGCGGCGTTCACCAGCCGCGAATACAACCACTACCCGCTGACGGTCCAAGCCACTCCCGGCACCCAACTCGGCCTGCGTATCGAATTCGA
>NZ_JCALED010000018.1:0-2763 GCF_059813205.1 Mycobacterium sp. NGS17 | reverse complement strand
AGCGTGCCCAACAGCACCGCAAGCGCGGCCTGCACCACCATGAAGCTCGTCGCATCGTGCTCGCGAGCCAGCCGGGTCATCCCCAACTGCAGCTGGGCTGGCCAGTCCACCGTCACCGTGGCGCCGCGCTGATCAGCGACCGGCGGATAGGGCCGATCGGTGGGCAACACCAGCCGCTCAGGCAGCCCCGCCAGCATCTGTTCCCAGTACGCCAGCTGCGCGCCGATGCGGCTGCCGGGATCGTCGAGGCCACCGAACTGGGCGCGCTGCCACAGCGTGTAGTCGACATACTGCACCGCCAACGGCGCCCACTGCGGGACGTGGCCGCTCAGCCGCGCCCGATACGCCCTACCCAGATCGGCCACCAACGCGGTGAGCGACCAGCCGTCGGCGGCGATATGGTGCACCACCGCCACCAACACATGCTCATCAGCAGCGATCCGGAAAAGCCTGGCCCGCAACGGAATCTCGCTCGCCAGATCAAAACCGTGACCCGCCGTGTCCACGATCGCTTGATCAAGCCGATCCCGCGACCAGCCGGCCGCATCGATGATCTGCCAACCAAAATCGACACCCCCAGCGGCCATCACCACCTGATGCGGAACACCATCGACCGCGCCGAACACCGTGCGCAGACTCTCATGGCGGCCCACCACATCACCGAACGCCGCCCCCAACGCCCCAGCATCCAAGCGCCCACACAGCCGCAACGCCGTCGCCATGTTGTAGACCGCCGACGGGCCCTGCAACTGATCGATAAACCACAACCGGTTCTGGGCGAACGACAACGGCACCACCGCCGGACGCTCACCGACAGCCACCACCGGCTCCAACCCACCCCCACCCGAACCGATCCGGGCCGCCAACCGGGCCACCGTCGGCGCATCGAAAACCTCACGCACCCCAAGACCAGCACCCAACGAGGTATTGACCGCCGCGACCAACCGCATCGCCGACAACGAATCCCCACCCAAATCAAAGAACGAATCATCGACCCCGACCCGCTCCACACCCAGCACCCGCGCATAGATACCGGCCAAAACATCCTGCATGGGCGTGACCGGGCCCCGGTAGGCACCGGCGCCGTAGTCCGGTACCGGCAGGGCCCGCTTGTCGAGCTTGCCGTTGACCGTCAACGGCAACGCCTCAACCACCACCACCACCGCGGGCACCATCCAAGCCGGCAACCGCTCGCCCAGCCCCTCACGCAGCTCGGCCGGATCCACCGCTCCGACAACGTAACCCACCAACCGCTTCTCACCGGGCCGATCCTCACGGGCAACCACCGCCGCCTGCTCCACCCCAGCCAAACCGGCCAACACCGCCTGGATCTCGCCGAGTTCAATGCGATACCCGCGGATCTTCACCTGCTCATCAGCACGACCCACATACTCCAACTGCCCACCCGCACCCCACCGCACCAAATCCCCGGTGCGATACATCCGCGCCCCCACACCACCAGCCGCACACGCCACAAACCGCGACCCGGTCAACCCCGCCCGACCCACATACCCCACCCCCACCCCGCGCCCGGCCACATACAACTCCCCCACCACCCCGACCGGCACCGGACGCAACCAACCATCCAGCACAAAAAAAGCCAAATGACCCAACGGCACCCCAATCGGGCTCACACTGACATCCACATCACGCTCGACGATTTCGCGGAACGACGCATGCACCGTCGTCTCGGTGGTGCCATACAAATTGATCAACCGCGGCAACCCCGAATGCTGGTCCATCCAGACACCCAGACGCTGCGGCTCCAACGCCTCACCAGCAAACAACACCGCCCGCAACCCCAGCCGGCCCTCCGGTTCGCAGGCCAGTGCATCGACTGCCTGCAACGCATAAAACGCCGACGGGGTCTGACTCAACACCCCGACGCGCTCACGGATCAACAACGCGTGCAAGTCTTCTGGCGAACGAGCCACCAACTCAGGCACCACCACCAAGCGCCCACCACCCAACAACGCGCCAAAGATCTCACACACCGACACATCGAAGGCCAACGAATGCCACTGCGACCACACCTGACCCGCCAACACCACACGCTCGCCCAGCGACCCCAAAAGCTCGATCACACTGCGATGAGTAACCGCCACCCCCTTCGGCACCCCCGTCGTGCCCGAGGTGTAAATCACATAGGCAATATCATCGGCCGCCGGCACCGCCAACCCCGCCGACGAAAACCCCGAAACCCCAGGATCCTCAACATCGATCACCGCCACACCAAAACCACGCAGCCGCGACACAAACTCAGCAGTAGTGACCACCGCGACCGGCCCGGCATCACCCACCATGAACCCCACCCGCGCCTGCGGCGCCGCCGGATCAATCGGCAAATACCCCGCCCCAGTCTTAAGCACCGCCACAACCGCCACGACCGCCTCGACCGACCGCGACAACAACAACGCCACAACCCGTCCCGGACCCGCACCCCGAGCCACCAACAGATGCGCCAACCGATTCGACGCCTCATCAAGCTCGCGATAACTCATCGACCGACCCGCAAAACTAACCGCCACCGCCCCCGGCACACGCCCCACCTGCGCACCAAACACCGCCGGAATCGACACCCCCGACACCACCGGCGCACCCAACACCGCCCGATTACCCCACCCCCACAAACAATCTCGCTCAACACCACCAACCACACCCACCGACGACAACCGCCGCCCCGAATCACCCGTCATCCCCACCAACACCCCCCGCAACCGCCCCACCAACACCTCAACACTGGCCGCATCAAACACATCAGTG
>NZ_JCALED010000017.1:0-2791 GCF_059813205.1 Mycobacterium sp. NGS17 | reverse complement strand
GGTGCCGGCGGCGCGAGCAGAGTTCATCCTCGGTGACGCCGCCCCCGTTGCCGCCGTCACCACCAGCGAATTGCTCGACCGGCTGGATGGGCGTGACCTCGTGCTCATCGACGTCAACGATCCCAGCATCAGTGCGCAACCCAGCGCTGCCTTACCGGAGCAGCCGGCCGATGATGTCGCGTATTTGATCTACACCTCGGGCACTACCGGCGTCCCCAAGGGCGTGGCGATAACCCACCGCAACGTGATCGAGTTGTTGACCTCGATGGAGCACCGGCTGGAGTTGTCCGGGCAGGTGTGGTCGCAGTGGCATTCGTTGGCCTTTGACGTCTCGGTGTGTGAGATCTGGGGTGCGCTGCTGCATGGTGGGCGGCTGGTGGTGGTGCCGGAGTCGGTGGCGCGTTCGCCGGAGGATTTCCACGCGTTGCTGGTCGCCGAGCAGGTCAGTGTGTTGAGTCAGACGCCCTCGGCGTTTTACGCACTGCAGACCGCCGACGCGCTCGCCCCCGAAATCGCGGACCACCTCAACCTCTCCACCGTGATATTCGCCGGTGAAGCGCTCGAGCCCCAGCGTCTGGCAACCTGGCTGGACAATCACCCGGTTTCGCCGCGATTGATCAATATGTATGGCACGACCGAGACGACGGTGCACGCCTCGTTCAGGGAGATCGTCAGCAGCGACGTCGAGCGAAACGCCAGCCCCATCGGCGTGCCGCTGGCCCACCTCGGATTCTTTGTGCTGGACAGCTGGTTGCGCCCGGTACCCGCCGGCGTGGCCGGTGACCTGTACGTCGCCGGTTCGGGGGCGGGGTATGGCTATGTGGGCCGCGCGGGTTTGACGGCGTCGCGATTCGTGGCGTGCCCGTTCGGTGGGACCTCGGCGCGGATGTATCGCACCGGGGACGTCGTGTCGTGGGACGCTGACGGGGAGCTGCAGTATTTCGGGCGTTCCGATGACCAGGTCAAGATCCGCGGCTACCGCATCGAGCTCGGTGAGGTCCAAGCGGCACTGGCCGCAATGGACGAGGTGCAGCAGGCGGTGGTGATCGCACGCGAGGACATCCCCGGCGACAAGCGCCTGGTCGGTTACGTCACCGGGACCGCCGAGCCGGCCGCGCTGCGCACGGCCCTGGCCGAGCGGCTCCCGGCGTACATGGTCCCCGCCGCGATAGTGCCGATCGACGCCTTGCCCCTCACGGTCAACGGCAAACTCGATAAACGGGCCCTCCCGGTGCCGGAGTACCAGGATGTTGTCGGTTATCGCGCTCCATCCACGGCGATCGAGGAGATCGTCGCTGGTGTCTACGCCCAGGTGCTGGGACTGCAGCGCGTCGGCGTCGACGAGTCGTTCTTCGATCTGGGTGGCGATTCCCTGTCGGCGATGCGCGTCATCGCGGCGATCAACAGATCGTTCGACGCCAGCGTTCCGGTCCGTGCTTTGTTCGAGGCGCCAACCGTCACCGAGTTGGTTCCCCGTATCGGTGCCGGCGAGGGTGGGCTGGAGCCGTTGGTGGCCCTCGAGCGGCCGGCGGTGGTTCCGCTGTCGTTTGCCCAGAGCCGGTTGTGGTTCATCAATCAATTACAGGGATCTTCAGCCGTTTACAACATGGCGGTGGCGCTGCGCCTGAGTGGTCGCCTCGACGCCGACGCGTTGGGCGAGGCGCTGTCTGACGTGGTGGGCCGCCATGAGAGCCTGCGCACACTGTTTCTCGCGACCGACGGCGTCCCCCAGCAGTTGGTGGTGGCACCCAAGCAGGACTTCGGTTGGCAGGTCATTGACGCTGCCGGCTGGCCGGACGACCGGCTCCAGGAGGCCGTCGGCGTCGCGGCGCGCTACCCGTTTGACTTGGCGACCGAGATCCCCTTCCGGGCAGGGCTTTTCCGTGTCGCCGAGGATGACCATGTGCTGGTTGCGGTGGTGCACCACATCGCGGCCGACGGGGTCTCGGTGAGCCCGCTGGTCCGGGATCTGGCCGTGGCTTACGCCAGCCGATCTGTCGGGCAGGCCCCGGATCTCGCGCCGTTGCCGGTGCAGTACGTCGATTACACGTTGTGGCAGCGCGCGCAGTTCGGTGATCTGGACGACAGCGCCAGCCGGATCGGTGCACAGCTGGCCTACTGGGAAGACGCGCTGGCTGGAATGCCCGAGCGGCTGCAGTTGCCCACTGATCGCCCCTATCCGCCGGTTGCCGATTACCGCAGTGCCAGCGTGGTGGTGGACTGGCCGGCCGAAGTGCAGCAGCGGGTCCGCGAAATGGCGGCAGAGCACAACGCGACCGGTTTCATGGTGATGCAGGCGGCCCTCGCGGTGTTGCTGTCGACGCTTAGCGGCAGCGCGGATGTGGCAGTCGGGTTCCCGATCGCGGGGCGCCGCGACCCTGCGCTGGACGAGTTGGTGGGTTTCTTCGTCAACACGCTGGTGTTGCGGGTGGATGTAGCGGGGGAACTGACCGCCGCCGAGTTGCTGGCTCAGGTGCGTCAGCGCAGTCTGGCGGCGTATGAGCATCAAGATGTGCCCTTTGAGGTGCTGGTCGAGCGGCTCAATCCCACCCGCTCGCTGAACCACCACCCACTGGTTCAGGTGATGTTGGCCTGGCAAAACTGGCAGACCAACGATCCCGCCGCCGGACTGGCGTTGGGTGACCTGCAGATCTCCTCGCTGCCAGTCGGTGCGCACACCGGCGGCATGGACCTGGTCCTATCGCTGGCCGAGCGCTGGACGGAAGCCGGCGATCCCGCCGGAATCAGCGGGAACGTGGAGTTTCGCACCGACGTGTTCGACGCCCGCAGC
>NZ_JCALED010000016.1:0-74067 GCF_059813205.1 Mycobacterium sp. NGS17 | reverse complement strand
GCTGTTCTGCACCGTGCGCAACTACCACGACATCGAGCCCAAGGCCGCGTCCTTCCTGGGCGGCAATGGCTATTCGCTGGTCGCCCACACCCAGGCGCTGTCCGGATTGGGGCTGGTCGCGAACCCCCTGTCGCTGGTCGCCGTCTCCGCGCTCACGCTCGGGCTCGGCGGCGCGGTCGGCCTGATCGGTGGTGCGCCCAACCCCTACGTCTACCCGGAGAACCTGCCCCGGGTGAACGCGCGCGGCGGCCCGGGCGGGGCGCCGGGGTGCTGGCAACCCCTCACCCACGACCTGTGGCCCGCTCCGGAGCTGGTGATGGACACCGGCAACAGCCTCGCGCCGTACAACCACCTCGACACCGGATCGCCGTATGCGATCGAGTACGTCTGGGGCCGCCAGGTAGGGGATAACACGATCAACCCATGAAAATCACCGGAACCATTGTCAAGCTCAGCATCTTCTCGGTGGTGCTGTTGGTCTTCACTGTGATGATCATCGTCGTGTTCGGTCAGATGCGCTTCGACCGCACCAGCAAATACTCGGCGGAGTTCAGCAACGTCAGCGGCCTGCGCGCGGGCCAATTCGTCCGCGCCTCCGGCGTCGAGGTCGGCAAGGTCGACACGGTCGAGCTGGTCGACGGCGGCAAGCGGGCGCGGGTGAAGTTCAACGTCGATCGCTCGATACCGCTGTACCAGTCGACGAGCGCCCAGATCCGCTACCTCGACCTGATCGGTAACCGCTACCTGGAGCTCAAGCGCGGCCAGGGCGAAGGGGCCGACAAGGTTCTGCCGCCGGGCGGCTTCATCCCGCTCGCCCGCACCCAGCCGGCGCTCGACCTCGACGCCCTGATCGGTGGGTTCAAGCCGTTGTTCCGGGCGCTCGACCCGCAAAAGGTCAACACCATTGCGACCGCGCTCGTCACGGTTTTTCAGGGTCAGGGCGGCACCATCAACGACATCCTCGATCAGACCGCGCAGCTGACCAACCAGCTCGGTGAACGCGACCAGGCCATCGGCGAGGTCATCAAGAACTTGAACACGGTGCTGGACACGACGGTTCGGCACCGGCAGCAGTTCGACCAGACCATCAACAACCTGGAGGTGTTGATCACCGGTCTGAAGGACCACGGTGACCAGCTGGCCGGGGGGACCGCGCACATCAGCAACGCCACCGGCACGGTTGCCGACCTGTTGGCCGAGGACCGCGGGCTGCTGCACAAGACGCTCAACTACCTCGACGCGGTGCAGCAACCGCTGATCGATCAGCAGGACCAACTGCAGGACTACCTGAAGAAGGTGCCGACGGCGTTGAACATGATCGGGCGCGCAATCGGGTCCTATGGGGACTTCGTGAACTTCTACGCCTGCGACATCACTCTGAAGATCAACGGCCTGCAGGCCGGCGGTCCGGTCCGCACGGTCCGGTTGTTCCAGCAGCCGACGGGTAGGTGCACGCCGCAATGAGAACACTGGAACCACCCAACCGGGTTCGCATCGGCCTGATGGGCATCGTCGTGACGGTGCTGGTGATCGGCGTGGGCCAAAGCTTCACCAGCGTCCCGGTGTTGATGGCCAAACCGCACTACTACGGGCAGTTCAGCGACACCGGCGGCCTGAGCAAAGGCGACAAGGTGCGCATCGCCGGGGTGGACGTCGGCAAGGTAGAGGGCCTCAAGATCGACGGTGATCACATCGCGGTCCAATTCAACGCCGGCACAGCACAATTCGGCACCGAGAGCCGGATCGCGGTAAAGACCGACACCATTTTGGGTAAGAAGGTCCTCGAACTCGAGCCGCGCGGCAACCAAACGCTGAAGCCGGGCGGGACGCTGCCGATCGGCCAGAGCACCACGCCGTATCAGATCTACGACGCGTTCTTCGACGTCACCAAGGCCGCCCAGGGCTGGGACATCGACACGGTCAAGCAGTCCTTGCACGTGCTCTCGCAGACCATCGACCAGACCTATCCGCACCTGAGCCCCGCCCTGAAAGGGGTGGAGAAGTTCTCGGCCACCGTCGGCAAGCGCGACGAAGAGGTCAAGCACCTGCTCGCGCAGGCCAACAAGGTGGCCAGCATCCTCGGTGATCGCAGCGATCAGATCGACCGGTTGCTGGTCAACACCAAGACGCTGCTGGCCGCCTTCAACGAACGCGGTCAGGCGATCGACGCCCTGCTGGGCAACATCGCGGCGTTCTCCGAACAGGTCAAGGGCTTCATCAACGACAACCCGAACCTGAATCACGTGCTGGAGCAGCTGCGCACGGTCAGCGACATCCTGGTGCAGCGCAAGGACGACCTGGCCAACGGTTTCACCGAGGTCGGCAAGTTCCTGCCGTCCCTGAACGAGGCCATCGCCTCGGGCCCGTTCTTCAAGGTGGTGCTGCACAACCTGGCCCTGTACCAGATTTCGCAGCCCTGGGTCGACGCCGCCTTCAAGAAGCGCGGGATCGATCCGGAGAACTTCTGGCGCAGTGCCGGATTGCCGGAGTTCCGGTTCCCCGACCCGAACGGCACCCGGTTCCCCAACGGCGCGCCGCCACCCGCGCCCCCGGTGCTCGAGGGCACGCCCGACCACCCGGGTCCGGCCGTACCCCCGGGATCGCCCTGCTCGTACACGCCGGCCAATCCGGGCGGCAACGTCACGGTCGGGGACGAGGGTCTGCCGCGGCCGTGGAATCCGTTGCCGTGTGCTGGTGCGGCGTCGGGTCCGTTCGGCGGGCCGGGCTTCCCGGCGCCGGTCGACGTGATGACGTCGCCGCCGAACCCGAACGGTCTGCCGCCCACGCCGGGCATCAACATCGCGGGCCGGCCGGGCGATCCGCCACCCGACGTCCCGGGGACTCCGGTGCCGTTGCCGGCGCAGGCACCCCCGGGCGCGCGCACCGAGAACCTCGCGCCGGCCGGGCCGACGCCGCCGCCGTCGACGTTCGCGCCGGGGTTGCCGCCGGGACCGCCGGCGCCGCCCGGGCCGGGCAACCAGCTGCCCGCGCCGTTCATCAATCCCGGGGGATCTGGAGGCAGTGGCGCAGCGGGGGGAGGTAGCCAGAATTGAGCACCATCTTTGACGTCCGCAACCTGCGGCTGCCGAAGCTGACGCGGGCATCGGTGATCATCGCCTCGCTGGTGGTGATCCTGGCGATCGTCGTCGGCTACGTCGGTTGGCGCTTGTATCAGAAGGTGACCACCAACACCGTGGTGGCCTACTTCCCGGCGGCGAACGCGCTGTACCCGGGCGACAAGGTCCAGATCATGGGGCTGCGGGTGGGCGCGATCGACAAGATCGAGCCGGTCGGCAACAAGATGAAGGTCACCTTCCACTACGAGAACCAGTACCGGGTCCCGGCCAACGCCTCGGCGGTGATCCTCAACCCCACCCTGGTGGCGTCGCGGGCCATCCAGCTCGAACCCGCCTACAAGGGCGGCCCGGTGCTCGCCGACAACGCGGTGATCCCCGAAGAGCGCACCCAGGTGCCGGTGGAGTGGGATCAGCTGCGCAACAGCATCACCAACATCATCTCCAAGCTGGGCCCCACACCCGAGCAGCCGAAGGGCCCGTTCGGTGAGGTCATCGAGTCGTTCGCCAATGGGCTGGCCGGCAAGGGCAAGCAGTTCAACGACACGCTGAGCAACCTGTCGCAGGCGCTGACCGCGTTGAACGAGGGTCGCGGCGACTTCTTCGCGGTGGTGCGCAGCCTGGCCCTGTTCGTCAACGCCCTGCACAACGACGACCAGCAGTTCGTCGCGCTGAACCAGAACCTGGCCGATTTCACCACGCACCTCGCGCACTCCGACAACGACCTGGCCAACGCCATCCAGCAGTTCGACGGCCTGCTCAGCACCATCCGCCCGTGGCTGAACCAGAACCGCGAGGTGCTGACTCACGACATCAACAACCTCGAAACCGTCACGAACACGCTGCTGCAGCCCGATCCGCTGAACGGGCTGGAGACCGCGCTGCACGTCCTGCCGACCGCCGCGGCGAACATCAACCAGATCTATCACCCGTCGCACGGTTCGGTGGTCGCCATCCCGTCGATCACCAACTTCGCGAACCCGATGCAGTTCATCTGCAGCGCGATCCAGGCCGGTAGCCGGCTGGGATATCAGGAGTCGGCCGAACTGTGCGCGCAGTACCTCGCGCCGATTCTGGATGCGATCAAGTTCAACTACCCGCCGTTCGGGTTGAACCTGTTCAGCACGGCCGAGACGCTGCCCAAGGAAGTCGCCTATTCGGAGGATCGGCTGCATCCGCCGAACGGATACAAGGACACCACCGTCCCGGGCATCTGGGTGCCCGACACCCCGACGTCGCACCGCAACACCCAGCCGGGCTGGATCGTCGCCCCGGGTATGCAGGGCCAGCAGGTCGGGCCGATCACCGCGGGCCTGATGACCCCGGAGTCGCTCAATGAGCTGATGGGCGGACCGAACATCGAGCCGGTCCAGTCGACTCTGCAGACCCCGCCGGGGCCGCCGAACGCCTACGACGAGAACCCGATAGCGCCGGTCATCGGCCAGGTTCCGCCGCAGGTTCCCATTCCGCCGCCACCGCCGGGGCCGGGCGTGATCCCGGGACCGGTCGCCCCGACACCGGCGCCGGTGTCCGCGCCCGCACCGAACGCGGGTGGCCCCGCGTCACCCGCTGACTTTGGAGGTGGCCAGTGAGGGGCGCGACGAGCGCGATGAGGTTGGTCCGGCACCGGGCGTGGCAGACGTTGATCCTGCTGGTCGCGGCGATGGTGCTGAGTTCGTGTGGCTGGAAAGGCATTTCGAACGTCGCCATCCCGGGCGGCCCCGGCAGCGGCTCGGGCTCCATGACCATCTACGTGCAGGTGCCGGACACCCTGGCGATCAACGGCAACAGCAAGGTGATGGTCGCGGACGTGTTCGTCGGCTCGATCAAGGCGATCAATCTGAAGAACTGGATCGCCACCCTGACCCTGGGCGTGGACAAAAAGGTCAAGCTGCCCAAGAACGCCACCGCCCGGATCGGCCAGACCTCACTGCTGGGTTCGCAGCATGTCGAGCTCGCCGCGCCGCCGAATCCGTCGCCCGAACTGCTCAAGAACGGCGACACCATTCCGCTGAAGAACTCGACCTCGTATCCCACGACCGAGCAGACGCTGGCCAGCCTGTCGCTCATCCTGCGCGGCGGCGGCATCCCCAACCTGGAGGTGCTGCAGAACGAGATCTACAACATCTTCAACGGGCGCGGCGAACAGATCCGGGCACTGCTGGGCAAGCTGGACACCTTCACCAGCCAGCTCAACGCGCAGCGCGACGACATCACGCACGCCATCGACTCGACCAACCGGCTGCTGACCTACGTGGGCGGCCGCGCCGATGTCTTGGATCGAGTGCTCACCGACATTCCGCCGCTGATCAAGCATTTCGCCGACACGAAGAACCTGCTGATCAACGCCACCGACTCGGTGGGACGGCTCAGCCAGGCCGCCGACCAGTACCTGTCGGAAACGCGCGGGCCGCTGCACACTGACCTGCAGGCGCTGCAATGCCCCCTCAAGGAGCTCGGCAAGGCCTCGCCTTATCTGATCGGTGCGCTGAAGTTGATCCTCACCCAGCCGTTCGACATCGACACGGTGCCCAAGATGTTCCGCGGTGACTACATCAACATCTCGCTGACGCTCGACCTGACCTACAGCGCGGTCGACAACGCGTTCCTCACCGGGACGGGATTGTCCGGAGCCCTGCGGGCGCTCGAGCAGTCCTTCGGGCGCGACCCGGAGACGATGATTCCCGACGTGCGCTACACGCCGAACCCGAATGACGCACCGGGTGGACCGCTGGTGGAAAGGGGGGACCGGAATTGCTGACTCCCTTCATCCGACGCCAGCTGATCGCCTTCGGGGTCCTGACCGTCATCTCGCTGCTCGTCCTCGGTATCTACTACCTGCAGATCCCGAGCCTGATGGGCATCGGCCGGTACACGCTCAAGGCCGACCTACCGGCATCGGGAGGGCTGTATCCCACGGCCAACGTCACCTATCGGGGCATCACCATCGGCAAGGTCACCGACGTCGAGCCGACCGAGCACGGCGTGCAGGCGACGATGAGCATCGACAGCCACTACAAGATCCCGATCGACGCGACCGCCAACGTGCACTCGGTCTCGGCCGTCGGTGAGCAGTACCTGGACCTGACCTCGTCCGGGAATACCGGCAAGTACCTGGCGGAGGGCCAGACCATCACGAAGGGCACCGTGCCCGCCGAAATCGGGCCGGCCCTGGATACCGCGAACCGCGGGCTGGCGGTGCTGCCGAAGGAGAAGATCGGTCAGCTGCTCGACGAGACGGCGCAAGCCGTCGGCGGGTTGGGCCCCAACCTGCAGCGGTTGGTCGATGCCACGCAGGCGATCGTCGGTGACTTCAAAAACCAGATGACCGACGTCAACGACATCATCCAGAACTCCGGCCCGGTGCTCGACAGCCAGGTCAAATCGGGCGATGCCATCGAACGTTGGGCGCGCAACCTCAACCGGCTGGGTGCCCAGACCGCGCAGGAAGATCAACACCTGAAAAGCGTGCTGCGCCAGGCGGCGCCGACGGCCGACCAGGTCAACTCGGTCTTCAACGACGTGCGTGACTCGCTGCCCCAGACACTGGCCAACCTCGAAGTCGTCATCGAGCTGCTCAAGCGCTACCACACCGGCGTCGAGCAGGTCCTGGTGTTCCTCCCGCAGGGCGCATCGATCGCCCAGACGGTGGCGGCGCCGTTCCCGAACATGGCCGCGCTGGACCTGGCGTTGTCGATCAACCAGCCGCCGCCATGTTTGACCGGCTTCATTCCGGCGTCGGAGTGGCGGTCACCGGCCGACACCAGCGTTCAGCCATTGCCCACGGGTACGTACTGCAAGATCCCGATGGAGACCCCGGCCAACGGCGTGCGCGGATCGCGCAACATCCCGTGTACGGACGTTCCGGGTAAACGCGCCGCGACTCCGCGGGAATGCCGTGACCCCAAGCCGTACGTGCCCGCGGGTACCAACCCGTGGTACGGCGACCCCAACCAGATTCTGACCTGCCCCGCGCCGTCGGCGCGGTGTGACCAGCCGGTCAAGCCAGGCATAGTGATTCCCGCGCCGTCGGTGAACAACGGGCTGAACCCGGCACCCTCGGACCGGGTTCCCGGCACACCCCCGCCCACCAGCGATCCGCTGTCCCGGCCGGGGTCGGGTACCGTGCAGTGCAATGGCCAGCAGCCCAACCCCTGTGTCTACAAACCCAGTGGGCCTCCCTCGGCGATCTACAGTCCCCAAAGCGGTGAACTGGTAGGGCCAGACGGGGTGAAATACTCCGTCGAGAACTCGACCAGAACAGGAGACGATGGATGGAAGGAGATGCTGGCACCAGCCGGCTGAACCCCATCGACACGGACGATTCGTTGACCACGCAGGACAAGGACGAGGATTCGACGGCACCCGAGACCGCGCACACCGATCCGCAGGACGCCCCGGGGGATCCCGTGGAATCCACCGACGGTGACGCCGACGTCGACGCCGAGGAGTCCGAGTCCGACGGCGCTGCCGACAACGCCGCTGAATCCGGCGAGCCCGCCGTGGCCGCGCCCCGGCGTCCGTCCCGGGTGGGTCGCGGGTGGCTGGCCGCCATCGCCGCGGTGCTGGTGCTCTGCGCCGGCGCCATCGGGGCGGGTGGCTACCTCGCTCTGCACTACCACCAGCAAAGCCAACGGACCGCCCGCAACGACGACGCGGCGCTGAAGGCCGCGGTGGAATGCGTGTCGGCGACCCAGGCGCCGGACACCAACGCGATGACCGCGAGCGAGCAGAAGATCATCGACTGCGGCACGGACGCGTTCCGCTCGCAGGCGTTGCTGTACACCAGCATGCTCGTGCAGGCGTATCAGGCCGCCAACGTCCACGTTCAGGTGTCGGACGTGCGGGCGGCCGTCGAACGCAACAACCCCGACGGCTCGATCGACATCCTCGTCGCGATGCGCGTCAAGGTGGCCAGCGACCAGAACCAGAACGAAGCCGGCTACCGGCTGCGCGTGAAAATGGCCTTCGCCGAGGGGCAGTACAAGATTTCCAAGCTCGACCAGGTGACGAAGTGACGGTGGTGGCCGAACCCACTGCGCCCACGGCAATCCCACAGTCACCGCGGGAGACCTTGGCGCCCTGGCGATCTCGCGCCATCGCCGTCGCCGTCGACGTGCTGCCCGGCGTCGCCGTGGTGACGACCCTGGCGTTGGTGTCGTTCACCGTGCCGGCGGGCGGCGTGTGGTGGTGGCTGGCCATCTGCGTCCTTGGCATAGTGACCCTGCTGCTTCTGGTCAACCGGCTGTTGCTGCCGGTGATCACCGGCTGGAGCCTGGGCCGCGCACTGGTGGGCATCACCGTAACGCGGCGCACCGGCGCCACTCCGGGCCCGTGGACGCTGCTGCTCCGGGAGCTAGCCCACCTGCTCGATACCGTGTCGATCTTGGGATGGCTTTGGCCCCTGTGGGATTCGCGCCGCCGTACCTTCGCCGACATGTTGGTGCGCACGGAAGTGCGCCGCCTGGAAGCGGAGACGGCGCCACCTCACATCCGGCGCTGGAGCGCGGCCGCCGTGTCGAGTGCGCTGATCCTCTGCCTGGCCGGGGTCGCCATGAGCTTCTTCGTGTCGTACTCCGCGGACCGCGCGACCGATCAGACCCGCGCCCAGATCGCGACGCTGGGACCCAAGATGGTCGCCCAGATGCTGACGTATGACCCCAAGACGTTGCACGACGACTTCACCCGGGCACTGTCGCTGGCGACCGACAAATATCGGCCCCAGCTCGCGGCCCAGCAGGATCTGGTCCAGAAGGGGCACCCGGTCATCAACGAGTATTGGGTCACCAACAGCTCGATCGAATCGGCCAGCCCGGACCGGGCGAAGATGCTGCTGTTCATGCAGGGCCGCCGCGGGACCGGGCCCGAGCAGCGCTACATCAGCGCCACGGTGCGGGTGAATTTCGCCAAGGGAGGCGGAAACGATTGGCGCGTCGACGATCTCAACGTGCTGACCAAGCCGAAACAGCCCGGGGCCGGTAAATGAGCCCGCGCCGCAGGTTCGCCCCCGACGAGCGACCCCTGCTCGTCGCGCGGCCGGTCGAGGCCGAGGCGCCGCGACCCTGGCTGGTGCCGTTGGCCAGCACCGTCGCCGCGGTGCTGATGGTGGCGGCGATCACCGCCTGCGCGCTGATGCTCGCCTCGCACGCGTCCCGGGAGCGGACCGCGTCGAAGGACCGCGAGGTGCTGAACTACGTGAGCGGCTTCATGACGCAGTTCACCTCCATCGATCCGTTCCACGCCAACGACTACGTGAATCGGATCTTGGCGCAGGCGACCGGCGACTTCGCCAAGCAATACCAGAAGAACGCCAACGAGATTCTCCTCCAGGTCGCCCGGGCCGAACCGGCCACGGGCACCGTCCTGGACGCGGGCCTGGAGCGATGGAACGACGACGGCAGCGTCAATGTCATGGTGGCCACGGCGATCACCACCAAGTCTCCGGATGAAAAACAGGTGGTACAGAACGCCAATCGTTGGGCGGCAACCGCGACGCAGGAAGGGAACCAGTGGAAGATCAGCAACCTGCAGCAGGTGATGTGACCGCCGAGCAGAACACCGCCGCCGAAGGCGGCGCGACCACGGCGGCAGAGCGCGACGGCACGCTCCCGAGCGACGAAACTGCCGACGCGGCACCGGAATCCGACGCCACGGCGGCCGAGCCGGACGGCGCTGACGGCGAGGCCAGCGACGAGGCAACCGGCGAAGGGGAGGCCACCGGCCAGGATGCCGAGCAGGCCGCCGACACGGAGCCGGGCGATGGCCCGCGCAAGAAGCGGCGGACCGGTAGGGCCTGGGCCGCCGTCGCCACGATCGCCGCTCTGCTGTTCGTCGGGTCCGCCGCCTTCGCCGGCGCGATGATGCAGCCGTACCTGACCGACCGGGCCACCGCGGCAACGAAACTCAACGTCGCGCGGACCGCGGCCAACGCGATCACCACGCTGTGGACGTATACGCCGGAAAACATGGACACGCTGGCCGACCGCGCATCCCGCTACCTCAGCGGCGATTTCGAAGCGCAGTACCGCAAATTCGTCGACGCGATCGTGGCCCCTAACAAGCAGGCCAAGATCACCAACAGCACCGAGGTCACCGGTGCGGCGGTCGAAACGCTCGACGGCCCCAACGCTGCAGTCATCGTCTACACCAACACGACCTCCACCAGCCCGCTGACCAAGAACGTCCCGTCGCTGAAGTACCTGTCCTACCGGCTGTTCTTGAAGCGGTCCGACAACCGTTGGCTGGTGACCAGGATGACGACGATCACGTCGCTGGATCTGACACCGAAAGTTTAGCGGCGGCTGCCGGCGGAGCCGAAATATACTGCACCGCATGGCTGTCACGTCTCCGGTATCGCAACGATGGACGGTGGCCGCGTTGCTGCTGTTGACCTTCGCGACCGGCCTGGCCGACTCGATCAGCATCCTGGCGCTCGGTCACGTGTTCGTCGCCAATATGACCGGCAACGTGATCTTCCTCGGGTTCTGGCTGGCTCCGAGAAGCACCATCGACCTGACGGCCGTCGTGGTGGCCCTGCCGACCTTCATCTGCACCACGGTCGTCAGCGGCCGGCTCGCACGCCACTTCGGCGTCCGCACGCGAGCGTGGATCAGCACGGTACTGGCAACCGAGATCGTGCTGCTGGTGGCGCTGGCGATCCTGGCCGGCGCGGGAGTGCTGCGCTACCAAGGGAAGTCGAAGCTGATCATGATCGGCATCCTCGCGGTGACGTTCGGCCTGCAACACTCGAGCGCGCGCCAGTTCGGCATTCAGGAGCTGTCCACCACGGTCCTGACGTCGACGATCGTCAGCCTCGGGCTGGACAGTCGCCTGGCCGGCGGCACCGGCGAACGCCACAGGCTGCGCATCGGAGTCGTCGCGACCATGTGCGCCGGCGCGTTCTTCGGCGCGACGATGTCGAGATACGTGATCGCCCCGGTGTTCGTGGTCACCGCCGCGGTGATAGCAGCGAGTCTGCTGATCTTCCGGTTGGGGCCGGCTGCGACGAAACCTGCTGCGGCCGTTGCTAGTTGAACGCCAGCCAGCTGGGCAGCGCCCGCTCGTGTGAGTCGCAGAGCACCTGCCGGGTGTCGCACGATCCGCGCGGTGATCCGGCCCCGGCCCACATGCCCCCGGTGTCGCGGCGCAGCACGATCGCCGACGAGCCGCCGCCGTCGAGCAGGACGGCGTTATCGCTGCCGAGTCCGCGGAACAGGTCCTGCATGTTGTCCGGGGTGTAGTTGCCGCCCTCGAAGATGTACATCTCGTCCTTCTGCCGGGCATAGGCAATGGCCGTTCGCGCCGCGCTGGGCCCGCCGTCGTGCAGCTGTCCGGTGTTGCCGGGCGCCAACAGCCCGATTCCCGAGACCGCGACGAATCGCTCGTTCTTGTTCAGCAGGTCGGCGACCACCGGAGTGGCGGCGTCATAGTCGCTCTTTGTCTTGGGCCACACCACATACGGCGCACCACCGGACGGCAGGATCATGGTTGACAGCGCGCTCCAGTTTTCGCCGCCACCGGACAGGCCCTGCTTGCCGGGGTAGGCGACGGTGCCGGTGACCGCCTGGTTGGCGCGACCCTGCCCCTGGGTGTTGTCGACGAAGGCGCCGAGCGGAGAACTGCAGCCGGTCTGCCGCCAGGATCCGCCCTTTTGCCCTCGGACGTCGAAGAAGTTGGCGTTGATCGCGATGGTCGGCTGGCCCATGCGCTGCCAGGCCTGCAGCGGCGCGTAGAGCTCCGACGCCTGCCAGAGGCCCTCGCCGGTGCGGGCCCCGGGGTTGTTCTCGCACCTGGCCTGATCGCCCCGGTGCGTGTCGACCAGCAGGTGCGGCGACAGGCGACCCGCCGCGTTCTTGATGATCATCAGATGGCCGCCGTTGTCCATCTCGTACCAGCTGCCCCCGGCGTTGAGCATCGGCGCGGGATGGCCGGGGCCGAAGTTGTAGACCAGGTAGGAACCACGGGTGCTGTCGATGGCGTTGGCCAGCAGGTCGCGGCCGTCTGCGGCCCGGGCCAGGGGTTGTCCCGAGGTGATGGCCAGGGTGCAGCAGGCGACGACGGACGCGCAGCACGCCGCGAGCCGGCGGAAGCTGGCGCGTCGGGTCAGCACGTTAGCCCTTTCCGCCTGAAGCCGAATGCAACAAAGACATCATCAGCCTCAGGAGTCACACTGTCAACAAAGATAACGTTGGGGTGACGGTCGGGCTACGCGCGAATTACGCTTGCTCGCTTGAACTTTCGGGCCCGGCGGCGGCGGGTTGGGTGGCGCCGGATTCGGCCGACCCGGATTCGGCAGGCGCCGGCTCGGATCCGGCAGGCGCGGCGGCGGGCGCCCCCGCGTGCTTACCGCGGCGGGCCTGGTGCTGCGCCTGGTGCTCCTGGGCGATCGCCAGTTCGACCGCGCCCGGAATCCGGTGAAAGCCCTTGCGGTCGTAGAGGTGCGTGACGACGCCGCCGAGCAGCAGGCCGATGACAAGGCCGATCGTCGTCATGGTCAGGGCCTGGGTCAGACCGGCATCGCCATGGCCGCCGAAGTAGAGCAGCGAGCGGGCCCCGAGGAAGACCTGGTGCATCGGTTCGAATTCGGCCAGCCAGCGGAAGAAGGACGGCGTGGCCTCCAGCGGCACCGTGGCACCGGCGGACGGCAGACCGAGGATCACGAAGATGAGCATGCTGACCAGCATTCCGGCGGTGCCCAGCACCGAGAGCAGGGAACTGGATGTGATGCCCACCGCGGCGATCGCGAAGACCCCGAACGCCCAGAGTTGCCAGCTGTGGTCGATGGGCATGCCGAGCCCGTCGGCGATCGCCAGATACACCGCCGAGGTGAGCAGCCCCAGCAGCACCATCATGGCCCACTTCAGCAGCAGGGTCTGGAATCGGGAAATCCTGACCTGCTCGGCGAACCGGTACACCGGCCCGAATTCCGCCGGCACGTAACCGAGTAGCGCGTCCACCAGCGTGCTGACCACGATGCTGCCGGTGAATCCGGCCAGCAGCAGCAAGAGGGCGTAGTAGAAGGCCGACAGGCCGTTACCGGTGCCGTTCGGCAGTGGGTTGTACACGTTCGACTGGATGTCGATGGGGGCGCTCAGACCCACCTGGGCCGCCCCGGCCAGCGGCGCGCCGCCGGTCTGCGCGGCCACCTCCGCCATAACCCGTTGCCCTGCTATGCCGTTGGCCATTCCCATCGCCGTGTTGAGGGTCTGACCGGCGATGCTCGCGCCGAGCGTGCCGGCCCTCGGATTGGTGGAGACCGTGATCGACGGCCGATCGGCGCGGGCGGGCACTACCGCGCTGGTCGCGAAGTCTCGCAACTTCGACGAGAAGCTCGGCGGTATCAGCACCTGGCCGTACACCCGTCCGGTGTCCATTTGGTGCTTGGCCTCGCCTCGGGTGAGCACGCGAACGTCGAACTTGTTCTTGTCCAACCCATTGAGCAGGCGGTCGACGATCTGTGCGCCGCCGGGGCCGGCGTCCTCGTTCACCACCGCGATGGGGAAATGACGCAGGTTGGTTGTCGGGTTCAAGATGCCGCCGAGATAGAGCGCGCACAGCGCCGACATCAACGCGACGGTGATCACCAGGGGTGCCGCCCAGAACCGCACGGTGCGGATCGCCTTGATGTTCCGGTTGGGGTTGGGCGCCGCGTGCTGCGGGTGCGATTGAGGCATGCCGACTCCTGTCTGTCGAGCCCACTCTATGGGCTGCGGAGCCGGCCCTCTATGGCCTCAGTCACCCAGCTTCGCGTGCATCTCCCAGATCAGCAGTTCCGACGGCTCGCTCGCGATCACGCGCCGGCCGTCGGCGTCGGTGAATCGCACGGCATCGCCCTCGTTCACCGCGCCGATTCCCTCCACGTCGACCCGGCCCCGGGCCGCGAAAAGGTGCAGGTAGGGCGCCTGCGGAAGGCCCAACGCCACACCGGCCGCCAACCGCGTCACGTGCAGCGCGGCGTTGCGGTTGTGCAGGGTGATCGCGGCGTCATGCGCGAACATGCCTGAGGCGATCGTCACAAGATTGCCCGCCAACAGCTTCTGGTCGATCTCTCGCTGTTGATAGCTCGGTTCGACGCCGGCCTCATCGGGGGCCACCCACATCTGCACGAAATGAACCGGCTCAGTGGGGGAGTCGTTGCGTTCGGAGTGCAGGATTCCGCTGCCGGCCGACATGCGTTGCGCCAGGCCGGGATAGACCACGCCTTGGTTGCCCGCGGAGTCGCGGTGCGACAGTTCGCCCCGCAGCACCCAGGTCACGATCTCCATATCGCGGTGCGGGTGGGTGTCGAATCCCGTTCCCGGGGCGACGATGTCGTCGTTGTTCACCAGCAGCAGCCCGAAATGGGTGTTCTGCGGGTCATAGTGGTCACCGAAGGAGAAAGAGTGCCGCGATGTCAGCCACGCGGTTCTGGTGACGGCCCGGGTTTCCGCAGCCCTGATCTCCGTGGTCGCGGACATCGCCTCAGCCTAATGTCTGTGGCGTCACGCCACCGCCGCGGTGAGCATCCCCTGGGCGTGCCGAAGCGCCGCGTCGAGTTCCGGCAAGGTCAGCCCTGCCGAGTGGCCCAGGTGGATCTCGATCTGATACTCCGGCTGCCCGTCCTGGGCGAATATCGGCAGGACAACGAATTCCGTTGTGGCCAAGTCGGTCTCGAGTACATCGGTGATCGACCGCAGGGTCACCATCGTCATCAGCGTGGTGAGCTGGCGGGTGACCTGGGCCGTCGGCTCCAACGAGGCCAGCACATCGGCAAGCCGGGTGTGCAGCGATCGGTGAGTGTCATCGAACCGCCACGCGCCGTAGCCGCGGGCGCGGATATCGGCGAGTACCCGTCGGTGCTCGGCGATCTCGGTGCGGGTCAGCCTGGGCGTCACGCGATGCAACCACGCCTCGACGAAGTCATCATCGCGCCAGGCCATGGCGACCAGCCCGAACGGCGGGTCGATGGGGAAGCGCTGCCCCACGGCATGCTCGCCGTCGGTGGCATGGCCGACCGCATCGACGGTGGTCAGATGCCGGGTGCCGATCCTCGACATCGAGCAGCCCCCGCCGAGCGTGTGGTGCAGGAAGCGCAGCGCGTCGCGCCCGCGGTCCAGCAGCGGAAACTGCTGGCGCAGGCCGTGAACAAGTCCGAACAGTCCGCTGCCCAATACGTAGCGGCGATCGTCGCGGCGCGCCACCCAGCCCCGCCCTTCCAGTTCGGCCAGCACCAGGGCGCAGGTCGACGTGCTGATCGCGCAGCTCTTCGCCAACTCGGCCGAGGTCAAGCCGGGTTGCGAATCAGCCAGGGCGACAAGGACATTAATTACCCGGGCGGTCGGCGGTGATTTGGCACCCGATCCCCCGCGGGTCCCGGCCATTGACGTATCCACCGTCACCTCCTTACGATCCGCCTAAATATAGTCATATGTGTCCTAATATTAGGAGAGTGTCCGTGTTCAAGGTGGGAGTTTGGGGCCCGGGCTCGATGGGCGTGGTGGCCCTGCGCGGGGTGATCGACCATCCGGAGCTGCAACTGGTCGACGTCGTCGTGCACAGCGACGCGAAGGCTGGTCGCGATGCGGGGGAGCTGTGTGGCATCGCGCCCGTCGGCGTGGTGGCGACCCAGGATCCGGCGGCCCTGCTGGCCGGTGATGCCGATGTCGTGGTGTACGCCGCCGCCGCGAACTTGCGGCCGCTGGAGGCCGTCGAGGACATGGTGTCGATCCTGCGGGCCGGAAAGAACGTGGTGTCGTGTTCAGTGGTGCCGCTGGTATTTCCCGACGCCGTCGACGCCGCCTTCACCGACCCGCTGCGCCAGGCCGCGATCGACGGAGGGGTGTCGTTCTTCACCACCGGTATCGACTCCGGGTTCGCCAATGACGTGCTGCCGCTGGTCCTTACCGGAGTCTCCCGGGTGATCGAGTCGGTGCGGGTCACCGAGATGTTCAATTACGCCACCTATCCGGACCGCTCCGCCGTCTACGAGATTCTCGGATTCGGCCAGCGGCCTGACTACCCGGCCTTCGCGGCTCAGCCGGGGATCTTCACCTTCGGCTGGGGTCCGGTGCTGCACCAGTTGGCCGCCGGGCTGGGCGTCAAGATCGACAACGTCGAGGAGAGCAACGAGCGCATCCCCGCCACCGAGTCCTTCGACACCCCCACCGGTCACGTCGCCGCCGGAACCATCGCCGCGATGCGTTCGACGCTCACCGGTTACGTGGACGGGAAGCCCACTTTCGTGCTCGACCACGTGACGCGCATGCGTGACGACATCGCCCCGGATTGGCCGCAGCCACGCGTCTCCATCACACCGAAGGACCTCGGCTACGGGCCGGCGTCGGGACAGGGGCTCTACCGCGTGGAGATCGAGGGCTCGCCGAGCATGCGCTGTGAATTCGAGATGGCCGAGGGGGCGGACCACGACCTGGGGGCCCGGATCGCCGGCTCGTCGCGAATGGTCAACGCCATCCCCGCGGTTTGTGCGGCCCCGCCGGGACTGCTGTCCGCGCTGGACCTGCCGCTGATCACCGGGAGCGGCCTGGTGCGTCCGGTGCCTGGGCCGCCGCCGGACAGCCGGCTGTTCTAGCCCTAAGCCCGGCCGTCGGGAAAGGTCGCGGCGGCGAGCTGCAGGATTTCGGCGCGGTCGGCCGGCAGAATGAACCCGGCGGCGATCGCCGCGTCGAGGGCTGGGGTAAAGCCTTCCAGGTACTGCGCGCCGCCATCCGGATAGAGCCGCCGAATCGTGTTGGCGTCGAACAGTTCTCCGGAGCCGAAGATCGACGACATGATGCTCTCGTCGCCGCCCAGACCCGACGTCCTGGCGATCGGCACGTCCACCCATGGGGTTCTGATGCCACCGCGGGCGAGCCCGTTGCCATCCGGAACGGGTTGCGGCCCGGCGTCTTCGCGTACCTCGAGCGGGTCCGCGCTCGGGGCGGGTTCGCCGGAGACGACCCAGTTATTCAGCGCAGCCACCGCCGCTTGCACCACATAGTGGTGCTGCGGGCCGAAGTTGATGTTGTGTGCCAGCCGCTGGCCCATCAACATGTTGGTCGGCGCGTAGCCCGCCACGATGGTCTCGAGCGGTGCCGAGCCGCTGTCGATGAACGCAACCTGAATCGTGTAGTTGTCGGCGTGTGCGGCGCCGGCGATCTCCCAGACCCGCAGCCGCTCACCGTCCGGCTGCCTGGCGAAGTAGTAGCCGTCGCGCGGACCGCCGAAGACATCCGTCTCGGTGATCACCGCCAGCAGCGGGACACGCAGTTCCGGGCGGAACATAACCGGCTGTGTCGCAGAGGATTCGTCGAAGATCGAGCTGCCGTCCAGCGGGGCGGCCGGGCCGAAGCGGGAGTGCACCAGGAATCCGTCGTAGATGTGGGTCAGCGGGTCGACGGCGTTGACGTAGGTCGTGAGAAACATCGCGGACTGGGATTCGCCCAGCGCGATGACGTGCCGGGCGGGCAACCCGCGCAGGATGGCGTCGTGTTCGCCGTCCTTGATGAGCCCGCCGATCTGGGAGAACATGTCGTAGGAGAACGCGTCGCCCGGATGGTGCAGGGTCGCATACCGTTGCGGGTCTTGGCTTTTCAACGACATGTCCGTGCCGAGCAGGCTTTCGCCGCCTTCGACTCCCACCCGCTGAGCCGAGACCGCGACGTAGGCGTAACCGGCGCGCAGCATCTCGCGGTGCGCCATCATCCACACCGCGGCGGCGTCGATGCCACCGCTCACGTTGAGCCATTCGACCAGCACCGTCCCGTTGAACCGGGCGGGATCGGACGGCGTCAACACCACCATTCGGGTGGTGAAATCGGCCGAGCCCGAAGGTGTTACGTCCCAGCGGCCATCGGGACCCAGCTCGCTCACCGGGCTGTAGCTGCGGGCCGTGCCGGCGACCAGGAACTCCTCGACGCAGTACCCGACGTCGGCCAGGTCGAAGGCGCTCAGCAGCAGCGCCGGCTTGCCCGGGGTGGGGGTCACCTGGGTCGTGTGCGTCATGGCGCCGTCCTTCTCAATGCCGTTCCGCGGGAAGCGAACTGGGCAGGCCGAATTTCGTGAACAACGTGTCGTCGAGGAAGGCCACCACGTGGGACACCTTGCCGCCCCGCACATCCAGCACCTGCAGCTGAAAGGGCATGTGCGCCTCGCCGTCGCGCATGTACATGGCCGCGGCGGGCTGGCCGTTGGCGATCAGCGGCAGCATGCGCATGTCCCCGCTGCCCTCGGCCGGGCACTGCTGATGAATGAGGGTGACGATGGCCCCCGCCCCCTGATACCAACCGGTGTACGGCGGCATCTCCCAGATCGCCTCGGCGGTGAACAGGTCGACCAGCCGGTCGATGTCGTAGGTTTCGAACGCGGCGATGTAGCGTGCCAGCAGGTCCTGCGCTTCGGCCGAATCCGGTTGCACCAGTTGGTCTTCGGTGCTGGGCCCCACCTCCTCGAGCTGAGACCTGGCCCGCTGCAGCAGGCTGTTCACGGCGGTGGTGGTGGTCCCGACCGCATCGGCGACCTCCGCGGAGCGCCACTGCAGCACGTCGCGCAGCAGCAGCACCGCCCGCTGCCGTGGCGGAAGGTATTGCAGCGCAGCGACAAACGCCAACCGCACGGACTCCCGCGACCCGACGACGACCGAAGGGTCGGCCGGATGCTCGGTCAACTCCGGCAGCGGCTCCAGCCACGGCACCTCACGCCGCTCCACCAGCTCGGCTGTCGGGTCCGAGCTCGGACCGCCCAGGCCCACCGGCAGCGGCCTGCGCTGGCGTCCCTCCAGCGCGGTCAGGCAGGTGTTGGTGGCGATGCGATGTAACCACGTCCGCATCGAGGACTTGCCTTCGAAACGGTCGTAGGCCTTCCAGGCCCGGAGCAGGGTCTCTTGCACCAGGTCCTCGGCGTCGTGTAGCGACCCGGTCATTCGGTAGCAGTGGGCCAGCAGTTCGCGTCGATAGGGTTCGGCGTGCTCCGAGAAACCCTCGCCGGTCACCGGGTCACCTTCAGAGTTTTGCGCGAGAAGGCTCATCCGCATGAGCCTACGCAGTGTCGGGCCATCCGGCCCGAATCAACAGCCACTACGCTGCCGGTAATGACGAGGACCTCCGAGTGAACCGCACCGAACGCAGTTTCGACGGCTTCGGCGGTGTGCGCATCGTCTACGACGTCTGGACGCCCGACACCGCCCCGCGAGCCGTCGTGGTGCTCTCCCACGGTCTGGGCGAATACGCCCGGCGCTACGACCACGTCGCACAGCGCTTCGGCGAGGCCGGCCTGGTCACCTACGCGCTGGACCATCGCGGGCACGGCCGCTCCGGCGGCAAGCGGGTGCTGGTGCGCGACATCCATGAGTACACCTCCGACTTCGACACCCTGGTCGGCATCGCCACCCGGGAACACCATGGCCTCAAGTGCGTCGTGCTGGGGCACAGCATGGGCGGCGGAATCGTCTTCGCTTACGGCGTCGAACGCCCGGACAACTACGACCTGATGGTGCTCTCAGGGCCCGCGGTCGCGGCCCAGGACCAGGTCTCGCCGCTGCTGGGGTTGGCCGCCAAGGTGCTCGGGGTCGTCATGCCCGGGCTGCCGGCGCAGGAACTCGACGTCGACGCCATCTCCCGGGACCCCGCGGTGGTGGCGGCCTACAAAGAAGACCCGCTGGTGTATCACGGCAAGGTGCCGGCCGGCATCGGCCGCGCGTTGTTGCTGGTCGGCGAGACCATGCCGCGGCGGGCGCCGGCCCTGACGGCGCCATTGCTGGTGGTGCACGGGGAGCAGGACCGGCTGATTTCGGTCGCGGGCAGCCGGCGCCTCGTCGAGTGCGTGGGGTCCACCGACGTCGAGTTGAAGGTGTATCCGGGGCTCTACCACGAGGTTTTCAACGAGCCCGAGCGCCAGCAGGTGCTTGATGACGTGGTCTCCTGGATCACCGCGCGCCTGTGAGACGGGCGTGTCGGCGGGCTCCAGTATTTTGGCGCCATGACTGACGACAAGATGCTGGCGCGCATCGCCGCGCTGCTGCGTCAGGCCGAGGGCACCGACAACACCCACGAAGCCGACGCGTTCATGTCCGCCGCGCAGCGGCTCGCGACGGCCGCTTCCATCGACCTCGCGGTGGCGCGCTCCCATTCCGCCCAGCGGTCGGCGGCGCAGGCACCGACGCAGCGCACCATCACCATCGGGGCCGCCGGCACCAAGGGGTTACGCACGTATGTACAGCTGTTCGTGCTCATCGCCGCGGCCAACGATGTGCGATGCGACGTGGCGTCGAATTCGACGTTCGTTTATGCCTACGGGTTCGTCGAGGACATCGACGCCAGCCACGCCCTGTACGCCAGCCTGGTCGTACAGATGGTCCGCGCGTCGGACGCCTACCTGGCCTCGGGTGCGCACCGTCCCACGCCGACGATCACCGCCCGGCTCAACTTCCAGCTGGCGTTCGGGGCGCGCGTCGGCCAGCGGCTGACCGAGGCCCGCGACCAGGCCCGGCGGGAAGCCACCAAAGATCGCAGCCGGGCGCCGGGCACCGCTATTGCGTTGCGGGACAAGGAGGTCGAGCTGGTGGACTACTACCGCGGCGCGTCGAAGGCGCGCGGCACCTGGCAGGCCGCCCGGGCATCGGCGGGGTATTCGTCGGCGGCGCGGCGCGCCGGGGACCGGGCCGGCAAGCGAGCGCGGCTCGGCAACAGTCCCGAGCTTCCCGGGGCGCGGAGCGCGTTGAGCGGGTGACCGCGGGGGACTCCCCGCGGCGGGATTCTCAACGCTCCAAGGTCTATGCGGCCGAGGAGTTCGTCCGGACGCTGTTCGACCGTGCCGCCCAGCACGGCTCACCGGTGGTGGACTTCTTCGGCACGCAGTTGACGCTGCCGCCGGAGGCGCGATTCGGTTCGGTGGCCTCCGCGCAGCGCTATGTGGATGACGTGCTGGCGCTTCCGGCGGTGCGGCAACGGTGGCCGGCCGCGTCGACCCTGCGGGTGCGGCAACGGCGCGCCGCCAGCGCCGCGCACTACGAAAACCGTGAGGGCACAGGCATTATCGCGGTTCCCGATCGCGACACCGCCGACTGGGCGCTGCGCGAGCTGGTGATGCTGCACGAAGTGGCGCATCATTTGTGCCAGGCCGAGCCGCCGCACGGCCCCGAGTTCGTTGCGACGATCTGCGAGTTGACGGAGCTGGTGATGGGACCGGAACTGGGGCACGTGCTGCGCGTGGTCTACGCCAAAGAGGGCGTGCGGTGAGCCAGGCCGATCCCGACGCGCGGGCCCGCGACGTCGAGGCCCGGATGACCGACGACGAGCGGTTCGGGCTGCTGGTGTCGGTGCTGGGGGCCGGCGAGATGTGGCCGGTCCGCGACGAGCGGATCCCCGCGGACACGCCGATGAGTGCGGGATACGTGCCGGGCATCCCGCGCCTGGGTGTGTCGGCGTTGCTGATGAGCGACGCCGGCCTGGGCATCACCAACCCGGGTTTCCGCCCGGGCGACACGGCCACTGCGCTGCCCGCCGGTCTGGCGCTGGCCGCCAGCTTCAATCCGTCACTGGCCCGGGCCGCGGGTGAACTGATCGGCCGCGAAGCGCGCAGCCGCGGGTTCAACGTGCAACTGGCCGGTGCGATGAACCTGGCCCGCGACCCGCGCAACGGCCGCAACTTCGAATATCATTCCGAGGACCCGCTTTTGACCGCCACGATGGCCGCCGAGTCGATCGACGGCATCCAGCGCCAAGGCGTGATCTCGACGGTCAAGCACTACTCGTTGAACTGCAACGAAACCAACCGGCACTTCCTGGACGCGGTCATCCATCCCGATGCCCACCGCGAATCCGACTTGCTGGCCTTCGAATTGGCGATCGAGCGCGCGCAACCCGGCGCCGTGATGACCGCCTACAACAAGATCAACGGTGATTACGCCGCGGCGAACTCCGTCTTGATCAACGAGGTCCTGAAGGATGCCTGGGGCTACCCGGGGTGGGTGATGTCGGATTGGGGTGCCACGCCGAGCTGGCGGTGCGCCCTGGCCGGCCTCGATCAGGAGTGTGGCGCCCAGATCGACACGCTGTTGCGGCAGGCCGAGTCCTTCGGTGCGCCGCTGCGCGACGCGTACGCCGACGGGCGGCTGACAAAGGAGCGATTGTCGGACATGGTTCGCCGGATCCTGCGGTCCATGTTCGCCGTCGGTGTCGACAATGCCGAGCCGGCGCCGCCACCGGACCTGGCCGCGCACAACGAGATCGCGCTGAACATCGCCCGGCAGGGAACGGTGCTCCTGACGAACCGGGGGCTGTTGCCGTTGGAGCCCGGGTCGAGTGTGCGTATCGCCGTCATCGGGGGATATGCGCACCTGGGTGTGCCGGCCGGATACGGTTCCAGCACCGTTCTGCCGCGAGGTGGGTACGCGGCCGTGGTGCCCATCGGCGGCACGGGCCTGGAGGCCGGTATGCGCAATCTGTACCTGCTGCCACCGAGTCCGCTGGAAGAGCTACGAAAACAGTTGCCACACGCGCAGATCGAATTCGACCCGGGCATCAGTCCCGCCGAGGCGGTGCGCGCGGCGCACAGGGCCGACATCGCGATCGTGTTCGCGGTCCGCGCGGAGGGTGAAGGCTTCGACATCGCCGACCTGTCGCTGCCGTGGGGCCAAGACGAACTGATCACCGCGGTGTCGGCGGCCAACCCCGACACCGTCGTGGTGCTGCAGACCGGCAATCCGGTGAGCATGCCCTGGCGCGAGACGGTGAACGCCGTTGTGCAGGCGTGGTTTCCGGGCCAGGCCGGCGCCCAGGCCATCGCCGAGGTCCTCACCGGCCGGGTGAATCCTTCGGGCCGGCTGCCGATCACCTTTCCGGTGGACCTCGACCAGACGCCGCGCCCGCAGTTGCCCGACCCCGGCGAACCGTGGGGGAAGGCGAGCACCATCGAATACTTCGAGGGCGCCGACGTCGGTTATCGCTGGTTTGCCACGCGAGGCCACCAGCCGATGTTCGCCTTCGGTCATGGGTTGTCCTACACCAGGTTTGACTACCACGACCTGGTGGCCAGCGGCGGCGAAACGATCCGTGCCAGCTTCACCGTCGTCAACGTCGGCGACCGCGCCGGGACGGACGTTGCCCAGCTCTACCTGACGGCCGCCGCCGGTGAACCGTGCTTGCGGCTGCTGGGATTCGCGCGGGTGGAGCTCGAGCCCGGGGCGACCCACCGGGTGAGTATCGAGGCGGACCCGCGCCTGCTCGCCCGCTACGACGGCGGCGCCAAAAGCTGGCGGATTAGCCCGGGCGCCTATACGGCGGCGGTGGGTGCGTCGGCGATAGCGATGCGGCTGGAAGCCACGGTCGAGGTGACCGGCCGTACGTTCGGGCGGTGAATCACACGGGCACACACCCGAACGCACGACCGGCCCGACGGACTACTTGACGGGGGTCAGCGCGTCGCCGCACGTGCAGCGGTAGGGCTCACCCGAACCCGAGCAGTGGCAGGGGACCTCGATGCGGACGCGACAGCCGCAGCCTTCGTGGCCGCAGGTCAATTCGGTCCCGGCCTCGTAAGTTGCCATGTAACTCACCCTTTTCTCGTTGTGGTGACTCGTGCGGTGCGGGTCGACCGCACCCTCACTATATACCCCCCGAGGGTATGTCGTAAACGGCCACCACCGGTCCGATACCGGTCCGGCTTGCCGTGCCAACCCGGTCGGGCGCGGCTAGCGTGGGCGAAATGACCGAGAAACCAACCCCCGAAGACGTCGACGCATTTCTGGACAGCACGGTGGTGCAGGACGATCCGTCCTTGAGCGCCGCCCTGGAGGCCAGCAGTGCGGCCGGATTGCCCCCGATTGCGGTATCGGTCCAGCAGGGAAAGTTCCTGAGCCTGCTCGCCGGTGCCACCGGCGCGCGCAGCATCCTCGAGCTCGGCACGCTCGGCGGTTTCAGCACCATCTGGCTGGCGCGCGGCGCCGGCCCGCAGGGCCGGGTGGTGACGCTGGAATACGAGCCCAAGCACGCCGAGGTGGCGCGGGCCAACCTCGAGCGGGCCGGCCTCGCCGATCGGGTGGAGGTGGTCGTCGGGGCCGCGCTGGACACGCTGCCGACGGTGACCGGTCCCTTCGATCTGATCTTCATCGACGCCGACAAGGAGAACTACCCCGCCTACCTGGAGTGGTCGGTGCGACTGGCCCGTCCCGGCGCGGTCATCGTGGCGGACAACGTGATTCGGCAGGGACAGATCCTCGACCCGGAATCCAACGCCCAGGCGCAGGCTGTCCGGCGAACGCTGCAGGCGATGGGCGAGGATCCGCGGCTGGACACCGCGGTGATCCAGACGGTGGGCGCCAAGCCTTGGGACGGCTTCGCGCTCGCGTTGGTGCGCTAGGTGTAGCGCGGGGTGAGGTCGGCGACGGCCTGCTCGGCGGAGGTGAGTTCGCCTATCCGCAAAGCGGTTTCGCCCGCGTACAAAGCCGCGCTGTCCAACCAGGAGTCGGGCACGCCCGCCACCGGCGCCAGCGGCGTGAAGAACGGGAAGGCGGGCGACTGCAGGCGCATCAGCGGCCCCGCATCGAAATAACCCAGAGCCGACAGCGGGCGGCTGGCCGCGTTCAGGGCAGAAGGGAGCGCCTTGGCCTTCCCGTCGTGGCCGCACCACCGCCGGGTGGCCGCGTTGGGCACGACGCGGTGGCGCAGCGGCCAGCTCAGCCCGAACAGGTTGGTTTCGATCGTGCTGTCCGCCTGCAGGATTCGCCGCTGGTACTCGCGGTTCGCGTTGGCTTCGTGCGTCAACAGGAATCGTGTGCCGGCGATGACACCGCTGGCGCCGGCATCCAGCGCGGCGCGGGTGTCGGCGCCGGTGGCGATGCCACCGGCCACGAAGACCGGGCGGTTGGCGGACACGGCGAGGGCGTGCGGTAAAAAATCAAGTGCCGCCATCGTGCCCACGAGATGCCCTCCGGCCTCGCGTCCCTGAGCGATCAAACCATCGGCGCCGCCGGCTATCGCGGCACGCGCTTGCGCCTCGGTGCCTACCATCACGAAGACGAAGACCCCGGCATCGCGCAGGTGCGCGACGAGCCCACGCTTGTCGCCGAACGCCAGGACGACGGCGTCCACGCCGGCGTCGACGCAGACCGCGACGTGACGACGATGAACGAAGGGCAGCAACAGGTTTACCGCCACGGCGCGGTCAGGCGCCTGCGCGCGCACCTGTTCGATCGACGTTCGTAGCCGGCGGGGCGTGTCGATGCCCAGCGTGCCGAGCCCGCCCGCCCGGGCGACCGCGCCCGCCAGCGCCGGGCCCGCCAGTCCGCCGCCCATGCCGGCCTGCCCGACTGGTACATCGAGGCGCAGCCGGTCGACGATATCCATGCCCTAAGACGCTACGCGCCTTATCGATACGACCCCGCGGAGCGGCCCAGTCGGGCGCCGCTTTTCGTTGCTGGCCATGGTGCGCCGGCGTAATCTTGACGCCAGATGGATGGGTGCAGTTGGGCTCAAAAGGCTTGCTGCATAACAGAAAGGTCACAAAATGAGTACAGTCCATTCATCAATCGATCACCATCCCGATTTGTTGGCTCTGCGTGCGCGCTATGAGCGCGTCGCCGAGTCGATGAGCGCGCATGTCACGTTCGGACTGGCCCTGCTGACGGGCCTGTATGTGGCCGCGTCGCCGTGGATCGTCGGATTCAACGCCACGGCATCGCTCACCACGTCCGACCTGATCGCGGGGATCGCGGCGGCGTTCTTGGCCTACGGGTTCGCGACCGCGCTGGATCGCGCGCACGGCATGACCTGGACGATGCCGGTTCTGGGCGGTTGGGTCATCGTCTCGACCTGGATCCTGCCGGGCGTCACGCTGAGCGCCGGCATGGTCTGGTCGAATGTCGTTGCGGGCGCGTTGTTGACGTTCTTGGGCCTCAACGCGACCTACTTCGGCATGCGCACTCGCGCGGCGGACACGCGCGCGTAGTCGCGAACTTCGCTAGACCGCAAGGCGGTTCGCCTGCCCCGGGCCGAACCTTACGGCCCGGGGCGGCGATCAGCCGCAGACCGCGCCGATCGCGGCCGAGCTGACCAGCTTCACGTACTTGGCCAGCACCCCGGTCTTGTAGCGGGGCTCCGGCGGCGTGAAATCCTTTCGGCGCGACTCGAATTCGGCAGGATCGGTCAGCACGTCGAGCACGTGGTTGGCCACATCCAGGCGGATGCGGTCGCCGTCTTGCAGGAAGGCGATCGGTCCGGCGTCGACCGCCTCGGGCGCGATATGTCCGACGCACAGGCCGGTGGTCCCGCCCGAGAACCGGCCGTCGGTCAGCAGCAGCACGTCCTTGCCCAGACCCGCACCCTTGATGGCGCCGGTGATGGCCAGCATTTCGCGCATGCCGGGCCCGCCCTTGGGGCCCTCGTAGCGGATCACCACGGCGTCACCCTTGGTGATGGTGCCGTCCTCCAAAGCGTCCAGCGCGGCCCGCTCGCCGTCGAAAACCCTTGCGGTGCCCTCGAACACGTCGGAATCGAAACCGGCCGACTTCACCACCGCCCCCTCGGGCGCCAGCGATCCGCGCAGGATGGTGATCCCGCCGGTCGGGTGAATGGGATTGCTCAGGGCGCGAAGCACCTTGCCGTCCGGGTCGGGCGGCGCGATCTCGGCCAGGTTCTCGGCAACCGTCGCGCCCGTCACCGTCAGGCAGTCGCCGCGCAGCAGACCGGCGTCGAGCAGCGCCTTCATCACGACCGGCACGCCGCCGATGTGGTCGACGTGGGACATGACGTGGCGGCCGAAGGGCTTGACGTCGGCCAGGTGCGGAACCTTCGACCCGATCCGGCTGAAATCGTCGAGCGAGAGCTCGACGCCGGCCTCGTGGGCGATGGCGAGCAGGTGCAGCACCGCGTTCGTCGAGCCGCCGAACGCCATCACCACCGCGATCGCGTTTTCGAAGGCCTCCTTGGTGAGGATGTCGCGGGCGGTGATGCCGCGCCGCAGCAGCTCGACGACGGCCGCACCGCTGCGCCGCGCGAACCCGTCGCGGCGGCGGTCGGTCGCCGGTGGCGCCGCGCTGCCCGGCAGCGACATCCCGAGCGCCTCGGCGGCGCTGGCCATCGTGTTGGCGGTGTACATGCCGCCGCACGCACCCTCACCGGGACAGATCGCGCGCTCGATGGCATCGACGTCCTCGCGGGGCATCAGGCCCCGGGCGCAGGCGCCGACCGCCTCGAACGCGTCGATGATGGTGACCTCGCGCTCGCTGCCGTCGGACAGCTTGGCAACCCCGGGCAGGATGGACCCCGCGTAGAGGAACACCGAGGCCAGGTCGAGTCGTGCGGCGGCCATCAGCATCCCGGGCAGCGACTTGTCGCATCCGGCCAGCAGCACCGACCCGTCGAGCCGCTCGGCCTGCATCACCGTCTCGACGCTGTCGGCGATCACCTCGCGGGAGACCAGCGAGAAGTGCATGCCTTCGTGGCCCATCGAGATGCCGTCGGACACCGAGATGGTGCCGAATTCCAGCGGGTAGCCACCGGCGGAGAACACGCCCTCCTTGACCGCCTTGGCGAGCCGGTCCAGGGAGAGGTTGCACGGGGTGATCTCGTTCCAGGACGACGCCACCCCGATCTGCGGCTTGGCGAAGTCTTCGTCTCCCATGCCTACGGCCCGCAGCATGCCCCGGGCGGCGGCCTTCTCCAGGCCGTCGGTGACGTCACGACTACGCGGCTTGATGTCGGCGGCGGGGGCCGAATCGGTGGTGGGGGGCATCGCTCAAGTATGCGGGAACGCCGTGGCCAGCTGACCGGGGGATACCCCAACGGGGTATAAGCTGGCGGGGTGACGAACGACCACGGGTATTCGCAGCAGAAGGACAACTACGCGAAGCGGCTGCGACGCATCGAGGGCCAGGTGCGTGGCATCGCCCGGATGATCGAGGAAGACAAGTACTGCATCGACGTGCTCACCCAGGTGAGCGCCGTCAACAGCGCGCTGCGGTCGGTCGCCCTGAACCTGCTCGACGAGCACCTGAACCACTGCGTCACCCGCGCCGTCGCCGAGGGCGGCGACGATGCCCAAGCCAAGCTCGACGAGGCGTCCGCCGCGATCGCGCGGTTGGTTCGTTCTTGATCGGTGATGCAGTTGAGACCTTCGCTACGGCCCTGATGCGGGGGGAGGCGTAGTTGCGGTCCGTACGGTAAGGCAGTGTGATCGCATTAGGCGCGACAACCCAGGAAGTGGGTAGTCCGGCCGATACAGAAGCCATGACTGCCGAAATCAACGCTGCCGCGCGAACGTGGACCCCACGGATCGCGGCTCAGTTGGCTGTGCTGGCGGCCGCGGCCTTCACCTACGTCACCGCCGAGATTCTGCCGGTGGGCGCGCTGCCGGCCATCGCTCGCGACCTGCACGTCAGTTTGTTCGCGGTGGGAACGCTGTTGACCTGGTATGCCTTCGTGGCGGCCCTGACGACGTTTCCGCTGGTGCGCTGGACCGCGCACTGGCCGCGGCGGCGCGCGCTCATGCTCAGCCTGACCTGCCTGACGGCCTCGCAGGCGATCTCGGCACTGGCGCCTAATTTTGCGGTGCTGGCCACCGGGCGGGTGCTCTGCGCGATCACCCACGGCCTGCTGTGGGCGGTCATCGCACCGATCGCGACCCGGCTCGTGCCGCCGAGCCATGCCGGGCGGGCCACCATGTCGATCTACGTCGGTACCAGCCTCGCGCTGGTGGTGGGGAGCCCGCTCACCGCGGCCTTGAGCCTGATGTGGGGGTGGCGCCTGGCCGTCGTGTGCGTCACCGTCGCGGCCGCCGCCGTCACGCTCGCCGCCCGGCTGATGCTGCCGGAGATGGTGCTCACCGAGGACCAGCTCGCCCACGTCGGCCCCAGGTCACGACACCACCGCAACCCCCGGCTGATTCTGGTGAGCGTGCTGGCGATGATCGCGGTCACCGGCCACTTCGTGTCCTACACGTTCATCGTCGAGATCATCCGCAACGTCCTCGGCGTGCGGGGGCCCAACCTGGCCTTCGTGCTGGCCGCCTACGGGCTGGCCGGTTTGCTGTCGTTGCCGCTGGTGGCGCGGCCGCTGGATCACCGGCCCAAGAGCGCCGTCATCCTGTGCATGACGGGGTTGACGGCGGCCTTCGTGGCGCTGACCGGGCTGGCGTTCGGTGGCCGGGCCGGCGTGGCCACAGCGCTGATCGGAACCGCCGCCATCGTGCTGTGGGGGGCGATGGCCACCGCGGTCTCGCCGATGATGCAATCCGCCGCGATGCGCAACGGGGCCGACGACCCCGACGGGGCGTCGGGGTTCTACGTCACCGCGTTCCAGGTCGGCATCATGGCCGGCTCACTGGTCGGCGGCCTGCTGTACGAGCGCAGCGTCACGATGATGCTGACGGCTTCGGCAGCGCTGATGGCCGTCGCGCTGGCCGGCATCGCGGCCAACCGGCGGATGCTGGACGTTGCTCCGACAAGCTCACCCGATTCATAGCCGCGCAGGTCAAGTGCGTGAACGCACTCCTTTAGTGTCGCGGCAATCCGTCGGTGACGGTAGCTGGCGTGGCTGCTATGCCACACTGTGTCGAGAACACCGAGTGGAGGTAATGCGTATGTCAGGCTGGACGAGGGCCGGGACGAGGAAGGGCCTTTTCGCCGCTCTGAGCACAACCGGTTTGGCGTCCGTCGTGGGCTTGGCGCTGGTGCTGAGTGCGGCTCCCGCATCGGCGGATCCGGACCCGGCACCCGCTGACCCGGGTGCCGTCGCCGCTCCGCCCGGGCCGCCCCCGCCGCCCGATCCGTTGGCGCCCCCGCCTCCGGCTGACCCGCTGGCGGCCCCGCCGCCGCCCAACCCGCTGGCGCCGCCGGCGCCGTGGGCTCCGCCCAACGCCCAGCCCGCAGCGACGTCGGCCGAGGGGCAGAACGCCACGCCGTTCACCGGCACGGCGCCGTTCGGGCCGCCGTCGTTCGTCCCCAAGAGCGGCTCGACGGTGGGTGTGGGCCAGCCGATCATCATCAACTTCCCCGGAACGGTCGAGAACGCCGACGCGGCGATCGGCGCCGTGCACGTCTCGTCGGTTCCGCCGGTGCCGGGCAAGTTCTACTGGATGACCCCGACCCAGCTGCGCTGGCGCCCGATCAACTTCTGGCCCGCGCACACCGCGGTGACCGTCGACGCCGGCGGCACCGTGTCCACCTTCCAGACCGGTGACACGCTGATCGCCACGGCCGACGACGCCACTCACCAGCTGACCATCACCCGCAACGGCACCGTGGAGAAGACCTTCCCGATGTCGATGGGCATGACGTCGGGCAACCACCAGACCCCCAACGGCACCTACTACGTGCAGGACAAGAAGGCCTCGGTGGTGATGGACTCCTCGACCTACGGGGTGCCGGTGAGCTCGACGTATGGCTACAAGGTGACGGTTGAGGACGCGGTGCGCTTCGACAACGTCGGCGACTACGTGCACAGCGCGCCGTGGTCGGTCGACGACCAGGGCAAGCGCGACGTCAGCCACGGCTGCATCAACATCAGCCCCAGCAACGCGAAGTGGTTCTTCGACAACTTCGGTCCGGGTGATCCCATCGTGGTGAAGAACTCCAGCGGCGGCTCGTACAAGAAGAACGACGGCTCCGCCGACTGGATGAACTAGACCCTTCGCGACAGCGCAGAATCGCCCATTTCCCTCGGAAATGGGCGATTTTGCGTCTTGGCGTTAAGGACGTGTGTGCGCGGGTCTTTCGCGGCCGCGGCGATTATGTATAGCATCATACATACGCCGAGACCGCTGAGGAGCTGCGATGCGTAGTCCACGCGAGCGGATGGTCGTCTCCGCCGCGCTGCTTATCCGGGAGCGGGGCGCGCGCGCCACCGCGATCTCCGACGTGCTCGAGCACAGCGGCGCGCCGCGGGGCTCGGCCTACCACTACTTCCCCGGCGGCCGCACGCAATTGCTCTGCGAGGCGGTCGACTATGCGGGTGAGCACGTCGCCGCCGTGATCGCCGGCGCCGACGATGGCCCGCAACTGCTGGACACGTTGATCGACAAGTACCGCCGGCAGCTACTCGACAGCGACTTCCGCGCCGGCTGCCCCATCGTGGCGGTCTCCGTCGAAGCGGGCGAGCAGCACGACGCCGAACGCATGGTGATCGAGCGCGCCGCCGCGGTCTTCGACCGATGGACGGATTTGATCGCCACGCGGTTCATCGCGGACGGGATTCCGCCGGAGCGGGCACGCGAACTGGCGATCCTCGCGACCACCTCCCTCGAGGGCGCGATCGTGCTGGCGCGGGTTCGTCGTGACCTGACGCCCCTCGACGTCGTCCACCGCCAGCTGCGCGATCTGCTGCTGGCGGCATCGCCCCCTGCGGGGCCAGGGAAAGGAAATCCGCGATGACCGGTGAATGGCAATCCAGCGCGTGCATCCTGTGCGAATGCAACTGCGGCATCGTCGTCCAAGTCGAAGACCGCCGGCTGGCCCGCATCCGCGGCGATAAGGCGCACCCGGCCTCGCAGGGCTATACCTGCAATAAGGCGCTGCGGCTGGACCACTACCAGAACAGCGGCGCCCGGCTGACCTCACCACTGCGCCGCCGCGCGGACGGCAGCTACGAGGAGATCGATTGGGACACGGCGATCGTGGAGATCGCCGAGGGATTCAAGCGCATTCGCGACAGCTACGGCGGCGACAAGATCTTCTACTACGGCGGCGGCGGCCAGGGCAACCACCTGGGCGGGGCCTACAGCGGCGCCTTCTTGAAGGCGCTGGGTTCGCGCTACCGCTCGAATGCGCTGGCGCAGGAGAAGACCGGTGAGGCCTGGATCGACGGACACCTCTACGGCGGCCACACCAGGGGCGAGTTCGAACACGCCGAGGTCGCGGTGTTCGTCGGCAAGAACCCGTGGATGTCGCAGAGCTTTCCGCGGGCCCGGGTGGTGCTCAACGAGATCGCCAAGGATCCGGCCCGTTCGATGATCGTCATCGATCCCGTGGTCACCGACACCGCCAAGATGTCCGACTTCCACCTGCGGGTCCGACCCGGCACCGACGCATGGTGTCTGGCCGCGCTGGCCGCCATCCTGGTGCAGGAAAACCTTTGCAACGAAACATTTCTCGCCGAGCATGTGCGCGGCGCGGATGCCGTGCGCGCGGCGCTGCGCGAGGTGTCGGTGGCCGACTACGCCGAGCAGTGCGGGGTGGACCAGGAACTGCTGCGCGCAGCGGCGCGGCGCATCGGCACGGCCGCCAGCGTCTCGGTGTTCGAAGACCTTGGCGTGCAGCAGGCACCCAACAGCACCCTGTGCTCCTATCTGAACAAGTTGCTCTGGATCCTCACCGGCAACTTCGCGAAAAAGGGTGGCCAGCACCTGCATTCGTCGTTCGCCCCATTGTTCGGCCAGTTCTCCGGCCGTACCCCCGTCACCGGCGCCCCGATCATCAGCGGACTGGTGCCCAGCAATGTGGTGCCCGAGGAAATCCTGACCGACCATCCCGACCGGTTCCGGGCCATGATCGTGGAAAGCAGCAATCCCGCTCACTCGCTGGCCAATTCGGCCGCCTGCCGGGAGGCTTTTCAGGCGCTGGAACTGATGGTGGTGATCGACGTCGCGATGACCGAGACGGCAAGGCTCGCGCATTATGTGCTGCCCGCGGCGTCCCAGTTCGAGAAGCCGGAGGCCACCTTCTTCAACCTCGAATTCCCGCGCAATACCTTCCAGCTGCGCCGTGCGTTGATGGAGCCCCTGCCGGGAACCCTGGACGAACCCGAGATCTGGGCGCGGTTGGTCCGTGCGCTCGGCGTCGTGGACGACGCGGATCTGCGGCCGCTGCACGAAGCGGCCCGACATGGCCGGCAGGCATACACCGAAACGTTCCTCGGTGCCGCCGCGACCAATCCCACTGTGGCGCAACTGCTGCCGTATGTGCTGTACGAAACGCTCGGGCCGACACTGCCCGAGGGGCTGCGCGGCGCGGCCGCCCTGTGGGGGCTTGCCCAGAAAACCGCACTGAGCTATCCGGATGCGGTGCGGCGCGCCGGGCACGCCGACGGCAACGCCCTGTTCGACGCGATCCTGGCCACCCCGTCAGGGGTGACCTTCACCGTGCACAACTACGAGGACGACTTCGCGCTGATCGGTCACGCCGATCACAAGATCGCGCTGGAGATTCCGTCCATGCTCGACGAATTGAAGACGCTGTCCCGCACCCCGTCCCGGCTCACCACCCCTGAATTCCCGATCGTGCTGTCGGTGGGGGAGCGGCGCGCCTACACCGCGAATGACATCTTCCGCGACCCGACCTGGCGCAAACGCGACACCGACGGCGCACTGCGGATCAGCGTCGAGGACGCCCAGATGCTCGGTCTGGCGCAGGGGTGCCGGGCGCGCATCAGCACAGCGGCCGGTAGCGCCGAGGCCACCGTGGAGATCACCGAGACGATGATGGCCGGTCATGCCGCCCTGCCCAACGGTTTTGGGCTCGACTACCGCGACGCCGAGGGGCGCACCGTCACTCCGGGTGTGGCCCCGAACGTACTCACGTCGACCGGGTGGCGCGACCCCTACGCCGGCACGCCGTGGCACAAGCACGTGCCCGCGCGGATCGAGGCCGTGAGCGTCAGTTCCAGATCTTGACCCGGCTGCCCGGCTCCAAAAACAGCGCGCCGGCGTCGGCGCCGTCGAAGGCGTCGTAAAAGGCATCCATGTTGCGCAGCACGCCGTTGCACCGGAACTCCGGCGGCGAGTGCGGATCCACCGCCAGGCGCCGGATCGCCTCCGCCTCACGGGATTTGGTGCGCCACACCTGGGCCCATCCGTAGAACACGCGCTGCACGCCGGTCAGGCCGTCGATCACCGGGGCGGGCCGGCCGTTCAGCGACAACTGGTAGGCCAGCAGCGCGATCGACAAGCCACCCAGGTCGCCGATGTTCTCCCCGACGGTGAAAGCGCCGTTGACGTGGTGGTCGCCGTCCAGGCCCCGCGGAGTGTAAGCGTCGTACTGCTCGATGAGAGCCTTTGTGCGGGAACCGAATTCGGTCCGGTCGGCATCCGTCCACCAGTCGACCAGGTTTCCGTCACCGTCGTATTTGGCCCCCTGGTCGTCGAAGCCGTGCCCGATCTCGTGCCCGATCACCGCGCCGATCCCGCCGTAGTTGGCCGCGTCGTCGGCCTCGGGGTCGAAGAACGGCGGCTGCAGAATCGCTGCCGGGAAGACGATTTCGTTCATCCCGGGGTTGTAGTACGCGTTGACCGTCTGCGGCGTCATGAACCACTCGTCCCTGTCCACCGGCCCGCCCAGCTTGGCCAGCTCACGATCGTGGTTGACCGCGTACCCGCGCAGGTAGTTGCCGTACAGGTCGTCGCGCTCGATCACCAGCGTGGAGTAGTCGCGCCACTTGGCCGGATAGCCGACCTTGGCGGTGAACTTCTCCAGCTTGGCCAGCGCCCGCTCCCGGGTCTGCGGCGTCATCCAGTCCAGGTCGCTGATGCTCATCCGGTACGCCGCACGCAGGTTGGCGACCAGCTCGTCGATGCGGGCCTTCGCCCCGGGCGGGAAATGCCGCTGCACATACAGCTTTCCGACGGCGTCGCCCATCAGGTTCTCCACCAGCGACACCGCACGCTTCCATCGCTCCCGGATCTGCTCGGCGCCGGTCAGCAGCCGGCCGTAGAAGTCGAAGTCCGCGGACACCAGCTCGTCGGTCAGCCAGGAGGCCCGTGCGCGGATCAGCCGCCACCGCGCCCAGCTCTTCCACACCTCGAGGTCCTCGTTGCGCCACAGCTCGGCGAAGGTGCGCAGGTAATCGGGTTGGCGCACAATCACTTCCGCCAGCGACTCGGGGCTCGCACCCAGCGCGGCGGCCCAGCCCGCCCAGTCGAAGCCCACCGACTCGTCACGCAGTTGCGCGAACGTGCGCAGGTTGTAGCTGAGCTCGGCGTCGCGGCGCTTGACCACATCCCAATGCGCCTCGGCGAGCTTGCCCTCCAGCGCGACGATGCGTTCGGCGGTTTGGACGTGGTCGGCCGGGTCCCCGCCGAACACCAGGGCGAACATCCGCGCGATGTGCGCCGGATAGGCCTCCAGCACCTGGAGGTGCCGCTCTTCGCGGTAGTAGGACTCGTCGGGCAGCCCGAGGCCGGACTGGGTGAAATGCACCAGGTAGCGGGCCGAGTTCTTGGCGTCGGTGTCCACGTACACCCCGACGCCGCCGCCCGCGCCGGTGCGCTGCAGCGCGCCGATGGCCCGGGCCAGCGCGTCGGCATCGGCGGCGTCGTCGATCACGGACATCTCGTCGCGCAGCGGCCGCACGCCGCGGCGCTGCACGGTGTCCTCGTCGAGGAAGCTGGCATACAGGTCGCCGATGCGCTGCGCGTCGTCGTCCGTGGCGGCCGAACCCTGCTGGCTGGCCTCCACGATCAGGTCGCGCACCTGTTCTTCGGCGCGGTCGTAGAGCTGGCGGAAGGCGCCGTCGGTCGCCCGGTCTGCGGGTATCTCGTATTCGGCCAGCCAGCGGCCGTTGACGTGACCGAACAGGTCGTCTTGGGGGCGGATGCTTTCGTCGACAAAGCTCAGGTCGATGCCCGAGCGGATGGCCGTATTCGTCACCCCGCCATCCTTCCATCTTTTCCGGGTGCGACGATCGGGCCATGTCCGACGGCGAGCGAACCGAGCAAGAAGATTCCGTTGACGTCGACCCAGACGAGGACTCGAACGACTCCAGCGACGTGGCAGACGAATCCGAAAGAGCCGAAATGTTTTCGCATTACGGCATCGCGTCGGCGGTTCTCGGTGTGCTGTCGGTCGCCGCGGTCGTGCTCGGCTACGTCATCTGGTCCGATCACCGCGACCAGATTGCCGAGCGCGGCTACCTGAGCCGCGCCATGCAGACCGCCGCGGACTGGGCGGACGTGTTGATCAACATGAACAGCGGAAACGTGGATGCCAGCCTGCAACGGCTGCACGACGGGACGGTCGGCGAACTCAACACCGACTTCGATGCCGCCGTGCAGCCATACAAGGCGGTCGTGGAGAAGCTGCAGTCGAAGAGCGCCGGCCGGATCGACGCGGTGGCGATCGAAACCGTGCACCACGACCTGGACACCCAGCCGGCGGGCGCGAGGCCTCCAAGAGAGATCGTCACCACCAAGCTGCCGCCGTTCGCGAGTCGAACCGACTCGGTGATACTGATCGCCACGTCGGTCAGCGAAAACGTCGGAGCCAAACCGCAGACCGTGCACTGGAGTCTGCGGCTGGACGTCTCCGACGTGGACGGCAAGCAGATGATCTCCGGATTGGCGTCGATCAAATGAGAAACATCTGGCGGCTGGCCGCCTTCGACATCTTGGCGCCGCTGGCCGCGATCGCGGCCCTGCTGGCCATCGGGCTGGTGCTCGGCTGGCCGCTGTGGTGGGTGTCGGCGTGCTCGGTGCTGATCCTGCTGATCGTCGAAGGCGTGGCGATCAATTTCTGGTTGTTGCGCCGCGATTCGGTCAGCCTCGGCACCGACGACGACGCGCCCGGGCTGCGGTTGGCGGTCGTCCTGCTGTGCACGGCCGCCCTGGGCGCGGCCGTCGCGACCGGCTACACGCACTGGACCGAGGCGGACAACGACTTCACCGACGACTCCCACCAAGTGGTTCAGATCGCGACCGGCATGGCGGAGGCGATGGCATCGTTCAGCCCCACCGCCCCGACCGGCTCCATCGACCGGGCGACGGCGATGATCGTCCCCGAGCACGCGGCCGCCTTCAAGGAGCAGTACACGAAGTCCAGCACCGAGCTGGCCCAGCACAATGTCACCGCGCAAGCCACCACGGTGTCGGCCGGAGTCGAGGCCCTGGGGCCGTCGGCGGCCAGTGTGGCGGTGGTCCTGCGGGTCACTCAGAACACCCCGGGCCAACCGCCGAGTCAGGCGGCGCCGGCGCTACGGGTGACGCTGACCAAGCGGGGCAGCGACTGGCTGGTCGCCGATGTGCAGCCGGTCAGATAGCGGGTCAGTTCGCTTCGGCTGAGCGAGCGGACTTCACCTTGACGAACCGATCCGACAACCGCCGGATCCGGATCATCAGGGCGGCCGTCGGGCTGGTGCTGCCGTCGAGATAGCCGTCCAGCTCCTCGGCAGTGACCCCGATGCGCGACGCGAACTCCTGCGGGGCCAGACCCGAGCGGTCGATCAGGAGCCCGACGTGACGCGCCACCTCGGCGCGCTCGTTGGCCTCCAGGTGGGTGCGGGCACGCTCGAGCACCTCCCACAGCGCCTTGGCGATGCCGTACGGCCGGGTGCCCTCGAGGACCTCTTCGACCTGTCGGGCGGTCCGCCCGTACGGGTCCCGCTTCAGCGCACCGGCGATGCGCTTCCACGTCGCGATGTCACCGCCCTGCAGGGCGGAACGGATGGCCGCGGTCGGCCAGAACTCCACGGGCTGTTCGGTGTCCTGGAGCGACCCGGACGGTCCGTTGCCGGGTTGACGTTGTGCCGGGGCCGGCCGGCGGGGCGGCGGCGCGGGGCGTCGGTCGGGTGCCAACGTCACCTCGCCTCCTCCAGCATCGCTACGGCCACGGACATGCAGCGTTGCCTGATTCCCTCCCAGTCCGAGTCGGCCTCGGCTTCCGATCCCTGGTCTTCCGGGTAGTCGCAAGGGTCGGGATCTGCGAGTCGACGGACCAGCTGGGTGGCGATCCACTGCTCCCTGGATGATTTACAACAGTAGTACCTGTCCATTCCGGCCAGCACCACCGCGGCGGTCTCGGGCTCCAACGTATCGACCATGTCTGCAAAGTCGGCGTAATCGCGCCGGCTGTTACGGCGCATGATCAGGTAGCCCTTCAGCCGCAGCGTCTCCGCACCGGTCGGGACCAGCAACCGGTCGCCGGTGGGCAACTGCACGTTGGTGGTCTCCACCGGGCTGCGCCGCTCGTATCTCGGCCCGTCGTCGACGGCTGCGCCGGTGTCGCTTTCCAGCGCGTCGATCGCGACCGACAGGCGTCCCCGCCACAACGTCACCGGGTGAACGGGCCTGCCCGTGATGGCCTTGGCGATGCCGTTGCGCGAGGTCAGGCCGTTGACCAGCTTCTTGGCCGCCAGGGAGCCGTTGGTGTGGCCGTTGGCGCCCGGCTTCCTGTCGGCCGCCACGCCGACGCTGACCTTCTCCTCACCCAGGGCGACCTGGTGGGGGATCTGCCCGGGTCCAAGACCACGGGACCGATCCTCGTCGGGGCCCAGCGCCGCCTGCGCGGTGCGGCCACAACCGGTGAAGGCCAGCGGATCGGCCACGCAGATCGCGTCGGGCGCCAGGTGTTTGAGCTTGGCGGCCGACTTGACCACCATCCGCAGGTCGGCGCTCGGGGCCACCAGCGCCGAGATGTCGTCGGGGATGACGACGACGTCGCCGAGGTCGACCTCGGGCAGCGGCCGGTCGAAGTCCACCGACGGCAGCACGCGGGACAGCCACGGCGGCAGCCACCAGTTCCACTGGGCGAACATCGCCATCAACGCCGGCACCATCACCAGCCGCACCACGGTGGCGTCCACCGCGATGGCGACCGCGCACGCCACGCCGATCTCCGCCACCAGCGGCATGCCGGCGAACGCGAACCCGACGAATACCGCGATCATGATCAGCGCCGCGCTGGTGATGGTCCGGGCGCTGGTGCTGACGCCGTAGGCCACCGCATCGCGGGTGTTGCCGGAATGCAGGAAGCGCTCCCGGATGCGGGTGAGCAGGAAGATCTCGTAATCCATCGACAACCCGAAGGTCATCGCGAGCACCAGCGGGGGAACGGTGCTGTCGATCGAGCTGATCTGGGCGAAGCCGAGGTCCTTCAGCCACCCCCACTGGAAGACCATCACCAGGCTGCCGTAGGCGGCGGCGACCGACAGCAGCGTCATCAGGACGCCCTTGAGCGCCAGGAACACCGAGTGAACCGACACCAGCAGCATCACGAACGCGATCAGCGCCACGATGCCCAGCACCAGCGGCTCGGTCTTGGACACCTGGTCGTCGAAGTCCTTGATCAGCGCCGTGGGGCCGCCGACGTCGACGCGCGCGGTGCCCACTTCGGGGATCTTGGGCAACTGCGCACGCATCCAGCCAACGGTCTCGCGGGCCTTCATGTCCTCGGGATCCACCGACAACACCGCGGACAGCAGCGCGCTGCCGTTGTCCTCGGCGAACTGCGGAGGCGACACCGAGACGATGTTGGGGGCCTGCGACATCCGCTGGCGGATCGCGCCGACGGTGTGGCTGTGTTCGGGGGAGGCGGCGCCGCCCTCGGGGAAGTTGATCAGCACGCGGATCGGGCCCAGCGCGCCGGGACCGAGGGCCTGGGCCGCGGCGCCGACGCCGGCGCGAATTTCGTGCGACGAGTCGAACTGGCGCAACAGGCTGTTGCCCAGCACCATCGAGGACGCCGGCGCGGCCATCACGAGCAGCACCAGCGACGCCGCCAGTGCGGACATCCACGGCCGGCGCATCACCCAGCCGATCCAGCGGTTCCAGAACCGCGACTGCGTGCTCTCGGGCCGTCGCGACCAGTGCAGGAAGCCCGACCGTTTGGCGGCCGCGCGGCCGAACGTCGCCAGCGCGGCCGGCGTCAAAGTGGTCGAGGTCAACATGGCGACCGCGACGGCCAGGATGGCGCCCGTGGCCATCGACTTCAGGGCGGGGGTATTGATCACGTAGATCCCGGTCAAGGAGGCCACGACCGTCATGCCCGACAGCACCACCGCCAGACCGGAGGTCGCCATCGCGGCGTCGACGGCTTCGCGGGGCTGGCGCCCGGTCCGCAGCTCCTCCCGGAACCGCATCAAGATGAACAGTGAGTAGTCGACGGCGAGCGCGATCCCGAACATGGACACCGTCGAGGTCACGAACACCGACATGGTGGTGTAGGCGGACAGCAGATAGACCAGGCCCATGGTGACCACGACTGTGCAGATCCCCAAGGCAAGCGGAATGGCCGCGGCGGCCAGCGAACCGAACACCGCGAGCAGCACGATCAAAATGACCGGCAGGTTCCACTTTTCGGCCGCGGCGATGTCGTGTTTGGTGTTGGCCGCGGCGGCGGCGGACAGCGCGCCCTGCCCGATGACATAGAGCCGCACGCGGCCGTTCGCGGTCTGGCCGGGCTGATCGCCCTTGATGCCGACCTTGGTGCGGAGCTGCTTGGCGATGTCGCTCGTGTTGCGGGAATCCAGCCGCACCGACAGCACGTACGGGCGGTCGGGCTGCGGCGGCCGCTGGGTCGGGTTGGGGATTTCGGCGGTGCCGGGGATGCCGCCGGCGATCTGTCGCAGCTGGGCGACGGCGTCGTTCATGTCCTGGTAGCTGGCGTCGGGCCGGGGCGCGGCTACCAGCGCCAGCGACGACCCACCCTGGTCGTGGTACAGCTCCTCGAGCTGGTCATGGACCGCCAGCGATTGCGATCCGGCGACGTCGAACCCACCGCCGGTGAGGTTGCCCGACTGCGTCAGCGCCAGGTACACCGCCGGAACCAATGCCAGCAACCAGCCTGTGAAGACCAACCAGCGGTACTTACGCAGGCTGCGGCTGAGGCGGATCATTAACTGCTGGATTTTGTCGCTCCCCGGTTCTCGCGTAGCGCGTGCTCGCGACGATACCGCAGCGGGCTGTGGAATATGTGGCTTATCTAGTTCCTGAGCTGCGGCGACGGCGTTGTTGCCAAGACGCTGCGAAGACGTTGTGAAGTGGTGACCAAAGCGGGATTTCGGTCACACGCTCCGTCCGAACTGGCAGCGGTGATACCGGCGGTGGCAGGATGTCGAATGGCCCGCCAGGCGGTCCCCGGGGTTCACGGGGATGCCCGCGCTCAGTGGGGCCGTCTGTTGCAGTCGTTTGCGCGGCGCCGATCCGGCGATCCGCCGCAAACTCTTAAGGAGTTATCGATGACGAGAGCCACCGCTGGACGGGGTCGCAGAATCTTCGCCGGGCTGATCGCCGCCACGGTGCCCGCGGTCGCCTTCGCGGTGCTCGCCGGAGCACCGGCGACGGGCGCCAATGACCCGTGCGCGGCCAGTGAGGTCGCCCGGACGATCGGCTCGGTCTCCAAGTCGATGGGTGATTACCTGGATTCGCATCCGGAGACCAATCAGACGATGACCTCGATGCTGCAGCAGCAGGCCGGGCCGCAGTCGGTGAACGGATTGAAGTCCTACTTCGAGGCCAACCCCAAGGTGGCCGGTGACATGACGTCGATCGCGCAGCCGCTGACCACCCTGTCGACGCAGTGCAAGCTGCCGATCTCGATCCCGCAGGCGATGGGCCTGATGCAACAGGCGCAGGGCGCGGCCGGTGGGCTGCCCGCGCTGCCCGGAAACCCTGCGGGCGCATCGCCGTTGGGTGGGACCACCGGAGGAGCCCCGGCCGCGGCGCCGCCCGCGGCGACCAACCCGCTGCCGGGTCCGCCGCGCGGAAACACCGTCGGCTAGTCCCGATGGTGGCGACCCGCTTCGCCCGGCTTGGACTATGCGGCGACCCGCCGCGCCCGGCTACGCCGCGCTTGCGATCGCCGCGGCCGCCCTCGCGATCGCCACTAGAGCTCGGTTTCGGGGTTTCGGTCGGGCGGCAACGGCCCCTGCAGCGCGGTCTCGGTCGGATCGGCCGGGGGGTCGCCCTGCGGCGGCACGACCGGTAGTGGACCCGTGATCGGGTCCTCGTCGGACTCCGCCACGTTCTCGGTGCGGAACACGAAGAAGAACACCACCCAGCCGATCGCGGAGATGAGCAACCAGCTGATCAGCCGGTAGATCAGCATCGCCGAGATCGCGTTGGGCAGCGACATCCCGCTGGACACCAGGCCGGGCACGAGCACCGCCTCGACGATCAACAGCCCGCCGGGCATCAGCGGGATGGTGCCGACCGCGCGGGCGGCGGCGTAGGCCACCGTCAACCCGGCAACCGAGGCGTGGTCCCCGGCGGCGTACGCGGCGAAGCCCAGGCAGGCGACGTCGGCGATCCAGTTGAACATCGACCAGCCGAAGGCCACCCCCAGGTCGCGCCGCCCCAGGCTCACCGATTCCAGCTGCATCAGCGTCTCGCGCCACTTGTCCAGGCCGGCGTCGGCCGGCCTGCCCCGGACCGAGTTGATCCATGCCAACACCCGGCTGCCGATGCCGTCGATCAGCTCCGGGCGTGACGCGACGGCCTGGGCCAGCAGCAGCAGCGCGACGAAGCCGCCGAGGGTGAACAGCAACGAGAACGGGTTGTTCTTCGCGCCCAGCAGGAAGGCGCCGCCCAGGCCGAGCAAAGCCAACCCGACCGCCTGCAGTACGCCCGACATCACCAACTGCCACGACGCCACCACGGTCGAGGCTCCCCACAGCCGCTGCTGGCGGAACAGGAACGTCGCCGACAGGACGGGCCCGCCGGGCAGCGTGGTGCTCAGTGAGTTGGCGGCATAGAAGGCCGCCTCGGAGCGCAACTGCTTGACGTGCACGCCAGCCGACTTGAGCAACGTGCGCTGGATCTGAGCAAAGCTGTGCATCGACGCGGCCGCGGCCGCCACCGACGCTAGCAACCACAACCAGTTCGCCTCGTACAGGCTCATCCAGGCTTTGGCCAGCTGGTCCCAGCCCAGCGAAACCTCGACGGCAAGCACGATGGCTACCGCGCCCAGGATCACCCAGCGCACCCACCAGTACTTGCCACGCGAAGTTTCTTCGCGCGGCAAGTCGAGGTTGCGGGCGGGCGCGTCGTGCGACACGTGATTTAGGGTAACGGTGCAGGTGGCGCCGCGATCGCCGCGGATCGCTTACCGTGTCTCGGACGTTCTTGGGTCGTAACCGGATCGTGCCGACGATTACCGGCTCAGCAGGCGCGCAGACAGCCTCGAGCCAGGCTTGGGCTACGTTTGACCGCGCGCCGCGGCGGATAGGCTGACCAGATGTCAGCAAACGTCGACGATGCCTCGGTCGAACCCCTTGTCCGCAAGACCGCAGCCTGGGCGTGGCGCTTGCTCATCATCCTGATCGCCGTGCTCGCGCTGTTGTGGGTGGTGAAAAAGCTCGAAGTCATCGTCGTTCCGGTCCTGGTGGCGCTGCTGCTGAGCGCACTCTTGGTGCCCGTGGTCGACTGGCTGGACAAGCGCGGCCTGCCCCGCGGCGGCGCGGTGGCCCTGGTGTTGCTGGGCGGCTTCGCGATCCTGGGCGGCATTCTGGCGTTCGTCGTCCTGCAATTCATCGACGGCCTGCCCGGCCTCACCGAACAGGTGACGAACAGCATCGAGTCAACGCGGCGCTGGCTGACTCACGGGCCGGCCCATCTGCGCAACGAACAGATCGACAACGTGGGCAACGCCGCCATCGAGGCGCTGCACAACAATCAGGCGAAGCTGACCAGCGGCGCGCTCTCCACCGCGGCCACCGTCACGGAGCTGGTCACGGCGGCGGTGCTGGTGCTGTTCACGCTGATCTTCTTTCTCTACGGCGGGCGCAACATCTGGCAGTACGTCGTGCAGATCATTCCGTCGGACGTGCGCGGCCGGGTGCACGAAGCCGGTACTGCCGGATACGGGTCGCTGATCGGGTACGTGCGGGCCACGTTTCTGGTGGCCCTGACCGACGCGGCGGGGGTCGGCACGGGTTTGGCGATCATGGGGATCCCGCTGGCGCTGCCGCTGGCATCGCTGGTCTTCCTGGGCGCGTTCATCCCGCTGGTGGGTGCATTGATCTCCGGCCTGGTGGCCGTGGTGGTCGCGCTGCTGGCCAAGGGCTTCGTCTACGCCCTGATCACGCTGGGCCTGCTGATCGCGGTCAACCAGATCGAGGCTCATCTGCTACAGCCGCTGGTGATGGGCCGCGCGGTCTCGATTCACCCGCTCGCGGTGGTGCTCGCGATTGCCACCGGAGGAGTGATCGCCGGGATCGTCGGTGCCCTGCTGGCGGTGCCGACGGTGGCCTTTCTCAACAACGCGATCCAGGTGCTGCTGGCACCCGATCCATCCGTCGAAGCCGAGAAGCAGACCGAGGAAGCGGACGAAAAGAACGCGATTTTGCAGGCCGAGCCCGACAAACCCAAGGACGAATCCGGCTGAGCCGCTAGTCCTTTCGGTGCCGTTGCGAAGACCTGGTTACAGCCGACCCTCGCGACGCAGCAGGTCTTGCGCGGACAGGCCGCCGCCGGAACGCCGGCGTTGCCGCGCGGGGTCGCCGTTCTCGCCCTGCCCGCGCGCGTCCGCCTGATCGGTGGCCGCGTTGGGGTCGTTGCCCTCCGGGCGCATCTTCGGCAGGGCGGTGGTGGGTTCGGCGGCGTCGCTGGTGTCGTCGGTCCGGTGGCCGGGCACCGGTATGGCCCGCGTCTGATCGCCGGACGGCGGGGCGGTCGGGGCCGGCGCCGGCGGTCGTTGGGCAGGCTGCGGTGCGGAGCTGGTCGCGGGGCGCGGCTCGGCCGGGCGGTCATGCCCGGGCACGCCCGGCGCGGAGAAGCGCGTCGTCTTGGCTTCGGTGGGCTGGCTGGAGCGGGCGGGGACGCGGGTGCCGCCCGCGGTTTCACCCGAAGACGGTTCCCGCGCGGGCCGTGGCTCGGCCGGACCCGGACGGGCCGGGCGCGGCGGCTCCAGCGCGCCGGGATGGGTGGGGTCATGCGGCGGCCGCGGTGCGGCCGCGACCAGGCTTGCGGCGACCGGCGGCCGCGCGGGCCGGCCGTTGAGCGTGGGCCGCTTGCGCTCGTCGGGCAGGTCGATCTCGCCGAGCCCGATCTTGTTCTGCAGGCGCCGGGCCCAGCGCGGCGCCCACCAGCAGTCGTCGCCGAGCAGCTTCATCACCGACGGCACCAGGAACATGCGGACGACGGTGGCGTCCAGCAGCAGCGCCGCCATCAGACCGAAGGCCAGATACTTCATCAACACCAGGTCGGAGAACACGAACGAGCCAGCGACCACCGCCAGCACCAGTGCGGCGGCCGTGATCAGGCGCCCGGTGGTCGCGGTGCCGATCCGGATGGCCTCGGCCGTCGACATGCCGCGCTCGCGCGCCTCGACCATTCGCGACACCAGGAACACCTCGTAGTCGGTGGCCAGACCGAAACCGACCGCGACGACCAGCGCGATGACCACGACCATCAGGGGGGTAGGCGTGAAGTTCAGCACGTTCGCGAAGTGCCCGTCGACGAAAATCCAGGTCAGGATGCCCATCGTCGAGCCCAACGTCAGCGCGCTCATCACCGCCGCCTTGATCGGCAACACCACCGACCCGAACGCCAGGAACATCAGCAACATGGTCGCGCCCAGCAGCAGCACCAGCATCAGCGGAGCCTTGTCGAACAAGCTGTGGATGCTGTCCTGCTCCAGGGCCGGCGTACCGCCGACGTACAGGTTGAGCCCCTTCGGAGGGTTGATCGAGCGAAGTTCGGCGAGCTTCTTGGCGGCGTCGTTCTTGTTGACCAGACCGTTCTGGATCACCCGCACCGAGCCGTCCTTGGGCACCGTCGTCCCGTTCGGTCCGGCGACGCAGGGGTTGCCGGCGATGGTCGGGCAGGCCCGCTCCTCCCACTGCTTGTCGGTGAAGCCGCCGATCGAGGAGATCCTGTTGCGGATGTCGGCGACCTGTTGGTCGGTGACCTTGCTGCCGTTGCTGCTCTGGATGACGACCGTCAGCTGCTCGGTCCGGTAACCGGGGAAGAGCTTGTCGAAGTGCTCCTGGGCCATGCGCACCGGGTTGTCCGGCGGCAGGTATTTCTCGCTCATGCCGCCGAACGACAGGTTGCCCAGCGGGATGACCAGCAGGATCATGCCGATGGCGATCGGCAGGGCGAACGCCAGCGGGCGCTTCATCACCCAGTTGACGAGCTTGCCCCAGAAGCCGGCCTCGACCTCTTCACGGGTCTTGGTCTTCTGCAACCGGTCGGCCAGCCAGTTCAGGTAGGCCCGCGAATATTTCCAATTCCGCAGGAAGGGCACCCGGAATGCGGTCCGGACCCCGAGCGCGTCGACGTGGCGGCCGAGGATGCCCAGGCAGGCGGGCAGGAACGTGATCGACAGCAGCGCCGCCAGGCCCACCGCGGCGAAGATCGCGTACGTCAGCGAATGCACGAAGCCCTGGGGCAACACCAGCAGGCTGGCGCTGGACGCGATGATCAGCACCGCCGAGAACGTCACGGTGCGGCCGGCCGTCATCACCGTTCTTCGCACGGCGGCCTCGGTGTCGTAGCCCTCGGCTATCTCCTCGCGGAATCTGCTCACCACGAACAGCCCGTAGTCGATGGCGATACCCAGGCCGATCAGCGAGACCACCGGCTGGGCGAAGAAGTGCACCGGCCCGAACACGGCGACCAGGCGCAGGATGCCCAGCGAGCCCGCGATGCTCAGGCCGCCCACGATGGCCGGCAGGCCGGCGGCGACCGCGCCCCCGAAGACGAGGAACAGCACGACGGCGACCAGCGGCACCGCGAGTACCTCCATGCGGCGCTGGTCGGTGGCGATGGTGCCCGTCAGGGCGTTGGCGATCGGCTCGAGGCCGGCCAGCTGCACGGTGCCCCCGTCGAGCTTCTGCAGATCCGGCTGGATGGCCTTGTAGTTGTTGAGGATGCTGTCGTCGTCGTCGCCCTTGAGCGGAATGCTGACGAAGGTGTGCTTTCGGTCCTCGCTGACCATCCCCTTGATGACCGGGTTGGTGCTGTTCGGCGCCGCGAGCCAGCCGGCCCAGCCGACGACCTGGTCGGGGTGGTCGGTCTTGAACTTGTTGAGTTCGCCGACGAGCTTGTCGCGCCACGCCGGGTCGTCGGCCGATTTGCCGTCGGGAGCGGTGAAGGTGGCCACGATGTGGCTGGTGCGGTCGCGGCCGTAGGTCTGGTCGCCCAGTACCGAGGCTTTGACGGATTGGCTGCCGTCGTCATAGAAGCCGCTCTGTGTAACATGCTTGCCCAGGCTTACTCCGAAGACGCCACCCAGCAGACACAGAGCTACCGTGACCCCGATCACGATGTACCGGTACCGGTACACAGTTCGACCCCACCAGGCGAACACGCAAGCTCCTTACTGGATCGTCAACGACCCGCGCATAGGTTTTCCAGTGTCACACACGGGCGGTCAGCAGCGCGGAGAGCGGCCGGAACGGCTGTAGCCACGCACCCTGGTCAGGCAGCGAATCTAGGCCGATCCGCGGCAACGGTTCCCGGAAGACACCAGCGATATCCTCCAGATCAACGAAGTCCAAGGTATCCGACGCTAGCGCCCAACTCGCATGTTCGCGAAATCCGATCACCTGGACGCTGACCCCGGTTCGTGCGATGTCTTCCAGCGGATGACGAAAAGCCTGGCCGTCGGCGGAGGCCACCACCAGCGCCGCCAATCCCTGGGTGCGCCGCAGTTCGATGTGGGCCAGCATGTCGCGGTCCACGTCGCTGTCCTCGTCGATCTTCGGCTTGGCGAACACCGCGAATCCCACGTTACGAAGCGCGTCCACCCAGGGCCGGACGACGTCGGCGCTGCCCGGTGCGATGTTGGTGAAGACGGTGGCCTCGGGTTCCACCACCACGCCGGGGCGACTGGCGCTGACCTCGGCCGTGCGCGACAACAGCCAGCGCCCCAGGGCGTCGAACCGCGGGCGTTCCAGGGCCGTCGGGCGGCGGCCGAGGATCGATCCCAGGCCCATGTCGAGGTTGGGTGCGTCCCACACCAGCAGTACGCGTCCACCTGGCGGGGCGTAGTCGGCCAGCTCGTCGCCGGTCAGCACCGCCGGCGGCGCGACGGGCTCCGCTCCCGCCGCGGTCTCTTCAGTCAGGCTCATACTCATCGCCTACTCATCGTCTAAGCCAAATGAATTCGGTGACGGCGCTGCCCGCTTCTTGAGCCTTCGTCTCGTACTTGGTGCTGGGGCGCACGATCGAGATCGGCAGCGCACTGTCGGGACCGGCCGGGTGCAGTCGGGATTCACCCGCGCCGACCTCGGCGATGTGCTCGGCGTAGCCGGCGTGGTCCGTCGCAACGTGCAGGACACCACCAGGGAGTAGCCGGTCGGCTATCAAGCCAATCGTGCCGGGCTGCAGGAACCGGCGTTTGTGGTGCCGGGCTTTCGGCCACGGATCGGGAAAGAAGACGCGAACCCCGGTCAGCGACCCCGGCGCGATGAGGCGTTGCAGGACATCGAGGGCGTTGCCGCGGATCAGCCGGATGTTGCTCACCTGGTCGCGGTCGATGGCGGACAGCAGTTGCGCCAGCCCGCGGCGGTAGATTTCCACCGCGACCACATCGACATCGGGCTCGTCTTTGGCCATCGCCAAGGTGGAAATGCCACTGCCGCAACCGATTTCGAGTACCACCGGGGCCTGCCGGCCGAACCACGCGGCCGTATCCAGCGGGGGCTCGGAGCTGTCGGGTTCGTCGGGGGTGGCCACTGACAGGCCGAGTTCGGGCCAGCGTCGCTCCCAGGTCTGGCGCTGGGCGTCGGACAGCGTCGAGCGTCGCGATCGGAACGCCGTTGCCGGGAGATAGCGCTGGTCGGGACGGTCGGAGTCCCCGGTCGACGTGTCGGCAGACATCGCCACCCCGCGCTGCGCGTGCATTTGTCCATGGTGGCCTATGAACCCCGGATGTAGCCGCCCCTGGTCCGGATTGATACCCAACAGTTGCGTTCAACTGGTAACTGATTAACGGTGGCTCGCTTCTTCGTGACGCGGATGCCACCATTCGGTGGGACCGCTCGGTCCCGGCGCTGCATCGCCTAGCGGTTGCGCCGGCCGGGCAGGGGGTCATCCAGACCGAACAGGCGGGATATGAGGGCACAAGGACACCGAACTTTCGTCGACGAGCTGGCGCGGTTCGCTGCCGGCCACGTCGACCCGCGCATCACGGCGATCGCAACGCGATCCGCCACCCCGTTGCGCGTGGCCGTTTGCGGCCGTCGGGGCGTCGGCTGCAGCACCGTGCGCCGCGCCCTGTCCGGCGCGGGACCCGCGGCGGGCATCGCGGTCGACGGCCCGGCGACGGATGGTCGCGTGGATGCGGTGGTCTACGTGCTCACGGAGGTGGTCAAGCCCGAGGACACCCGGGCGATCGCCCAACTCGCAGCGGCGGGGCGCCCGGTGCTGGCGGTGCTGAACAAGGCCGACCTGGCGGGCTCGCTGTCCGGCCGTGGCGGAGACGGCCCGATCGCCGCCGCGCGCGCGAGGTGCGTGGAGCTGTCGGCGCTGAGCGGCGTGCCCATGGAACCGATGACCGGCCTGCTCGCGGTCGCCGCGCTCGACGACCTGGACAGCACCCAGTGGACGGCGCTGTCCACGCTCGCCGCGCACCCCGGCGGCACCGCGTGTTTCGCCGGCTCCTTCGCCGGATTCCTGTCCGCCGACGTCCCCGTTCCGGTCGAGGTGCGGCGGCGCCTGCTGGACACCCTCGACCTGTTCGGCACCGCGCTGGCGGTCGCCGCGTTCCGGCAGGGCCGGACCCCGGCCCAGGTGCTGACCCTGCTGCACCGGATGAGTGGCATCGAGGCCGTCGTGGCCAGGATCGGCGCGCTGGGCGCCGAGGCGCGCTACCAGCGGGTGCTGGACGCCGTCGCCGAACTCGAGGCGCTGGCCGCCGGCGGCGGCAGGCTGGGTGAGCGCATCGGCGGGTTCCTGTCCCGCGACGAGACCGTGCTCGCAAGGATGGCGGCCGCGGTGGACCTGGCCGAGGCGGCCGGCCTGGAGCCGGGCGACCGGAAGGCCGTCGACGCCCATCGAGACCCGGCCGCGCACCTGCCTCGGGCGGTGCGGTGGCAGCGCTACAGCCGCGCGTCGGCCAGCGACCTGCACCGCGCCTGCGGCGCCGACATCGCCCGGGGGTCGCTGCGGCTGTGGTCCCAGGCCTGCGCGTCGCTGCCGGGGGAATCCTGGTGAGCGGCGAGACAAGCCACGATCCCGTCGCCGACGTGGACGCGTTGGTCGCGGCGGCCGGCCCCGGGCTGGATCCGCCGGCGATTCAGCGCCGCGACGCGGTGCTGGTGACCGGTCCGTGGATGGCCGGGGTAAGCGCGGTGGTCGACGCACTGCGTGAGCGGCTGCCACAACGCGAATTCGTCGAGTCGACGGACCTGGGTCCCGGCGAGGCACCGGTGGCTGTGGTGTTCGTCGTGTCGGCGGCGGCGAACCTGACGCCGTCGGACTGCGCGCTGCTGGACGCCGCGACCGAGCACACCGACGCGGTCGTCGGCGTGGTGTCCAAGATCGACGTGCATCTCAACTGGCGGGACATCGTCGCCGCCAACCGAGACTCGCTCGGCGCGCACGCGCCCCGCTACGGCCGGGCGCCCTGGGTGGGCGCGGCGGCCCTGCCCGACCTGGGTGACCCGGACGTCGACGACGTGGTCGAAGCCGTCACGGCGGTGTTGGAGGCCCCCGATCTCGCGCGCCGGAACCGGTTGCGGGCGTGGGAGTCTCGGCTTGAAACGATGGCGCGCAGGCATGAGCGCGAGGTCGAGGGGTCCGGCCGGCGGGCCCGGGTCGAGGCGCTGCGCGAGGAGCGCAGCACCGCGCTGAAACAGCAACGCCAGGCGAAAAGCGAGCGGACCATCACGCTGCGCGGTCAGATCCAGCAGGCGCGGGTCGCCCTGTCGCACTCGGCGCGTAACCGGTGTGCGGCGGTGCGCACCGACCTGCAGGAGCACGCGGCGGGTTTGTCGCGGCGCGGTATGTCCGGCTTCGAGGCGCTCACCCGTGATCAGGTGGATGCGGTGGTGGCCGAGGTCAGCGAGGGCGCCGACGCGCGCCTGGCCGAGGTGGCGCAGGTGGTCGGCCTGCCGATGGAGCTACCGCCGCCCGAGCGGCTGCCAAAAGTCGACATCTCGCCGCCGCCGCTGAAATCGCGCCGACACGAAACCTGGCTGATGATCGTGCTGGGCGTCGGGTTCGGCCTCGGGGTGGCGCTGACACTGAGCCGGCTGATGAGCGGCCTGGCCTCGCGGCTCAATCCCGCGCTGGCCGTCGCCGCGGCTGTGGCGTGCGTGGCGATCTCGGTGGGGCTCACGTTCATGGTGATCAACATTCGTGCGCTGCTGCACGACCGGGCGCTGCTGGACCGCTGGGCGGGCGGCGTCACGTCCTCGCTGCAGTCGGTCGTCGAGGAGCTGGTCGCCACCCGGGTGCTGGTGGTCGAGTCGGTGTTGAGCAGGGCGCTGCTGGCTCAGGACGAGGCCGAGAACGCGCAGGTGTCGGCGTCGGTGGGCGTCATCGACACCGAACTGCGCGAGCACGCCCTGGCCGCCGCGCGGGCCGCGGCTGCGCGCGACCGGGACATGCCCGCGGTGGCGGCGGGCCTGGCCGTCGTACGTGCAGAACTGGGAGAACCGGGTATACGAGAAGACGAAAGTCACTCCGGAGACGACGGCGGTGACGACGACGCCGGAAAACCCGCTTCGAGGAGCGAAGATGACAGCCCGTCGGGATCTTCTGAATCGTTGTTGTGAGAAGGCTTATACCTGCCCGAGACCCACCCGACAAGATCCTCACGATAACCTGTTGTTAACGCCACCAATTCCTTAATTGTGTGGGCGAGAGCATAGCGAGCAACACCAGCCCGATACGCAGAAGAATCCAGGAGAGTTCGATGACCTCAGCGACCATTCCCGGTTTGGACACAGCACCCACGAACCACCCGGGCCTGTTGTCATGGGTGCAGGAGGTCGCCGAGCTCACCCAGCCCGACCGGGTCGTTTTCGCTGACGGCTCCGACGAGGAGTTCAACCGGCTGGCCACGCACCTGGTCGAGGCCGGCACCCTGACGAAGCTGAACGAGAAGAAGCACCCCAACTCCTACCTGGCGCTGTCCGACCCGTCCGACGTGGCGCGGGTGGAGTCGCGGACCTTCATCTGTTCCGAGCGCCAGATCGACGCCGGGCCGACGAACAACTGGATGGACCCCTCCGAGATGCGGGCCACCATGACCGATCTCTACCGCGGCTGCATGCGCGGCCGCACCATGTGGGTGGTGCCGTTCTGCATGGGCCCGCTGGGCGCCGACGACCCCAAGCTGGGTGTGGAGATCACCGACTCCGAGTACGTCGTCATCTCGATGAAGGTGATGACCCGGATGGGCAAGGCCGCCCTGGAGAAGATCGGCGACGACGGATTCTTCGTCAAGGCGATGCACTCGGTGGGCGCTCCGCTGGAGCCGGGCCAACAGGACGTGCCGTGGCCCTGCAACGACACCAAGTACATCACCCACTTCCCGGAGACCCGCGAGATCATGAGCTACGGCTCGGGCTACGGCGGGAACGCGCTGCTGGGCAAGAAGTGCTACTCGCTGCGCATCGCCTCGGCGATGGCCCACGACGAGGGCTGGCTCGCCGAGCACATGCTGATCCTCAAGCTCATCTCCCCGGAGAACAAGGCCTACTACTTCGCCGCGGCGTTCCCGTCAGCGTGCGGCAAGACGAACCTCGCCATGCTGCAGCCGACCATCCCGGGCTGGCGCGCCGAGACCCTCGGCGACGACATCGCCTGGATGCGGTTCGGCAAGGACGGCCGCCTGTACGCGGTCAACCCCGAGTTCGGTTTCTTCGGCGTCGCGCCGGGGACCAACTGGAAGTCCAACCCCAACGCGATGCGCACCATCGAGGGGGGCAACACCGTCTTCACCAACGTGGCGCTCACCGACGACAACGACGTGTGGTGGGAGGGCCTCGAGGGCGAGCCGGAGCACCTGACCGACTGGAAGGGCCGCGACTGGACGCCCGATTCCGGCGAGAAGGCCGCCCACCCCAACTCGCGCTACTGCACCCCGATGTCGCAGTGCCCGATCCTGGCGCCGGAGTGGGACGACCCGCAGGGCGTACCGATCTCCGGCATCCTGTTCGGCGCGCGCCGCAAGACGACGGTGCCGCTGGTGACGCAGGCCCGCGACTGGCAGCACGGCGTGTTCATGGGAGCCACCATGGGCAGCGAGCAGACCGCCGCCGCCGAGGGCAAGGTCGGCACCGTGCGCCGCGACCCGATGGCCATGCTGCCGTTCCTGGGCTACCACGTCGGTGACTACTTCCAGCACTGGATCGACCTGGGCAAGAACTCCGACGAGTCGAAGATGCCGAAGGTGTTCTTCGTCAACTGGTTCCGCCGCGACGAAGACGGTGGCTTCCTGTGGCCGGGCTTCGGCGAGAACAGCCGGGTGCTCAAGTGGATCGTGGACCGCATCGAGCACCAGGCCGGCGGCCAGGACACCCCGATCGGCATCGTGCCGACGGCCGACGATTTGGACCTGGACGGCCTGGACGTCGACGGCGATGACGTGGCCAAGGCGCTCGCCGTCAACCCGGCGGAGTGGCGCGAGGAACTGCCGCTGATCGAGGAGTGGTTCGAGTTCGTCGGCGACAAGCTGCCCACCGGTGTGCGCGACGAGTTCGAGGCGCTCAAGCAGCGGCTGTCCGAAGCGCGTTAAAGCCGCGCGGTGACGTAGGCCTCAGCCGCTAATCGCCTGCCGCCGTAGCGATCTGGGCAGGTAGACCGCTCCCGCCCCGGAGCTGGCCGCCAGGTCGCCCGGATTGGAGATCGCGCAGCGCTTCAGTGACAGGCAGCCGCAGCCGATGCACGAATCCAGGTTGTCGCGCAGCGCGATCAACCCGGCGATCTGATCGTCGAGGCGCGCGCGCCAAATTTTGGACAGCCGGCCCCAATCAGCTCGGGTCGGGGTGCGCCCGTCCGGAAGTGTGGCGAGTGCGTCGGCGACCTCATCCAGGCTCAGGCCGACGTTGCGGGCGGCCTTGATGAAGGCCAGGCGTCGCAGCATCTGACGATCGAAGCGGCGCTGACCGCCGGCGGTCCGGGTCGCCGTGATCAGCCCCTGACTCTCATAGAACCGGATCGCCGATGCCGCGAAGCCGCTGCGCTTCGCTATCTCACCGACGGTGAACAAGTCTCGCTTATCCATTGTGGCCTTCTCGAATTCGTGACTTGACTTAAAGTTTACTTCAACTATCAGTATGGGGGGATTACTCAATCCGAACAGCGACCCGTCGCTATTGTCACCGGCACCTCGCGCGGCTTCGGACGTGCGGTCTCCGCCGCCCTGCTCGACCGCGGTTGGACGGTCGTCGGCGATGCCCGACGCGCCTACGAACTGGAATCAACTGCCCGAGAACTGAATTCACCGAACTTCATCACGCTGGCCGGTGACGTCACCGACGCGTCGCACCGTGCCGACGTGGTGGCGGCCGCGCTAGCCGCCGGGCCGCTTGGCCTGTTGGTGAACAACGCCAGTCGGCTGGGGCCCAGCCCGCAACCGGTCCTCGCCGATTACCCCGCGAGCGAATTGTGGACGGTGTACCAGACGAACCTGTTCGCGCCGCTGGCCCTCATCCAGGCGACACTGCCGGCGCTCGCCGAAAACGGCGGCGCGATCGTCAATCTGACCTCCGACGCCGCCGTCGAACCGTACCCGGGCTGGGGCGGATACGGCTCGTCGAAGGCCGCACTCGACCAGCTCTCGGCCGTCCTCGCCGCCGAGAAGCCCACGGTGCCCGCGTACGCCTTCGACCCGGGTGACATGCGCACCGAGATGCACCAGGCCGCCTTCCCGGGCGAGGACATCTCCGACCGTGCCGAGCCGGAGGCGAAAGTGCCGGCGCTACTGCGATTGCTTGACACCCGGCCCCCCGCGGGCCGCTATCGCGCCGCGGACCTGGCGCCATCCGGAGCGGCGCGATGACCCTGACGGCCCCGCACACCCGCTTCCACCGCCCCCCGAACTCCGATGCCATCGAGCCGCCCGAAGCGCACGGCGTCGCCCGCGACGGCGTCAAGCTACTGATCGCTCGCCCCGACGGCGTCAGCCATGCCCGCTTCGCCGACCTCGTCGATCACCTGCGCCCGGGCGATCTGCTGGTGGTGAATAACTCCGCCACCATGCCGGCCGCCGTGGACGGCCGCCGCGACGGGCGGCCCATCGCAGTGCACTTCTCTACCCGGCGCGCCGAGAGGGTCTGGGTGGTCGAACTGCGGCCTGCGGGAGAAGCGGCCGGACACCTCCCAGACGTCCGGCCGGGCGAACGCATCGACATGCCGGGCGGCGGCGCGTTGGTCGTCGAGGCCTCCTACCCGCAACCCGGGATCAGCGGCGCGCGGTTGTGGTCCGCGCGAGTCGTCGTAGAGGGAGACGTCGCGTCGTATCTGGCCCGCCACGGCCGGCCCATTCGGTACGCGTACGTGCCACGGCCGTGGCCGCTGCGCTACTACCAGACCGTGTTCGCCCGGCACCCGGGCAGTGCCGAAATGCCCAGCGCGGCCCGTCCTTTCAGCACCGAATTGGTCACCGCCCTGGTTTCCGCGGGCATCGCGATCGCACCGATCACGCTGCACGCGGGGGTGTCGTCGGCCGACGCCGGCGAGCCACCGACTCCCGAGCCCTTCGCCGTACCGGCCGCGACCGCGCGACTGGTGAACGTCACGCGCACGACCGGCGGGCGGGTGATCGCGGTGGGAACGACGGTGACGCGCGCTCTGGAGTCCGCGGCCACCGCGGACGGCGCGGTGCGGCAGGTGGACGGCTGGACGGACCTCGTGCTCGGCCCTGGCCGGCCGTGCCGGGTGGTCGACGGCCTGATCACCGGCTGGCACGACGCCGGCGCCTCGCACCTGCTGTTGCTGGAGGCGGTCGCCGGCCCCGAGCTGGTCGGGCTGGCGTATCGGGAGGCAGTGGAGCACGGCTACCTGTGGCATGAATTCGGCGACAGCGCGCTGCTACTGCCCGCACCGGAGCCCACTTAACACCTGTCAAGTTTCGCGGCGGTACAGTTTGCGCATGCAGATCCGCCCCTACATCGGCGCCGACAAACCTGCTGTCATCCTGTACCCGTCCGGAACGGTCGTCACCTTCGACGACCTCGAGGCGCGCGCCAATCGACTGGCGCACCGGTTCCGCGCCGCGGGCCTGCGCGAAGGCGACACCGTCGCAATCCTGATGGAGAACAACGAGCACATCCACGCGGTGATGTGGGCGGCTCGTCGCAGCGGGTTGTACTACGTGCCGATCAACACGCACCTGACCGCGGCAGAGGCCGCCTACATCATCGACAACAGCAGCGCCAAGGCCATCATCGGCTCGGCGGCGCTGCGTGACACCCTCGCCGGCCTCGGCGAGCATTTGCCGGGCGGGCTACCCGAGCTGCTGCTGATTGCTGACGGCGACCTGCCGGGCTGGGAGCGCTACCCGGAATGCGTTGCCGGGCAGCCCGATACACCGATCGATGACGAAGTCGAGGGCGACCTGCTGCAGTACTCGTCGGGCACCACCGGCCGGCCCAAGGGCATCAAACGCGAATTGCCGCACGTGCCACCGGCCGACGCGCCCGGCATGATGTCCGCACTCGTCGGCTTCTGGATGACGCCCGACTCGATCTATCTCAGCCCCGCGCCGCTGTACCACACGGCGCCCTCGGTGTGGTCGATGAGCGCGCAGGCCGGCGGCATCACCACGGTGGTGATGGAGAAGTTCGACGCCGAAGGATGCTTGGACGCCATCGCGCGCCACCGAGTCACGCATGGCCAGTTCGTCCCGGCGATGTTCACCCGCATGCTGAAACTGCCTGACCGGGTGCGTCATTCGTACGACCTGTCCAGCCTGCAGCGGGTGATGCACGCGGCGGCCCCGTGTCCGGTGGAGATCAAGAAGCAGATGATCGACTGGTGGGGGCCGATCATCGACGAGTACTACGCGTCCTCGGAAGCGCACGGCTCGACGCTGATCACGGCCGAGGACTGGCTGGCGCACCCGGGTTCCGTCGGCAAACCCATGGGCGGCGCCGTACACATCCTCGACGAACACGGCGACGAGTTGCCACCCGGGCAGGCCGGCGAGATCTACTTCGAAGGCGGCTATTCCTTCGAATACCTCAATGACGAGGCGAAAACCGCCTCATCGCGCGACAAGCACGGCTGGGCCACGGTCGGGGACATCGGCTACCTCGACGACGAGGGTTACCTGTACCTGACCGACCGGCGGCACCACATGATCATCTCCGGCGGAGTGAACATCTACCCGCAGGAAGCCGAGAACCTTCTGGTCACCCACCCGAAGGTGTTGGACGCCGCGGTGTTCGGGGTGCCCGACGACGAAATGGGCCAGCGCGTGGTGGCGGCCGTGCAGACCGTCGACGCCGCCGATGCCACCGACGGATTCGCCGAGGAGTTGACGGCGTGGCTGCGAGACCGGTTGGCGCACTACAAGTGCCCGCGATCGATCGCCTTCGAAGCACAGCTGCCGCGCACCGACACGGGCAAGCTCTACAAGAACGGGCTGATCGAGAAGTACTCGGTGTGACCGATGCTCCGGGTGGTCGACCTGTCGAAGGCGCCGCACGACGGCCCGGCGTCGCCGCCCGGGGTGATCGTCGCCGTCGGCTCGGCCACCGACATCGCCGACGCTGAATTCTGGCTCGACGCAGCGACTTTCACGCTGACCGAGGATCGCTGCGCCGACCGGCGCGTGGTCACCGTCGCGTCGGTGCCGGCGACCGTGGCGGAGCTGACGGCACGCTGTCAACGCTGGCCGCACGCCAGCGGGGTCTGTGATGACGTGCTGCGCGCGGTGGATCCGCGGGGCTCGACGCTGGCTGGGGTGACGACGGAGTCGTTGGCGTACTCGACCCTGCAGGCCGGCCCGGAGTTCGCGCGGTGGTTACGCGAGCGGGGCCCGGTCCGGATGCCCGAGATCCCCGACCCGGTGCGGGCGACCCGCGACGGCGACGTTGTGCGTATCGCGTTCAACCGGCCGCAGCGGCACAACGCGTTCTCCACCGATGCGCGCGCGGCGCTGCTGGAGGCCCTGACGGTGGCTCAGCTGGACCCGTCGGTCACCGGCATCGTGTTGAGCGGCAACGGTCCGTCGTTCTGCAGCGGTGGGGACCTGGCCGAGTTCGGCACGTTCGCCGACCCGGCGAGTGCGCACCTGGCGCGTACCCGCCACAGCCCCGCCCTGGCGCTCGACGCGCTGGCCACCAGGCTCGGCCGCGCATGCCGGGCCGAAGTGCACGGGCGGGTTATGGGCAGCGGACTGGAGATGGCGGCGTTTTGCGGGTGGGTCACCGCCCGCAATGACGCGATGTTCGGGCTACCCGAGCTGGCGTTGGGCCTGCTCCCCGGAGCCGGTGGCACCGTCAGCGTCACACGGCGGATCGGCCGTTGGCGCACAGCGTATCTCGTATTGTCCGGTCGCACCGTCGATGCGGAAACCGCGTTGGCCTGGGGGCTGGTGGACGAGGCCTGGGGTCAGAAGCCCGAATAGGTGGTGGTGGTCGTGGACGGGATGGAAGAGACGATCGCCGCGAACATGGCGAACCACAGCACGACGCCGATCACCGCGGCGGCGGCGCCCACGACCGCACCGATGATGGCCCACTTCTTGGCGTTGTTGGACGCCTCATAGGCCTCGGCGTACCGGCCCTGGGCCCACAGCCCGGACACCTTGTTGGAGTAGACGATCGACACGATCCCGAAAGGCAGGCAGCACAGCACCGTGCACAGGATCGCCCAGACCAGATAGTTCTCGGGCTCCTGCATTCCCGGCTGCTGCGCCGGCCATCCCGCCGGTGGCGGCTGGCCCTGCCATCCCGGTGGGTACTGAGCTTGCCACCCGGCGGGCCGCTGGCCTTGCCACTCCGGTTGTTGGCCTTGCCATTCCGGTTGCTGCGCTGGCCATTCCGGCGAACCTCCGGGCGGCACGGGAGGATAACTCATGGCGGCTGCCTTTCCCTTTGGTTCAGAGTCAGGTAAATATACTCCCAAACTATGTTCTCGGGCCGCGAGATTGGTGAGCCGGATCAGACGCCGCCGCGCGTCACCAGTTGCCGGGCAATCACATTTCGCTGGATCTCGTTCGTGCCTTCGCCGACGATCATCAACGGTGCGTCCCGGAAGTAGCGTTCGACGTCGTATTCGGTGGAATAGCCGTATCCGCCGTGTATTCGCACCGCGTTCAGCGCGATCTCCATGGCGACCTCGGAGGCAAACAATTTCGCCATGCCGGCTTCCATGTCGCAGCGTTCGCCACTGTCGTACCGCTCGGCGGCATACCGGGTGAGCTGGCGGGCCGCGGTGAGTTTGGTGGCCATGTCGGCCAGGTAATTACCGATCGACTGGTGCTGCCAGATCGGCTGGCCGAAGCTCTCCCGCTGCTGGGCATAAGCCAGCGCGTCCTCGAGCGCCGCGGTGGCCACCCCCAGGGCACGAGAGGCCACCTGGATACGTCCCGTCTCGAGTCCCTTCATCATCTGCGAAAAGCCTTCGCCCGCAACGCCTCCCAGCAGCGCCGTGCGGGGTGTCCGGAAGTTGTCGAACGACAGCTCGCACGACTCGACGCCCTTGTAGCCCAGCTTCGGCAGATCCCGCGACACCGTCAGGCCCGGGCCGTGCTCGACGAGCACGATCGAGATGCCCTTGTGGCGCGGTGTGGCATCCGGATCGGTCTTACACAGCAGCGCGATCAGTCCGGAACGGCGCGCGTTGCTGATCCAGGTCTTGGATCCGTTGATCACCAGCCCGTCGGCATCGGGCAGCGCGGTGGTCGTCATGTTCTGCAGATCCGAGCCGCCGCCGGGCTCGGTCAGCGCCATGGTGGCGCGCACCTCTCCGCTGGCCATCCGCGGCAGGTAAGTCCGCTTCTGATCCTCGGTGCCGAACAGCGTCAGCAGTTTGGCGACAACGGTGTGCCCGCCCATCGCACCGGCCAGGCTCATCCAGCCGCGCGCCAGTTCCTCGGTGACCCGCACGTAGCACGGCATGGACACCGGCGACCCGCCGTATTCCTCCGGAACGGCCAGGCCGTAGATGCCGATCCGCTTCATCTGGTCGATCCACGCCTCGGGGTAGGTGTTGGCGTGCTCGACCTCGCGAATGCTCGGTTTGACGTCGCGGTCGATGAACGCCCGCACCGTGGCGACCAGCATCTCTTCTTCGTCGTTCACCTGCGATCACCTTCCAGCCCTGATGGTGGCGACCCGCTTCGCCCGGCTTCGCCGCACTCGCGATCGCCACGAGCCCAGATGGTGGCGACCCGCTTCGCCCGGCTTCGCCGCACTCGCGATCGCCACGAAGTTGACCCTCGATTCCACAGCCTGCCAGCATGGGGCGTTGTGACGAGTGACGGGTATGCGGGGATTCGCGAGGGGGGACCCTACTTCGACGACCTGTCGGTTGGGCAGGTGTTCGACTGGGCGCCGTCGATGACGTTGTCGTCGGGGCTGGCCGGCGCCCATCAGGCCATCGTGGGCGACCGGTTGCGCCTGGCGCTGGACGCTGACCTGTGCGGCGCGGTGACGGGCCTACCGGCGCCGCTGGCCCACCCGGGGCTGGTGTGCGACGTGGCGATCGGGCAGTCGACGTTGGTGACCCAGCGGGTCAAGGCCAACCTGTTTTATCGCAACCTGGTGTTCCACCGGTTCCCGGTGATCGGCGATTCCCTCTACACCCGCACCGAAGTGGTTGGGCTGCGCGCGAATTCGCCCAAGCCGGGCCGGGCGCCGACGGGCCTTGCGGCGCTGCGGATGATCACGATAGACCAGGCCGATCAGCTGGTGCTCGACTTCTACCGCTGCGGCATGCTGCCCGCCAGCCCGGATTGGCGGCCGGAGGACGGGCCCGACGACGATCTGTCGGCCATCGGCGCCGACGTGCCCGGCCCGGCCCACGATCCGACCGCGCAGTGGGACGGAAAGGTGTTCCGCGACAAGGTGCCCGGGCCGCACTTCGATGCCGGCTTGGCGGGCTCGGTGTTGCACAGCACCGCCGACGTGGTCAGCAGCGCACCCGAACTGGCCCGGCTCACCCTGAATATCGCTGCCACGCATCACGATTCGCGAGTCGGTGGGCGCCGGCTCGTGTACGGCGGGCATACCATCGGGCTGGCTTTGGCGCAGGCGAGCAGGCTGCTGCCCAATCTGGTCACGGTGCTGAACTGGCAGTCCTGCGACCACACCGGACCCGTGCACGAGGGCGACACCCTGTACAGCGAGCTGCACATCGAATCCACGGAGCCGGCCGATCACGGCGGCGTGTTGGGGCTGCGGTCGCTGGTGTACGCCGTCGGCGACGCAGAACCGGACCGTCCGGTGCTGGACTGGCGGTTTCACGCGCTGCAGTTCTGAGGCCGCCGTGCGCCACGCGCACAATGGGGTCGTGAGCTCGGCCGCAACCAACTGGGGCAGCAGCGGGCTGGCCTACTTGACCGGCCTGCCCGACGGTCCCGCCGACTTCTCCCGCGCCAGCGTGCTGGCCCGCGCGCACCAGGTCGCGACGGCCATCGGCGGCGGACTGGGTATCGACGTCGACGCGGTGAGCCTGCTGACCGGGCGGGCCGCACTGCTGGGGCTGACTCGTCGCGGTCGGGTGTCGCCGGGCGGCGGCACCCGCCTGTTCGCCGCCCGGGACGGCTGCTGCGCGCTCACCCTCTCGCGGCCCGACGACCTCGCCGCCGTCCCGGCCCTGCTGCAGGTCGACGACGTCGACGCCGACCCGTGGCCGGTGTTGGGGCGCTGGGTGGCGGCCCGTCCGGTGGCCGAAATCGTCGAGCGGGCGGCGCTGCTCGACCTTCCGGTGGCGGGCCTGGGCGAGGCCGCGCCCGCGCCGCCGCGGATACGCGTGACAGGACCGCGGTCGGCGCCGCGCGTGTTACCGGGCCTGCTGGTGGCCGACCTGTCCTCGATGTGGGCGGGGCCGCTGTGCGGGCGGCTGCTGGCCCGCGCCGGAGCGACCGTCGTCAAGGTCGAAAGCCCGCGCCGCCGAGACGGTACCCGGGCCGGCCATCCGGCCTTCTTCGATTGGATCAACGGCCAAAAGCTTTGTTACGAAGCCGATTTCGACAGCCAGGCCGACGAACTGCGTGACCTGCTCGCGGCCAGCGACGTCGTCATCGAGGGCTCGCGCCGCGCGGCGCTGGCGCGCCGGGGCCTCGGGCCCGATGACATCGCCCCACGCGCGGGTCGAATCTGGTTGCAGATCACCGGATATGACGGCCGCCGGCCGGGATTCGGGGACGACACCGCGGTGGCCGGCGGACTGGTCGGCACCAGCGCCGGCGGGCCGGTGTTCTGCGGCGACGCCATCGCCGACCCGTTGACCGGGCTCGAGGCGACGCTCGCGGTGGCCAAATCCCTGGCCCGCGGTGGCGGCGAGTTGATCGGCGTGTCCATGGCCGGGGTCGCCGCGACCTACGCGGCCCTGCCGGTCGAGGCGTCGGCGTCGTCGGCGCCGGTGTCTGCACCGTCGGCCCCGCCGGCGTCGGGTCCGGCATCCGGGCCGGGCGCCGACAACGCGGCGGTGCGCCATTTGGTGAGCCAAAGGCGCGTGCTGTCATGCTGATTCAGCGGGCAACCCTGCTGGACGGCACCACGACAGACATCCGGGTGGGCGCGCTGATCGAGGAGATGGCGCCGCCGGGGGAGGGTCTGGTGCCCCGGGCGGGCGAGGGTGTGCTGTACGCGGGCGGCGGCGCCGTCCTGCCCGGGCTACACGACCACCATGTGCACGTGCGTTCTGCGGCCTCGGCGCTCGATTCGTTCTTCGTCGGGCCGCCGGGGGTCAGCAACGCGTCGCAGCTCACGCAATTGCTCGCGAACGCCACCCCGGGACCCGACGGCTGGATTCGCGCTGTGGGATACCACGATTCGGTTGCCGGAGAACTCGATCGGGGCACCCTCGACGCCATCGTTTCGCACGTGCCGGTGCGCATTCAGCACCGCAGCGGGGCGCTGTGGATCCTCAATTCCGAGGCGCTGGGCCGCGTCGGCCTGGCCGATCATCCCGATGGGCGGCTGCGCAGCGCCGACCGGGGCTGGTCGCTGGCGCTGCAGCGGCGCGAAACCGATCTGGCCGAATTGAGCCGCCGGATCACCGCGACCGGTGTCACCGGCGTCACGGACGCAACCCCCGATCTCGATGCCGACGACATGGAGTCGCTGACGGCGGCGCACCAGCGCGGCGAGTTCCGGCCCCGGCTGAGTTTCCTGTCGCCGGGCAAGAAGATCCTGCACGACGACCGCCTCGACCTCGATGCCCTCACGGAATGGATTGCGCGCCAACATGACAGTGGACAACCGGTCGCGGTGCACTGCGTGACCGCGGCACAGCTGGTGGTGGCCCTAGCGGCGCTGCGCGCGGCCGGCGGCCATCCGAAGGACCGCATCGAACACGCCGCCGTGGTGCCCGACGACAACCTGGCCGACCTGGCCGACCTCGGGGTCACGGTGGTGACGCAGCCCAACTTCGTCGCCGAGCGCGGCGATCAGTACCTCGCCGAAGTCCCCGTCGCCGAGCACGATCAGCTGTGGCGCGTCGCCTCCCTGCGCTACGCGAGGGTGCCGGTCGCGCTGTCCACCGACATGCCGTTCGGCCATGGCGACCCATGGACGGCGATGCGCGCCGCGGTCCACCGCACCACTCCGCGGGGCGCCGTGCTGGGGGCGCGCGAATGTGTCTCTGCGCGAGAGGCTTTGACGATGTTTCTGGGCAGGGCCGATCAGCCCGGCCGGCCACGCACCGTGGAGATCGGGCAGCCGGGCGACCTGTGCGTGCTCAACGAGCCGCCGGCTACGGCGCTGGCGGCCCTGGACGCGGGGCTGGTGGCGGCCACCATCATCGGTGGCGAGCTGGTGTACTTCGCGATGTGAGGCGGATCAAGCGGCGGGGGCCAACGCCGCCCGAAGACTGTCGCATTGGCTGTCGAAAAACCGCTGGGACACTTGGGCTTTCGGCAAAATCAGGTCGAAACCGTGGAAGGCGCCCGGAATGGTTTCCACCTGGCACGGCACCCCCGCGGCGCGCAGGCGCTCGGCGTAGGCCAGGTTTTCGTCGTGGAACAGGTCATGCGTACCCACCCCGATCCAGGCCGGCGGCAATCCGCCCAGGTCGTCGCGGCGGCCGGGGACGGCCACCTGCGGGTCGGCGTCGCCCAGGTAGGCCGCCCAGCCGAACCTGTTGCTGCGGTTGTCCCACAGCCGGTAGTTCGCATTGGGCGCGGTGGCCGAACTGCGGTCGTCGAGCATGGGATAGGTCAGCAGCTGGAACGCCGGGTTCACCTCGGCACGGTCGCGGGCCAGCAGGGCCAGGGCCGCCGCGAGCCCACCGCCGGCGCTGGCGCCGCCGATGGCGATGCGGTAGCGGTCCACCGATGGCAGCCCGGCCAGCCAGGTGAGTGCCGCATAGCAGTCTTCCAGCGGGGTGGGATAGGGATGTTGGGGCGCCAGGCGGTATTCGACCGAGGCGACGGTGATGCCCAACCGCCTGCTGAATCGGCTGCAGAGCCGGTCGTCCTGCTGGGCGGTGCCGATCACGTATCCGCCACCATGGATCCACAACAGCGCAGGGGTGGCCTCGGTGGCCCCCGCGGGCCGGAACAGCCGGACGCCGGCCCCGGAACCGAGCGTGATCGCCTCGACGCCGGCGACGGGCTTGCCGAGGCGCCCCCGCCACGCCATCCCCACCCGCATCAGCGGCAGGGTGCGCGGACTGACGAGCCGCCGCGGAGCGAAGCGGGCAAATCGCTGCAGGTCGGGATGAACATCGTTGTTCGTCACCGGACAAGTATCACCGACGCGGAAAATCAAGGGACGGCGATGCGTGGTCCGCCGTACCCACTAGGACTTCAGGAGGCAGCGTGACCGTCGACAATCCCCGGCTGGCTTCGCGGTTGGTCGATACGGCTCTCGGGGCGATCCGGGTGCAGGTGAGTGCGGGGACCGGGCCCGCCGTCCTGATGTGGCCCAGCCTGTTGATGACTGGCGATCTGTGGGCCGGCCAGGCCGCACGCTTCGGCGACTCACACCGCCTGGTGCTGATCGATCCGCCCGGCCACGGGCGCAGTGCGCCGCTGCGCGCGATGTTCAGCTTCACCGACTGCGCGCGCTGCGTCGTCGAACTACTGGACGGCCTCAACATCGACAGGGCGCATTTCGTCGGCAACTCGTGGGGCGGGATGATCGGCGGCACCTTCGCCGCCCTCTACCCCGACCGCGTCGACCGCGCGGTGCTGATGAATTGCACGGCCTCGAAAGCGCCTGTCGTGCAACAGGTGCAGTACGCTGCCATGCTCCGGGTGGCGAGGCTGCTGGGCGGCATCCGGCCGCCGCTGACCCGCTCGGCCGTCCGCGCCTTCTTGGGCCCGACGACGCTGCGCACCCGCCCGGACGTGGTGGCGACGGTGCGGGCAGCCGTGCAGTCGGTGAACACCGATTCGGTCCGTTGGGCGGTGCGCAGCGTGGTGTCCGCCCGACCCGACCAGCACGCCCTGCTGGGTCGCGTCACGGCCCGGGTGCTGGTGGTCGCGGGCGCTGAAGACGCCACCTTCCCGGTGCGCGAGACGCGGGCGATGGCCGACTCCATCGGCGGCGCATGCTTCACCGTGCTCGACGGGGTGGCCCACCTGGCGGCGCTGGAAGATCCCGCGCGGGTCAACGAGCTGCTGGACGCATTCCTGTTCGGCTGATTTGGACAGGATTCGCAGCGGCGAAAAGCCCTGCCGGCGGCCATGATTCGGGCGCTATCGGTTGCGCGGTGGCCACGCCGGTCTGCCGCCGATCGCCGCCGTGGGTGAACCACGCCCGGCGCTGCAACGTAGCCGCAGGAAGGGCCTTGAAAGAGAGGGGGATTAACCGAGCCACGATCGGGGTATCGGAGCAGTGCTGGCGCACGTGCTTGCCGTCAGCTTGTTGGGGTTTGCCGGTACGTCGCCGCAACGTCCTTCGGGGGGACCGAGCGCCGGTGCGCCGCCCGATCGGCCAGGACGCGAGGGACGTGAAATGCTTGGGCAACTCTACGATCGGGCACTCGGCGGCGAGCGATGTTGGATCCGTCATGACGACGGCGAACTGCGGCCACTGCCGACGCACAAATGGTTGGGTGTGCGATGTCCCGGTGATGGATCTGGTGGCGCCTTCGACGAAATCTTCGACGAAGCCGTCACGCAGATGTGCACCGGGCCGACGATCGAGTTGGGCTGCGGCCCGGGCCGATTGGTGGCGAGGCTGATCCGGCGGGGCATCCCGGCGCTCGGCATCGACCGGTCTGCGACCGCGATTCAGCTGGCGGGCCGCGGCGGTGCGCCGGCCCTGTTGGGCGATGTGTTCGAGCCGCTGCCGGGAATGGGCCTGTGGCAGACGGTTTTGCTGGTCGATGGCAATGTCGGGCTGGGTGGGGATCCGCTGCGAATTCTCCGGCGCGCCTTCGAACTGCTGGCCCGCGGTGGCCGTTGCATTGCCGAATTCGACGCCGAGGCCATCGGGATCTGTTCGCGATGGGTCCGGCTGGAGGCGTCGGGCGAGGTCGGCCCCTGGTTTCGCTGGGCATCCGTCGGGGTGGACAGCGCTGCCGCGCTGGCCGCGCAGGTGGGGCTCACGCTGACCGGCGTCAGCCTGGTCGGTGGCCGGGTGATCGCCGACCTGACGGTCAGGTAAGCGTGTCGTACACAGCAACATGCGTCGCAGGCTGAAAACCGCGAAAGGCGGTTCAAGCAGCGTAAATACCGCCTGCAACGTGCGCACTGGGCAAAGCGTTTTCGCTGCCGTCGCCCGTTCGACGGAAACGTCAGTTTGTCAATCGCGGTGAGGGGTACAGTCCCCTCCATGACGGTGACTGGACCGGGCATTACCAATTGCGTGAAATGGTTGCTGCGGGCCCGCCCCGGCGACTATGCGCTGGCGTTGAGCGTGGCGGGGACTTCGCTGCCCGTGGTCGGCAAGCATCTCGAACCCCTGGGTGGCCTGACCGCCATGGGCGTCTGGGGAGCCCGGCACGCTCCGGAGGCGATCTCCGCGGCGACCAGGGACTGGTTCACGCCGGGGATCAGCGACGTACGCCGCCGCGACCGCGAAAGCACGCAACGGGTATCCCTCGCCGCGCTACGCGGGGTCGTGTCGGCAGCCGATCTCGAGACGGACTGGCCCGTCGCCGCAAAGACACCGCCGATCTGGGCGGGCCTGCGCCAGCGCCGCTATCTCTACCGCCGCGCCGTGCACTACGGCGACCACCCCGATCAGGTGCTCGACGTCTGGCGGCGCCAAGACCTGCCCGCGCAGCCCGCGCCGGTCCTGATCTTCCTGCCGGGCGGCGCCTGGGTGCACGGCAAGTGCATGGGTCAGGGTTCGGCGCTCATGTCGCGGCTCGCGGAGCAGGGCTGGGTGTGCCTGGCGGTCAACTACCGCGCCGCCCCGCACCACCGCTGGCCACGCCACATCATCGACGTCAAAACCGCCATCGCCTGGGCACGAGCCAACGTCGACAAGTTCGGCGGTGACCGCGATTTCGTGGCGATAGCGGGATGTTCGGCCGGCGGCCACCTGTGCGCGCTGGCCGGGCTCACGCCCGACGATCCGCAGTTTCAGGCCAAGCTGCCCGAGGGCGCGAACACCTCCGTGGACGCGGTCGTCGGGATCTACGGCCGCTACGACTGGGAGGATCGCTCGACGCCGGAGCGCGAACGGTTCGTCGAGTTCCTGGAGCGCATCGTGGTGAAGAAGTCGATCGCGCGGCGCCCCGACATCTTTCACGACGCATCGCCGATCGCGCGTGTGCACCGCAACGCGCCGCCCTTCCTGGTCATTCACGGCAGCAAAGACTCGGTGATACCCGTCGAACAGGCACGCAGCTTCGTCGAGCGGCTTCGGGCGGTATCGCATTCGATGGTCGGCTACCTCGAATTCCCCGGCGCCGGCCACGGGTATGACCTCGTCGACGGCGAGCGCGCCGCCGCCGCCGCGCACGTCACCTCGTTGTTCCTCAACCAGATCTACCGCACCAAGACACGCGTCGGGGCAAAAGAGGTCATCTGAACGTCGCCGCTGAGTATGGTCCCTCTATGGGCAAGGGGCAGCGGTGAAGAGGCTTAGCGGGTGGGACGCCGTACTCCTGTACAGCGAAACGCCGAACGTCCACATGCACACCATCAAAGCGGCCGTGATCGAGCTGGACGCCGACCGCCGCTCGCTGAACGTCGACACGTTTCGCGAAGTCATCGCCGGGCGGCTGAACAAGCTCGATCCGTTCTGCTACCAGCTCGTCGAGGTGCCGCTGCACTTACACCACCCGATGTGGCGAGAGAACTGCGACCTGGACCTGGACTATCACATCCGCCCCTGGCGGGTGTCGCCGCCAGGGGGCCGGCGCGAACTGGACGAGGCCATCGGGCAGATCGCCAGCACGCAACTCGACCGCAGCCGTCCGCTGTGGGAGATGTACTTCGTGGAGGGTTTGGCCAACAACCGGATCGCGGTCGTCGGCAAAATCCATCACGCGCTGGCCGACGGCGTCGCGTCCGCGAACCTGTTGGCCCGGGGCATGGACCTGCAGCCCGGCCCGGAGGGCGGTCCGTACGTGTGCGACCCGGCGCCCACCACGCGGCAGCTGATGGCATCGGCATTCGCCGACCACATGCGCCATGTCGGAGCGCTGCCCCACACCTTCCGCTACACCGCCCAGGGCCTGGGCCGGGTGCGCCGCAGCTCCCGCAAACTCTCCCCGGAACTGACGCGGCCGTTCGAGCCGCCGCCGACCTTCATGAACCACAAGATCACCCCGGAACGGCGGTTCGCGACCGCCACCCTGGCCCTGGCCGACGTCAAGGAGACCGGCAAGCGGCTCGGGGCGACGATCAACGACATGGTGCTGGCCATGGCGACCGGCGCCCTTCGCACCCTGCTGTTGCGATACGACGGCAAGGCCGAACCGCTGCTCGCGTCGGTGCCGATGAGTTTCGACTTCTCGCCCGAACGGATCTCGGGCAATCGCTTCACCGGCGTACTGGTGGGCCTGCCGACGAACTCCGACGATCCGCTGGAGCGGGTGCGGTGCTGCCACGAAAACGCCATCGCCGCAAAGGAAAGCAACCAGCTGATGGGGCCGGAGCTGGTCAGCAGGTGGGCGGCCTACATGCCACCGGCGCCCACCCAGGCCTTCTTCCGCTGGGCCTCCGGTCGCGACGGACACAACAAGATCCTCAACCTGAACATCTCCAACGTGCCCGGCCCCCGGGAACGCGGCCGGGTGGGCGGGGCACTGGTCACCGAGATCTATTCGGTGGGCCCGTTGACCGCCGGCAGCGGCCTCAACATCACCGTGTGGAGTTACGTCGATCAGCTCAACATCTCGGTGCTCTCGGACGGCTCCACGCTCGAGGACCCGCACGAGGTTTCCGACGCCATGGTCGCCGACTTCATCGAGATACGCAGGGCCGCAGGGCTTTCCGAGAACCTAACGGTCATCGAAGCGGCAATGGCTCCGGCGTGATCGACACGGATTCCTGGCCGACTCGGCGTTGGCGGTAAGCCGAATCTCTTTGGGCTGTTAACGCCATTTCCGCCGACCGTTACCATCGGTCCGACAGGAGCTATCCCAGAGCCACCGATCCGTGTAAGGAGCCGCGGCACCGTGAGCAGTGGAAATCAAGAGGCCGGCACCGAAGAACCCGAAGTTCTGGTCGAACAACGGGATCGAATCCTCATCATCACGATCAACCGGCCCAAGGCCAAGAATGCGGTCAACTCCGCGGTGGCCAATGGCCTGGCCGCGGCCGTGGATCGGCTCGACAACGAGACCGGCCTCTCGGTGGGCATCCTGACCGGCGCGGGCGGTTCGTTCTGCGCCGGCATGGACCTCAAGGCCTTCGCCCGCGGCGAGCTTCCCATCGTCGAGGGCCGGGGTATGGGCTTCACCGAGCGTCCCCCGGTCAAGCCGCTGATCGCCGCGGTGGAGGGCTACGCGCTGGCCGGCGGTACCGAGCTGGCGTTGGCCACCGACCTGATCGTGGCATCGAAGGACGCCGCGTTCGGCATTCCGGAAGTCAAGCGTGGGCTGGTCGCCGGTGGCGGCGGGCTGCTGCGGCTGCCGCAGCGCATCCCGTCCGCGATCGCCATGGAACTGGCGCTGACCGGCGAGAACCTGAGCGCCGAGCGCGCGCATGCGCTGGGCATGGTGAACGTGCTGGCCGAGCCGGGCGCCGCGCTGGACGCCGCGGTCGAGCTGGCCGAAAAGATCGCGGCGAACGGGCCGCTCGCGGTGGCGGCCACCAAGCGGATCATCGTGGAGTCCCGGGGCTGGAGCCCCGACGAGATGTTCGCCGAGCAGAACAAGCTGCTGACTCCGGTGTTTTCCTCCAACGACGCCAAGGAGGGTGCCATCGCGTTCGCCGAGAAGCGCCCACCCAAGTGGACTGGCACCTGATATCAGGCGGTTCAAAGCTGTTGTGCCGCAAGGCTTGCGATAGTTGTGAGCGCGCAACTGCGCCGAGTTCCAGCAGCGGGACGGCCACGCGCATCGAGCGCCTGGCCGCGCCGCCACGCCCGGGTGATGCAGCGGGCGACCGGTGCCGGGTCCGCGGAATGTTGCGTGATCTAAACTACAGACGGGCATGACACTTTTGGCCGGCTTTGTAACGTGTTGATACCGGAGAAAGACCGAGATGAGCATTTCGCTGCTGCTCGAGATGGCCGCGTCGGACAGCGCGGAGCGCACCGCGGTGGTGTCCGGAGACCTGCGGCTGAGCACGCAACAGCTCAGCGATCTTGCCGACGGCGGCGCGGGGGTGATCGCCGCATCGAATGCCAAGCACGTCGCGTACGTGGGCACCGGCGGCGCGATGCTGCCGGTGCTGATCTTCGCCGCGGCGCGCGCCGGGGTGACCTTCACCCCGATCAATTACCGGCTCTCCGCCGAGGGGATCCAGGCGCTGATCGAGCGGCTGCCCGACCCGTTGGTGATCGTCGACAGTCGCTACCGCGACGCCGTCGGCGACGTGTCGGACCGGATGATGGTGTCCGACGATTTCCTGGCGGCCGCGCGCACCGCCGAACCGGCCACTGAAGGCCTCGCGTTCCCCGACCCGGACTCCGTCGCGATCGTGCTGTTCACCTCGGGCACCACGTCGCAGCCCAAGGCCGTCGAACTCTCGCACAACAACCTGACCAGTTACGTCACCGGCACGGTGGAATTCGGGTCGGCCGCCGGCACCGACGCCGCCCTGATCTGCGTGCCGCCGTATCACATCGCCGGGGTCAGCGCCGCGCTGTCGAATATCTATGCCGGCCGCAAGATGGTGTACCTGCCGAATTTCGATGCGCGGGAATGGGTTCGGCTGATCAACGCCGAGAAGGTGACCACCGCGACGGTGGTGCCGACCATGCTGGACCGCATCGTCACCGTGCTGGAGAACGGCGACGGGACGGCCATCGAGCTGCCGTCGTTGCGCAACCTGGCCTACGGCGGCTCCAAGGTCGGGCTGCCGCTGGTCCGCCGTGCACTCGAGCTGCTGCCCGACGTGGGCTTCGTCAATGCGTACGGCCTGACCGAGACCAGCTCGACGATCGCGGTGTTGACGCCCGACGACCATCGCGCGGCGCAGGCGGCGGATACGCCCGATGTCGCCCGCCGGCTGGGATCGGTGGGCCGAGCGGTCGCCGGCATCGAGCTGCAGATCCGCGACGAGGCCGGCCATGTGCTGCCGCCGGGTGCGACGGGCGAGCTGTTTGTGCGGGGCGAGCAGGTGTCGGGCCGCTACACCGGGATCGGTTCGGTGCTCGACGAAAACGGCTGGTTTCCCACCAAGGACATCGCCATGCTCGACGACGAGGGCTACCTGTTCATCGGCGGGCGCAGCGACGACACCATCATCCGCGGCGGCGAGAACATCGCGCCCGCCGAGCTGGAAGAGGTCCTGGTCGAGCACCCCCACGTGCGTGACGTCGCCGTGGTTGGTGTCGAGGACCCGCAGTGGGGGCAGGCGATCGTCGCGGTGGTGGTGCCCGCCGCGGGCGTGGAGCCCGACCCCGAAGAATTGCGCGACTTCGTCCGCAAGAGTTTGCGCGGATCGCGCACTCCCGACGAGGTAGTGTTTCGCGACGAGCTGCCCACCACCGCCACCGGCAAGGTCTTGCGGCGGGAAATCATCCAGACCCTGACCGGATTGCGCGCCGCGCCGGCCCAGCAGTAAGCGATCAAGGACGGAAATCAATGATCAAGAACGGAACTCGTCTCGCCAGCCAGGTCTGTGACACCCAGGTGATCGTCGTCAGAAGTTCCGACAGCCTGGACGATCTGCGGTGTGGGGGTGCGCCGATGGTGCCGGTCGGTGGCGAGCGGTCGGGCGAACTGGACCCGGCGTTCGCCGGCGGCACGGTGATGGGCAAGCGCTACGTCGACGAAACCGGTGCCGAGGTACTGGTGACCAAGCCGGGTGCGGGAAGCCTGAGCATCGGGCAGACCGCCCTGCAGCTCAAAGAGGTCAAGCCGTTACCGGCCAGCGACTGAGCCGCCCTGCTTTCCGGAAATCTTGTTCCGGGCGACGAATTCCTTTGCCTTGATCAGGAATTCGAGCTGCTCGCCCACCTGGTGTAGCGGGCCCGCATTGCGCGTTGAGCGGGAGAGCACGATGGCGCCCTCCAGCGCGGCGATCGACATCACGGCCAGCGACGCGGCATCGGCCTGCTCGAAGCCGTCGTTGACGAATGCGCGGGTGAGCGCGGTGCACCAACGGCCCAGGATCGCGCCGGCCTCGGTGGAGAGCTTAGGGCCGTCGTCGTCCGAACAGCCGATCGCCGCCGCCACGACCGGGCAGCCGGCGGTGAATCCGCCCTCGGTCAGCAGCCGCTCCCAGAACCCGACGAATTCCTGCAACAACACCCGGGCGCCCCGGCCGGCGGCCTCGTCGATGATGGCCGTGATCGAGTCACCGGAGTACCGCAGCGCCTCGGTCAGGATCTGGTTGCGCCCGTCGGGAAAGTGGTAATAAACCGAACCGCGTGGGGCGCCGCTGCGGGCGAGCACGGCGTCGATGGTGACGCCCGCGGCTCCTCGTTCGCGCATCACCTCGGCGGCGCTGGCCAACATTTTCGTCCGGGTGCCCCCACGTTTCGCCGGGGCTTGGTCCGGCGCGGCCTTCCCGATAGTCGGCGTTCGAGTACCTTCCATGGCCCGACTCATGCAGCGTGCGAATGCCGCAACGCCGGCCAGTGCATTTGGCGTGGGGTTAAGCGAAATGTGCGGCGCCGCAAGTCCGGCATCTCGCGGGTGAATTGGTAGCCGGCGACGTTGAGCTCGATGATCCACATGATGTTCTCCCGGCCTGTGTAGGGCCCTAGATTATGCTATGAACCATATAAGACATTTGTAAATTAATCTATTTCTCAGGCGCGGTGTGACGTAAGTCGCAAAATCTTCTGCCTGGTGGACGAGGCCGCCGCTTACGTGCACCTAAACAAGTCCGAGATTATGTCTTATTGCATAATTCATAGATTTCCGCTTCACTGGGCGGATGGTCAGCAGCCCCGAGCCCCCGCCCCTGCCGGAACTGGACACCGTGGCGCTGCGGCGCGACGGCCATGTCCTACTCATCGGGCTGAACCGACCGCACAAACGCAACGCGTTGGACCGGGCGATGCTCGCCGACCTTTCCCGCGCCTACGGCGTGCTGGAGTCCGATCCCTCGGTGCGGGCCGGCGTGCTGTTCGCGCAGGGCGACCACTTCACCGCAGGTCTGGATCTGGTCGACGTCGGCCCGGGGATCGCGAGCGGGGAGCTGTCCTTTCCGGACGATGGCCGCGATCCCTGGCGCCTCGACGGCACCTGGACCACGCCACTGGTCGCCGTGGCGCACGGCTGGTGCATGACGCTGGGCATCGAGTTGTTGCTGGCCGCAGACATCCGCATCGCGGCGACCGGCACCCGGTTCACACAGCTGGAGGTGCAGCGCGGGATCTATCCGTTCGGCGGTGCGACGATCCGCCTGCCCCGAACCGCCGGGTGGGGCAACGCGATGCGCTGGCTGCTCACCGGCGAGGAGTTCGACGCCGCCGAGGCGCACCGCATCGGACTGGTCCAGGAGGTGGCCGACGACGCCGCGGCGGGCCTGGCCCGGGCTCGCGACATCGCGCACACCATCGCCGATCGCGCCGCGCCGCTGGGTGTGCGGGCGACGCTGGAGTCGGCCCATCTGGCGCGCGATCGCGGGGAAGCTGCGGCGATCGAACGGCTACGCCCGGCCGTCATCGAACTCTTCGCCAGCCAGGACGCCGCCGAGGGAGTGCAGTCGTTCGTCGAACGCCGCGACGCCCAGTTCTGCGGCCGCTGACCGGGCTCGAGCGTCACGCGAGCGTGGTACGGGACG
>NZ_JCALED010000015.1:0-88585 GCF_059813205.1 Mycobacterium sp. NGS17 | reverse complement strand
TCGCCACCATCGATCTAGTGGCGATCGCGAGCGCGGCGAAGCCGGGCGCTCGCGTGTGCGACGAAGCGCGCCACCGCCTCCGGCGCGGCGGCCGGATGGGTGTGCAGATATGACGCGTGCACACCGGCGTGCACGACGCCGTCGCGCACGGGACCGTCCTGCCGATCGGCATCATGGGTCCGGTACATCCAGGCGGGCTGGTAGTCGCCGGTGAAAGTGACTGTGGTCCGGTGGAATTCATGCCCCACCGCACGCTGGCCGGCTGTGTACAACGACGAATCCGCGACGGCGACGGCGTCGCGATACGCCAGGGACAGGTGCGGCGTGAATTGCGCCTGCCCCGCCAGCACACCGCACATCGGATGGCCGTCGAGCTCGGAGACCAGGTAGATCAGCCCGGCGCACTCGGCGTGTATCGGCGCCCCGGCGGCGGCCAGTTCGTTGATCTGCCGGCGCACCCCCTCATTGGCCGAGAGCTCCGCGGTGAACTGTTCGGGAAAACCGCCGGGCAGCAGCACCGCGTCGGTGCCGTCGGGCAGGGCGTCGGCGAGCGGGTCGAATTCGGCGACGTCGGCGCCAGCGGCCGCCAGCAGCTCCGCGTGTTCGGCGTAGCCGAAACTGAATGCCTTGCCGGCCGCCACCGCGACAGTGGCGCACCCTCCGGGCGTCTCCCCCACCGCCGCCACGGGATCCCAGGGCGGCTGCGCGACTCGGGCGCCGGCGACCGCGACGATGGCCGGCACATCGACGTGGCGGGCGACCAGGGCGGTCATCGCCGCCACCGCCAACCGTGCGCGCTTCCCGTACTCCAGGGCCGTGACCAGACCCAAATACCTTGTCGGCAACTCTATTTCGGCCACCCGGGGGATGGCGCCCAGCACCGCAACCCCGGCCTGCTCGCAGGCCTGCCGCAGCACCTGCTCGTGCCGCGGCGATCCGACCCGGTTCAGGATCACACCGGCGACGCGGGTCGCGGTGTCGTAGGTCGAAAAGCCGTGCAGCAGGGCGGCGATGCTCTGACTCTGCCCGCGCGCATCGACAACCAGGATCACGGACGCGCCCAGCAGCGCGGCGACGTGGGCCGTCGATCCCGGCGCGGGGGTGGTGGCGGTGGACCCGATCCGGCCGTCGAACAGCCCCATCACTCCTTCGACCACGGCGATGTCCGCACCATGCGCACCGTGGGCGTAGAGCGGGCCAATCAGGTGCTCCCCCACCAGGATCGGGTCGAGGTTGCGGCCCGGCCGGCCGGCGGCAAGGCCGTGGTAGCCGGGGTCGATGAAGTCCGGGCCGACCTTGAACGGCGCCACGGCGTGGCCCGCGCGCCGCAGGGCGCCGATCAAACCCGTTGCCACCGTGGTCTTTCCGCTGCCGGACGCGGGAGCGGCGATGACGACGGCGGGAACACTCACCACTCGATGCCCTTCTGCCCCTTACGCCCGGTGTCCATCGGGTGCTTGACCTTGGCCATCTCGGTCACCAGGTCGGCCGCGTCGATCAGGCGCTGCGGCGCGTCGCGTCCGGTGATGACCACGTGCTGATGTCCGGGCCGGCTGGCCAACGTCCCCACCACTTCGTCGACGTCCACCCAACCCCACTTGAGCGGATAGGTGAACTCGTCCAGGACGTAGAAGTCGTGACGCTGATCGGCCAGCCGGCGCGCGATCTCCGCCCAGCCGTCGGCCGCCGCCGCCGCGTGGTCGACGTCGCTGCCCGCCTTACGTGTCCAAGACCAGCCCGCGCCCATCTTGTGCCATTCGACGGGCCCGCCGACCTGATGCTGGTCGTGCAGCCGGCCCAGCTGGGCGAAGACCGCCTCCTCGCCCACCTTCCACTTGGCGCTTTTGACGAACTGGAACACCGCGACGGACATTCCGGCATTCCAGGCCCGCAGCGCCATGCCGAATGCCGCCGTGGACTTTCCCTTGCCGGCGCCGGTGTGCACGGCCAGCACCGGCGTGTGACGGCGCGCCCGCGTGGTCAGGCCGTCGTCGGGAACCTGCAATGGAACGCCTTGTGGCATCAGCGTTTACCTTTCCGGTTCAGGCCGCGTCGCGCACCGCACGCGTCAGGGAATCCGCGTGCAGGTGCTCGAGCCGGACGGCCGGCGCGCCGAGTTGGCGGGCCAGTTGCTCGGCCAGGCCCAGCCGCACGAAAGACGTCTCGCAGTCGACGACCACCGCGGCGGCGCCTTCGGCGGCCAACCGGGCCGCCGCGGTTCGGGTGCGGCCCAAGGGATCCGGACCGGCGGTGGCCCGGCCGTCGGTCAGCACCACCACCAGCGAGCGCCGCGCGCGGTCACGCGCCTTCTCTCGGACGATCAGCTCACGCGCGGCCAGCAGCCCTTCGGCCAGTGGTGTCTTGCCACCCGTGTCGAACCGGGCCAGTCGCCGCCCGGCGATGTGCGCCGACGAGGTCGGCGGCAACAACAGCCGGGCCCCCTGTTGGCGGAAGGTGATCACGGCAACCTTGTCGCGACGCTCATACGCGTCGCGCAGCAGCGACAGCGTGGCGCCGCTGACCGCCGCCATGCGGTCGCGCGCGGCCATCGAACCCGAGGCGTCCACGACGAAGATCACCAAATTGCCTTCGCGCCCCTCGCGCACGGCGCGGCGCACATCATCCGGCCGCGGCCGTAGCGGTCCGGCGCCGGCGCGCTCGGCGGCCGTGAGCAGGGTGGCGAACAGGTGCAGTCCATGCCCGGCGCAACTCGGGTCGTCCGCGCCGGCGGCGGCGATGACGCTGCCACTGGCGTTGCGGGCGCGCGACCGCCGTCCGGGCGCCCCCTCCCCCACACCCGGGACCCGCAGCGCGCGGGTGCGGAAGGTTTTCGACGGGGGCGCGCTGGGCCTGGTCTTCGGCTGCTGCGGCTTGGCGTTCTCCGGTGTATTCTGTTGCGGCACATCGTGTTCCGAATTGACCGACTGGCCGCCGCCGGGCGGGTCGGGATCGGGGTCAGGCTCGGAACTGGCTTGCGCCAGGGCCTCGTCGAGCTGGTCGCGGTCGATGCCCGGATCGTCGAACGGGTCGCGACGGCGCCGATGCGGCAGCGCCAGCTCGGCGGCTACCCGGATGTCGGACTCCTCGACCGTGTGCGCGCCGCGCCAGGCCGCGTGCGCGACGGCGGTGCGGGCCACCACCAGGTCGGCGCGCATGCCGTCGACGTCGAACGCCGCGCACAGCGCCGCGATGCGCCGTAATTCGTTGTCAGGCAACACCACATCGTCGACGAGTGCGCGCGCCGCAGCGATCCGCCGGGCCAGCTCGGCGTCGGCGTCGGCATAACGCTCGGCGAAGCCGTCCGGGTCGGCCTCGTAGGCCATCCGCTGCCGGATGACCTGTACGCGCACGTCGACGTCGCGCGAGGCGTGGACGTCGACGGTGAGCCCGAACCGGTCCAGCAGTTGCGGACGCAGTTCGCCCTCCTCGGGATTCATGGTGCCGATCAACACGAACCGGGACTCGTGCGAATGCGAGACGCCGTCGCGTTCGATGTGCACCCGTCCCATCGCCGCGGCGTCGAGCAGCACATCGACCAAATGATCGTGCAGCAGGTTGACCTCGTCGACGTAGAGCACGCCGCCGTGCGCGCGGGCGAGCAGGCCCGGCGAGAACGCGTGCTCGCCGTCGCGCAGCACCCGCTGCAAATCCAGCGAGCCGATCACCCGGTCTTCGGTTGCCCCGAGCGGCATTTCGACCAGGCCGGCGTCGCTGCCGGTGGCCTCGGACAGCAACGCCGCAAGGCCGCGCACGGCCGTCGACTTGGCGGTGCCCTTCTCACCGCGGATGAGCGCGCCACCGATCTCCGGGCGCACGGCGCACAGCAGCAGGGCCAGGCGCAGCTGGTCGTGCCCGACGATCGCGCTGAACGGGTAGGGCTTCACGGCTTCACCGCCAACCCCGAGCCACGCCGCAGCATGGGCACGTGCGGAACGCCGTCGTCGAGGAAATCGTCACCGTCGCGGACGAATCCATGCTGGGCGTACATGTCCGTCAGGTAGGCCTGCGCATTGATGCGGCACGGGTAGTCACCCACCTCGGCCAGCGCCGCGCGCAGCAGCCGGGTGGTGTGCCCCTGACCGCGCGCGTTGCGCTTGGTGCACAGCCGCCCGATCCGGAACGCCTTCTCGCCCCCGGCGTGCTCCTCCATCAGCCGCAGCGTGGAGATCACCTCGCCGTCCGGCGTTTCCAGCCAGAAGTGCCGGGTTTCGGCGAGCAGGTCGCGCCCGTCCAGCTCCGGGTACGGGATCGCCTGCTCGACGACGAACACCTCCACCCTGAGCCTGAGCAGTTCGTAAAGTGTCTGGGCGTCAAGGTCTTTGGCCCAAATACGTCGCAGCGCTTCTGTCACCGGCTCCGCTCCTCATCGCCCAGCCCCAGCACCTTCGTTCCCCAGGAGAAAACCTCGTCGTACAGCGCCGGCTCATCCGACAGCGTCGCTCCCAGCGACGGAACCATCTCCTTGAGCGCGGGTAGCCACGATTGAAAACGGTTGGCGAAGCAGCGTTCCAGCACGCCGAGCATGATCGGCACCGCCGTCGACGCTCCCGGGGAACCGCCGAGTAACCCAGCGATGCTTCCGTCGGCGGCGCCCACCACGGTGGTGTCGAAGTCGAGCACCCCGCCCTTGCGCTTATCCCGCCGGATCACCTGCACCCGCTGACCGGCCACCGTCAGCTCCCAGTCCGAAGCGACTGCGGTCGGGGCGAATTCGCGCAGCATGCGCAGCCGGTCCGGTTGCGAAAGTCGCAGCTGGCCGAGCAGATATCTGACCAGCGTCCGCTGGCTGATGCCGACACCGAGCAGTGACGCCAGGTTGTCCGGCTGCACCGAGCGGGGCAGATCGGTGAAGTGGCCGTGCTTCAAGAACTTCGGTGACCACCCGGCGTAGGGGCCGAACACCAGCCACGGCTTGCCGTTGACGTAGCGCAGGTCCAGATGCAGCGCCCCCAGCGGCGGGGCACCCGGCGCGGGCACGCCGTAGACCTTGGCCCGGTGCGCGGCGGTGAGCGCCGGGTTTCCGGCGCGCAGGAATCGGCCGCCGATCGGGAACCCGGCGAAACCCCTGACCTCGGCTATTCCGGACCTCTGCAATAGCGGCAGCGCATCACCGCCGGCCCCGACGAAGACGAATTTGGCGTTCAGACGGTGATTTTCACCGGTGCGCCGGTTGCGGACCGACAGCGTCCATGTGCCGCTGGACTGGCGCGACAGGTTGCGGACCTCGTGGCCGAACAGCGCGGTCGCGCCGCCGCGCACGCAAAAGCCGACGAGTTGTCTTGACAGCGCGCCGAAGTCGACGTCGGTGCCGTTGGGCGCCCAGTTGAGCGCCGTCGGTTCGGCGAAGTCGCGTCCGGCCGCCATCAGCGGTAACCGGCGAGCGAATTCGGCCGGGTCGTCGATCAATTCGACGCCGGCGAACAGCGGGTTGGGCGCCAAGGCCCGCGCTCGGCGCCGTAGATAGTCGACGTGCCGCGCGCCGCGCACGAAGCTCGCATGCGGGACGGCGGTGAGGAAACGTCGATCGGTCAAGATCGCGTTCTCGATTGCATAGGCCCAGAACTGGCGGGTCACCTGGAATTGCTCGTTGATGCGCACCGCTTTGCCGATGTCGATCGAGCCGTCGGCCCGCTGCGGGGTGTAGTTCAGCTCGCACAGCGCCGAATGCCCGGTGCCGGCGTTGTTCCACGGGCTGCTGCTCTCGGCGGCGACGGCATCCAGACGCTCCACGAAGGCCATGGACCAATCCGGCTGCAGCCGGCGCAGCAACGCCCCCAGCGTCGCGCTCATGATGCCCGCGCCTACCAGCACGACGTCGGTGGACGTGGTTCTGGCTAGCGCTGACACCGGCTTGCTGGTCCTTCCCTCGACTGGGCCGATCCCCAGGTTATCCCGAGGCAAATGGGCCGCGGGCGCCGTGCGCCGCCCCGCACCCAGCAAAAGCTCTAAGCTGGCCTCGTGACTGGCAGGGCGGCCCGCGAAGTGACCGGCTGGGTGCCCGATGTCCTTCCGGGTTATCAGCAGCGCACCATCGCGCTCGGGTCCGATCCGGCCGGTGAGGGCGACATCGTCGCGACGCTGATACGCCGCGGACCCGAACCGCGGCAGGCGGGCCGCCCGACAGCGCACGCGGTGCTGGCGGTGCACGGCTACACCGATTACTTCTTCCATACCGAGCTGGCCGATCATTTCGCGGCCCGCGGCTTCGCCTTCTACGCGCTGGACCTCCACAAGTGCGGCCGGTCGCGGCGCGACGGCCAGACGCCGCACTTCATCACCGACCTCACCAACTACGAGGCCGAACTCGATCAGGCGCTGGCCGGCATCGCGGGGCACGACCGGGTGCTGCTGTACGCGCATTCCGCGGGCGGGCTCATCGTGTCGCTGTGGCTGGACCGGTTGCGCCGGCGCGACCCGGCCGGGCACGCCCGCGTCGGCGGCCTGGTCCTCAACAGCCCGTTCCTGGACCTGCCGGGCCCGCCCATCCTGCGGCATTCGGTGACGGTGGCGCTGATCGCCGGCCTGTCCCGGGTGCGGTCCAAGGGCGTGGCCCGGTCTCCGGGTCAGGGCGGTTACGGCGCCACCCTGCACCGCGACTACGGCGGCGACTTCGACTACAACCTGCAATGGAAACCGGTGGGCGGCTTCCCCATCACGTTTGGCTGGCTGCACGCCATCCGACGCGGCCAGGCCCGGCTGCACCGCGGCCTCGACGTCGGGGTGCCCAACCTGATCCTGCGATCGGATCACAGCGTGCACGAAAGCACCGATTCCGCGTCCATGCGATGCGGCGACGCGGTTCTCGACGTCACCCAGATCGCCCGCTGGGCGGGCTGCGTCGGCAACCGCACCGCTGTGGTCCCGGTGGCCGACGCCAAGCACGACGTGTTCTTGTCGTTGCCCGGGCCGCGCGCAGTCGCCTATCGGGAACTGGATCTGTGGCTGGACGGCTATCTGCGCGCTGACCACGATGCCACGGCGTCGCTGCGAAAGGGGTGACGGCTTGGAGACCTACGACGTCGCGATCATCGGGACCGGTTCTGGCAACAGCATTCTCGATGACCGCTTCGACGACAAGCGGGTGGCGATCTGCGAAGAGGGCACCTTCGGTGGCACGTGTCTGAACGTCGGGTGCATCCCGACCAAGATGTTCGTCTACGCCGCCGAGGTCGCCCAGACGGTCCGGGATGCGGCGCGCTTCGGCATCGACGCTCGCATCGACCGGGTGCGCTGGGACGACATCGTGTCGCGCGTCTTCGGGCGCATCGATCCGATCGGGTTCGGCGGTGAGGACTATCGCTGCGCGGCACCCAACGTCGATGTGTACAAGCAGCACACCCGCTTCGGTCCGGTCCAGTCCGACGGACGCTTCCTGTTGCGCACGGATGGGGGCGACGAGTTCACAGCCGATCAGGTGGTGATCGCCGCGGGGGGGCGGGCCGTGGTTCCCCCGGCGATCCTCGAGTGCGGCGCCCGGTACCACACCAGCGACACGATCATGCGAATCCCCGAGCTGCCGGAGCATCTGATGATCGTCGGAGGCGGATTCGTCGCGGCCGAATTCGCCCACATCTTCTCCTCGCTGGGCTCGCGCGTCACCCTGGTGGTCCGGGGCTCCACACTGCTGCGACATCTCGACGACGTCGTCAGCGAGCGCTTCACGCGAATCGCGTCGAGCAAGTGGGAACTGCACACCCACCGCAACGTCGTGGGCGCCGAAAACCACGGTTCGGGCGTCGCGGTGCAACTCGACGACGGCCGCACCGTGCACGCGGACGCGTTGCTGGTGGCGACCGGCCGGGTGTCCAACGCCGATCAACTCGACCTCGAGCAGGCCGGCGTCGCCGTCGAGGACGGCCTGGTGGCCGTCGATCAATACCAGCGGACCACGGCGCGTGGGGTTTTCGCGCTCGGCGACGTCTCCTCGCCGTATGAGCTCAAACACGTGGCCAACCACGAAGCGCGCGTCGTGCAGCACAACCTGTTGTGCGACTGGGACGACACCGAGGCGATGGCCGTCACCGACCATCGCTTCGTGCCCTCGGCGGTGTTCACCGATCCGCAGGTCGCCTCCGTCGGCCTGACCGAAAACGAAGCCATCGCACAGGGTTTCAAGGTGTCGGTCAAGGTCCAGGACTACGGCGACGTCGCCTACGGCTGGGCGTCGGAGGACACCACCGGGATCGTCAAGCTCGTCGCCGAGCGCGGCACCGGGCGGCTGCTGGGCGCGCACATCATGGGGCAGCAGGCGTCATCGATCATCCAGCCGTTGATCCAGGCGATGAGCTTCGGGCTGACCGCGCCGCAGATGGCCCGCGGGCAGTACTGGATCCACCCGGCGCTGCCCGAAGTGGTGGAGAACGCGCTACTGGGTTTGGCCTAGCGCCGGCGCGGTCGCGCGGCGGGCCTGTCGTCGTCCTGGCATTGCGGACACAGGCCGTGCAGCGTCAGCCCGGCGGCGTCCGACAGCGCGAAGGAACTGCCCGCGATCGCGTGTTCGAGCGCCGAACTCAGCTGACGGGCGGGCACTTCGATGATGGTGCCGCAGTTGGTACATACCGCGTGATGGTGCGGCACGGTGGCCAGCCCGTAGGTCGTCACGCCGCCGCCGATTGTCAACGCGTGCAGCACGCCCTGATCGACGAGCGTGGTCACCGTGCGGTAGACGGTCGCCACGTCGGGCGGGTGGGCCTCGGACGGCAGGCACTCTCGCATCCGCCGGTAGATCTCGGCGACGGGCAGGTGACCGTTGACCGGCTCGAGCACCGCCAGCACCTGGATGCGGGACGCCATTCGCCGCAGCCCACGGGCGCGCAGAAGATCGCCGATCCTCTCGGTGACCGACGCATCCAGTGCCGAGGGCTTGGGCGCCACCGCTTCAGTGTCGCGCCCGGGCGGGCGGATCGCCAGTCTTCGTCGCAATCCAGGCTCCGCGATTCCTGCAACTCACTTGCATCTGGAAAGCCGTGGAACTTACAGTCGTGCCGGTTGTTCTCAGCCGATACCGCAAGGACGCGCCGGAAGGACCCCAGTGGCCAGTACCCAGATCGACTGGCGGCCGTCACGGACGACCAGGCTTCTCGGCGCCCTGACGCCGGCGCAGTGGTGGCGACTGGCATCGATGCTGGCGGTGATCGTCGCGCTGCACCTGCTCGGCTGGTTCACCATGATGTTCTTCGTGGCGCCGGCCCAATACAGTCTGGGCGGCAAGGCATTTGGCGTCGGTATCGGCTTGACGGCCTACACCCTGGGCATGCGTCACGCCTTTGACGCCGACCACATCGCCGCCATCGACAACACCACCCGCAAGCTGATGAACGACGGGCAACGCCCGCTGGCCGTCGGCTTCTTCTTTTCGCTGGGCCACTCCACGGTGGTGTTCGGGCTGGCGGTGCTGCTGGCGTGTGGAGTCAGGACGGTCGTCGGACCGGTCAGCGACGACTCCTCGACGCTGCATCACTACACCGGGCTGATCGGCACGAGCGTCTCGGGCGTGTTCCTGTACGCCATCGCGCTTCTCAACGTCATCGTCCTGGTCGGCATACTGCGCGTCTTCGCGCGGTTACGCCGGGGCGAATTCGATCCCGACGCCGACGCGGCCGAACTGGAGCGGCATTTGGACAGCCGTGGGCTGATGAACCGGTTGCTCGGTCGCTTCACCAAGTCGATCACCAGGTCCTGGCACTGCTATCCCGTCGGCTTGTTGTTCGGGCTCGGGTTCGACACCGCCACCGAGATCGCACTACTGGTGCTGGCCGGCACCAGCGCAGCCGCCGGACTGCCGTGGTACGCCATCATGTGTCTGCCGGTGCTGTTCACCGCGGGCATGTGCCTGCTGGACACCATCGACGGCTCGTTCATGAATTTCGCCTACGGATGGGCTTTTTCCAACCCCGTGCGCAAGATCTACTACAACATCACCATCACCGCGCTGTCGGTGGCGGTCGCGTGGGTGATCGGCAGCATCGAACTCCTCATCCTGTTCGCCGACCAGTTCGGTTGGCGCGGGCCGTTCTGGAGTTGGATCGGTGGGCTGGACCTCAACGCGATCGGTTACTTCGTCGTCGGCATGTTCGTCCTCACGTGGGCGGTGGCTCTGCTCGTCTGGCGCTACGGGCGCATCGAGGAGAAGTGGACGGTCTGAACCGAACGAGCCAAGGCCGACCACCGACCGCCGTTCGGGTGTAGAACAGTGCTCATGGGCTCGTTGGCCTGCGCCCAGCTCGCGGATCGGCGGTAACCGGCGGTGCACGAGCTGTCGCTGTGCGAGGCGATCGCCGGTGTGGTCAAGGATCACGCCGACGGTCGCCACGTCGACGTGGTGCGGGTGCGGGTGGGCGCGCTGCGGCAGGTGGTGCCGGAGTCGCTGTCATTCTGCTGGACGCTGGTCCGCGACGCCGAGGACATGCCGGACGCCGAACTGGAACTCGAGTGCGTCGGCGCCGAAGTCAAGTGCCGTGCGTGCGGCGGGCAATCCGAGATCACCTCGCCGTGGTCGATCTGGTGTCCCCGGTGTGACAGTTCCGACGTCGAGGTGCTGCAGGGCAACGAATTCCTGGTGACGTCGCTAGATGTCTCGTGAAAGGCGTTGACGATGGGTAGATTTCATCGGCACGACGATGGAACGGTGCACACCCACGAACACGATCACGTTCCGCACGATCACGATCACGGCGATCACAGCCGCTATCGGACCGGCAGTCAGCGCATCGACGTGCTGGAGGCGATCTTCGCCGAGAACGACGCGCTCGCCGATGCCAACCGGACGGCCTTCGAGAGCAACGGGGTGCGCACCCTCAACCTGATGAGCTCTCCGGGATCGGGCAAGACCACGATCCTGCAGGCAACGCTCGACCAACTCGCCGGCGAACTCGCGCTCGGGGTGATCGAGGGTGATATCGCCACCGACCTGGATGCGGCAAAGCTCAGCGGCCGCGGCGCCCAGGTGTCACTGCTCAATACCAGCAACGGATTTGGCGGCGAATGCCACCTCGACGCGCCCATGGTCAGCCGGGCGCTGCCCGGCCTCGACCTCGCCGCGCTGGACCTGGTGATCATCGAGAACGTCGGAAATCTCGTCTGTCCGGCGGAGTTCGATGTCGGCGAGCACGCCAAGGCCATGGTCTATTCGGTGACCGAGGGCGAAGACAAGCCGCTGAAATACCCGGTGATGTTCCGGTCGGTGGACGTGGTGCTGCTCAATAAAATCGACTTGGTGCCCCACCTCGACGTGGATGTCGACACCTACATCGCCCATGTCCGGGAAGTGAATGCCGCAGCGACGATTTTGCCGGTCAGCGCGCGCACCGGCGATGGCATGGGTGCCTGGTTCGGCTGGCTGCGGCGCTTCGCCACCGACGCGCCCTGACCGGCGCGCGGGGACCCCCGCCGGCGGCCGTCCTCCTGCGAAACATTCGCAGGATGGCCGGCCCTCCGATGATGCGCTGCAGTCGACGGGTTACTTAGGCGTGCAATGACTTTCGATGCTATACAACACATGTTTACTTAGTTGCTGATGCCGAACCATTGACAACGCTCGGCAGCGGGAGTAGACCCGGAAATTAGCGCTGCGCAAGTGGGCCGACGGTCGACTCCGGCGGCGCAGGAGCCCCAGCCCGGCTCCGGAAAGCTGCATCATGCCAACTGAAGCAGCAGTCAAGGCAGAACAAACATTGATCCATGTTCTATGGATCAATGCGGGCCTCAGTTGTGACGGTGATTCGGTGGCGTTGACTGCTGCCACCCAGCCGAGCGTCGAGGAAATCGCTTTGGGGGCCTTGCCCGGACTCCCCCAAGTCGCCGTGCACTGGCCCCTGATCGACTTCGAATGCGGACCCAACGGAGGGGCGGACGACTTCCTGGAGTGGTTCTTCAAAGCCGACCGAGGCGAGTTGGAGCCCTTCGTGCTCGTCGTCGAAGGATCCATCCCGAACGAGAAGATCAAAAACGAAGGCTACTGGTGCGGCTTCGGCAACGACCCCGCCACCGGACAGCCGATGACCACCAGTGAGTGGCTCGACCGGTTGGCGCCCAAGGCCACCGCCATCGTGGCGGTCGGGACCTGCGCCACCTACGGGGGAATCCACGCGATGGCCGGCAACCCGACCGGAGCGATGGGCGTGCCGGACTACCTCGGTTGGGACTGGAAGAGCAAGGCCGGCATTCCGATCGTCTGCGTGCCCGGCTGCCCGATCCATCCCGACAATTTGTCGGAGACGCTGACCTACCTGCTCTACATGGCGACCGGTCAGGCGCCGATGATCCCGCTCGACGACGCGCTTCGTCCGCAATGGCTGTTCGGCAAGACCGTGCACGAGGGTTGCGACCGGGCCGGCTACTACGAGCAGGGCGACTTCGCGACCGAGTATGGATCGCCGAAATGCATTGTGAAGCTGGGCTGTTGGGGTCCAGTTGTCAAATGCAATGTGCCCAAGCGGGGGTGGATCAACGGCGTCGGGGGCTGCCCCAACGTCGGTGGAATCTGCATCGGTTGCACGATGCCGGGCTTCCCGGACAAGTTCATGCCGTTCATGGACGAGCCACCGGGCGGCAAGATCTCGAGCACCGCATCGGGTCTGTACGGAGCCGTGATTCGCAGTCTGAGGGGTATCACGGAACGCACCGTCGACAAAGAGCCGCGGTGGCGCCATAACGGTGACCAGCTCACCACTGGAGCGCGCCGCACCTGGTAGGTCACCTACCCGGTCGGCGCGCTCTTCTTTACTCGAAGCCGAGCCGTCGCCGCATCAGCCAACGCTGACGGCAGCCAAAGCGGGAAGAAGTAGCGCGATGACAACCATCATTCCTGAACCCACCCACGCCAAGCGGGAGCCCGGCCAACTGGTCGACATGGCCTGGGATCCGATCACCAGGATCGTGGGCAGCCTGGGCATCTACACCAAGATCGACTTCGAGAACCGAGAAGTCGTCGAGTGTCACAGCACCTCGTCGATCTTCCGCGGCTACTCAATATTCATGAAGGGCAAGGATCCCCGAGACGCCCACTTCATCACCAGCCGCATCTGCGGCATCTGCGGCGACAACCACGCCACCTGTTCGTGCTACACGCAGAACATGGCCTACGGCGTCAAGCCGCCGCATCTGGGTGAGTGGATCGTCAACCTCGGCGAGGCCGCGGAATACATGTTCGACCACAACATCTTCCAGGAAAACCTGGTGGGCGTGGACTTCTGCGAGAAGATGGTCTCCGAGACCAACCCGAGCGTGCTTTCCCTGGCCGAGAAAACCCCGGCGCCGCACGCCGACGCACACGGGTACTCCACGATCGCCGACATCATGCGCTCGCTCAACCCGTTCAGCGGCGAGTTCTACCGCGAGGCGCTCGTGGTCAGCCGCTGGACACGAGAGATGTTCTGCCTCATGGAGGGTCGCCACGTGCACCCGTCCACGCTGTACCCCGGCGGGGTCGGCACCGTCGCGACCGTCCAGCTGATGACCGACTACATGACGCGGCTGATGCGCTACGTCGAGTTCATGAAGAAGGTCGTGCCCATGCACGACGACCTGTTCGACTTCTTCTACACCGCACTGCCCGGTTACGAGAACGTCGGGCTGCGCCGCACCCTGCTCGGCTGCTGGGGTTCCTTCCAGGATCCCGAGGTGTGCAACTTCGAATACAAGGACATGGAGCGCTGGGGTAACGCGATGTTCGTCACCCCGGGCGTGGTGGTCGACGGCAAGCTGGTCACCCACTCGCTGGTGGACATCAACCTCGGCATCCGAATCCTTTTGGGCAGTTCGTATTACGATGACTGGACCGATCAGGAGATGTTCGTCAAGACCGACCCGCTGGGCAACCCGGTGGACCGGCGCCACCCGTGGAATCAGCACACCAACCCGCACCCGCAAAAGCGGGACTTAGAGGGCGGCAAGTACAGCTGGGTGATGTCACCGCGCTGGTTCGACGGCAAGGACCACCTGGCGCTGGACACCGGCGGCGGACCGCTGGCCCGGCTGTGGGCGACGGCGCTGGCCGGCCTGGTCGACATCGGCTACGTGCAGGCGACCGGCAGCAGTGTCAAGATCAACCTGCCCAAGACGGCCCTGAAGGGACCCGTCGAATTGGAGTGGAAGATCCCGAAGTACGGCAGCAACACGATCGAGCGCGACCGGGCGCGCACCTACTTCCAGGCCTACGCGGCGGCGTGCGGTTTGTACTTCGCCGAGAAGGCGCTCGAGGAGATCCGCGCCGGGCGCACCAAGACGTGGGAGCGCTTCGAGGTGCCCGACGAGGCCATCGGATGCGGCTTCACCGAGGCGGTGCGCGGTGTGCTCAGCCACCACATGGTGATCCGGGACGGCAAGATCGCCAACTATCACCCGTACCCGCCCACCCCGTGGAATGCCAACCCGCGCGACAGTTATGGCACGCCGGGTCCGTACGAGGACGCGGTGCAGGGGCAGCCGATCTTCGAGGAGAACGGCCGCGACAACTTCAAGGGAATCGACGTGATGCGCACGGTGCGCAGCTTCGATCCATGCCTGCCGTGTGGCGTGCACATGTACCTGGGTAAGGGCAAGACCCTGGACAGACTGCACACGCCAACCCAGTCACCCGTCGGGGAGTGACGATCGCAAGCGCGGCGAAGCCGGGCGCTGCGGGTCGGCACCATTAAGGAGTGACGCATGGCGGATCGCCCGGAGAAGTCCGCGAACGACACGCGGTGGCGTGAAGCGGGCGATCGGATCCAGACGCTGCTCGATTCGTGCGCGGCAGGTGGGACCGCCGCGTATGACCGTTCGCAGCAACTGGTTCGAGAGGTAGTCGGGCTGTACGGTGCCGGGCTGGAACGGATCGTGCGGATGGCCGGCGATCCCGCGCCGGAAGGGGGGCTGGTCGAGCGGCTGGCCACCGACGACCTGGTGGCCAGCCTGCTCCTGGTGCACGGTCTGCATCCGCACGACGTACACCGCAGGGTGTCCGCCGCGCTGGACCGGGTGCGGCCCTACCTGGGTTCGCACGGCGGCGACGTCGACCTGCTCGAGGTCGTTCCGGGTGACCGCCCGCAAGATCTCACCGTGCGGCTGGCCTTCAAGGGCAGCTGCAAGAGCTGTCCGTCCTCGGCGGTGACGCTGGAGCTGGCCGTGCAGGATGCGGTCCGCGCGGCCGCGCCGGAGATCTCCTCGATCGAGGTGGTGACCGCCGAGACCGCACCGGCGAATGTCATTCCCGCCGAATCGCTTCTGACGCGCCTGCATTCCAATGGCCAGGGGCCGACCGCCTGGTACCCAGCGCCCGAACTCGCCCAGTTGGCATCCGGTGAAGTGGCGGGATTCGTGGTCGACGGGGTCACAGTGCTGGCCTGCCGTGTCGGTGACCAGACCTTCGCCTACCGGGATCACTGCCCGGTGTGTGACGACTCGCTGGCGGGTTCGAAACTGCAGGGTCGAACGCTGCGCTGCCCGCGCTGTGAAACGGATTTCGATGTGGTCGGTGCGGGAGCCGGTGTGGCAGATGCGTCGGGCGATCACCTGGACCCGATTCCGCTGTTGACGCGCGACGGAGTGCTGTCCGTGGCGCTGCGCCGCGAAGCGACGGGGGCTCCAGCATGACCAACGCCTATGACGTGTTGGCCCGCATCCGCAGCGACCGGCGCGCCCCAGAGCCGGCGGGCGAGCGCTGCGAGATGTGCGCGGAGTCGATCGCCGACGAACATCAGCACGTGGTCAATGTGGCCGGCCGCCAACTGATGTGCGTCTGCCGAGCCTGCTATCTGCTGTTCACCGACACCGAAGCCGACCTGCGTTACCGCGCGGTACCGGATCGGTATCTGTCGTTTCCCGACTTCGCGCTCGACCGCCTGGTGTGGGAGGCGTTGCAGATCCCCGTCGGGGTCGCCTTCTTCTTCACCAACTCCGCCCTCGCGCGCACCGTCGCCTTTTACCCGGGGCCGGCCGGGGCATGCGAATCCGAGCTGGACATGGAGGTCTGGGACACCATCCGCGGCGCCGACCCGCGGGTGAGCCTGCTGGCCGACGACGTGGAGGCGCTGCTGGTTCGAGTCGCCGACAGCGCCCAGGATGGCGAATTACCGCAGCCACAAACGTATCTGGTGCCCATCGATGCCTGCTACGAATTCGTCGGACGCCTGCGCATGGTGTGGCGCGGCTTCGACGGCGGTCAGCAGGCCCGCGAATTCATCGATGGCTTCTTCGACGGGCTCGCCGCCCGCGCCACAGCGACACCGCGATGAACGACACGCCGATGAACGTGAGCTTCGCGGTCCTGGACGTGACCGCCGAACCCTATACCGTCAGCCCGGTCCTCACCGCCCGCGTCGGCGTCACCGCCAGCGGCGACGAACCGGTGCACGCCATCGCCCTGCGCTGCCAGGTCCGGATCGAGCCGCTGCGCCGTTCCTATTCCGACGACGAAGCGGCCGGACTGTTGGACTTGTTCGGCGGCCGCGAACGCTGGGCCAGCACCCAACGGACCTTCCTGTGGCAGCATTGCGCCACGATGGTGCCGGGCTTCACCGGTCACACGACCGCGACCCTGCCCCTGGAATGCACCTACGACTTCGAGGTGGCCGCCGCCAAATATTTGCACGCGCTGCGCGACGGTGCGGTTCCACTGCAGTTCCTGTTCAGCGGAACGATTTTCGTCAACGCCGAGCGCGGATTCTCGGTGCAGCAGGTCTCGTGGGACTGCGAGGACAACTACGCGATGCCGGTCGCGGTCTGGCGCGACCTGGTCGCCCAGCACTATCCCAACACCGGATGGATTCGGCTGAGCCACGAGACCATCGCGCAGCTGGCCGGTTACAAGTCCGCCCACGGGATGCTCGACTTCGACCACGCGGTCACCTCGTTGCTGGACGTCACCGATCGTGAGGTGACGCGATGACATCGAGCTGGGATCGCGCTCGCGCCGTCGCCGACGCGGTGCTCTACGAAGGCTATCTGCTCTACCCGTACCGGGGGACGTCGAGCAAGAACCAATCACGCTGGCAATTCGGCGTTGTGGGGCCCCCGGGCGCCGCCGAATCCGGCCTGGGCGAAGACGACGCCATCGCCGCGGATTTCCTGGTCGACGACGCCCGGGCGCTGACGCTGGTGGTGCGGTTCCTGCAGTTGCAGCACCGGCGGGCCGAACAAGCCACCGGTACAGGCGATTTCGTACCCGTCGACGAACTGCGGACCCCGGCCGGCTCGTGGCTGACCTGGGACGAAGCCGTGGAACGCGAGATCTCCTTCGGCCCCCTCGCGTTCGACGATCAACCCTTGGCGCTGCCCTTGACGGCCGGCGCGGCAACCGACGTCGAAGCGGTGGACGGCGGCCGCCTGGTTCGCGAACGCCACGAGATACGCGGCCTATTGACCGTCACCAGCGAGCCCGACGGTGGCCTACGACGGGTCTCGGTGCGGGTGGCCAACATCGGTGCACCCGCACGCGACAAAGGCGACGCGATCGCGCGTTCCATGATCGGTACCCACCTCCTCGCCGAAGTGGTTGGCGGCCGGTTCATCTCACTGCTCGAGCCGCCACCGTCCGCAGCCGAGGCGGCGTCCCGGTGCGGCCGGCATCGCTGCTTCCCGGTGCTCGCGGGCGCGCCGGGCACCGACGACATGCTGCTGATCTCACCGATCATCCTCTACGACCACCCCGAGATCGCCGAACAGAGCGACACCGCCCTGTACGACTGCACGGAGATCGACGAGATCCTCACCCTGCGCGTGATGACCATGACCGATGAGGAGAAGGCGCAGGCCCGGGCGACCGACCCGCGCGCCGCGCGCATCATCGACGAATGCGACGCCATGTCGCCCGAGGCCATGTCGCGATTGCACGGGGTGCTGCGCGATCCGCACTCGCTCAACGTCCCCGCCGGCCTGGTACCCGAGATCCCCGAGGGCGTGGATTGGTGGAATCCATTGGCCGACAACGCCGTCCGTCCGGAGGTCGACGCGGTGCTGGTGAACGGGATCCGGATAGCACGAGGCAGCAGGGTCCGGTTGCGCCCACGGCGCAACGCCGACGCCCAGGACATCTTCGTCGCCGGCAAGATCGCCCGCGTCACGTCGGTGCACGAGGACGTCGAAGGCAACAAGCACGTCGGCGTCGTCGTCGACGAGGACCCGGCCGCGGACCTGCACGACTGGTATGGCCGCTATTTGTACTTCTCCCCCGACGAAGTCGAACCGCTGCAAACTCAGCACAGCACAAACCCCTGAAGGGAGTTCACTATGGAAGTCCTCGGTTGGATCTTCATCGCCATCGTCGCGCTGGTGGCAGCGATCGGGCTGGCGCTCGGCGCGATATCGGTTCCGGACGCCCGACGTTATCTCAAGTTGAGGCGGATGTAACCGACGCGAGTGCCACTATGACGACGCGCATCCTGGTAGCCGGGATCGGCAATATCTTCCTGGGCGACGACGGGTTCGGCTCGGAAGTCGTTCGCAATGCCGACCTGCCCCAGGACGATCCGACGGTCCAGGTCATCGACTACGGAATCCGGGGCATGCACCTCGCGTATGACCTGCTCGAAGAGTGGGACACGCTGGTCCTGGTCGACGCCGTGCCGAGCCGGGGCCATCCCGGCACGCTGCACGTCTTTCAGGCCGACCCCGAGTCGCCGTCCGGGCCCGACGGCCTTGACGGGCACAGCATGGACCCGGCCGCGGTCTTCGCCAGCCTGCGAGCGTTGGGCGGCCGGCCGCCCTACACCGTGGTGGTCGGCTGCGAGGCGGGCAGCGTCCAGGAGGGCATCGGCCTCACCGAACCGGTCGCGCAGGCCGTCCCCCGGGCGGCGCGGGCGGTGGAAGAGATCGTCGCGGCGTTGCAGGCCGCGCCGTCGGCGGCCGAAAAGGGGTGCTGAGCCATGTGTTTGGGCATACCCGGACAGGTCATCGAAATGCTGGACGGTTTCGAGGGACAGCTCGCGCTCGTCGACGTCGCCGGTGAACAGCGCAAGGTCAACGTCGGCATGTTGCCGGAAGAGACGTTCGCGCCCGGCGACTGGGTGATCATCCACATGGGCTTCGTCGTCGAGAAGACCGACCAGGCCGGGGCCGAACGGGCCATGGCGGGCCTGGAACTGATGGGCCGCGGCCGCACGGACCTGACACCGCACCCGGGAGCCGGTTGAGATGACCGATACCCCACTGCTGTTGCGTCACGGCACCGCTTACACTCGGCAGCGCGTCACGGTGACCGGCGTGGTGCAGGGGGTCGGCTTCCGTCCGTTCGTGCACCGGATCGCGACCGAACTGGGTCTGGCCGGATTCGTCGGTAATGACTCGGGTGCGGTGTTTCTCGAGGTGCAGGGCCGGCCCGCCGCGCTGAAGGAATTCACCCGCCGGCTGCGTGCGGAGGCCCCGCCCTTGGCACGGATCACCGACGTGCGCGTCGCCGGCGTCGCCGCCGACCCCGCGTGCCGGCCCGAATTCCGGATCGTGCCAAGCCAATCGGCCACCGGCGCGACCAGCCCGATCCCACCCGACATCGCGGTGTGCGACGACTGCATCGCCGAACTGTTCGATCCGCTCGACCGGCGCTACCGGCATCCGTTCGTGACATGCACCAACTGCGGGCCTCGGTTCACCATCATCAGACAACTTCCGTACGACCGGCCGGCCACCACGATGTGGGGGTTCGCCATGTGTGCGCGCTGCGCCGCCGAATATCACGATCCGGCGGATCGGCGATTCCACGCGCAGCCGATTGCCTGCCGGGACTGCGGGCCGAGCCTCTGCTTCGCATCGCCGGCCGGCCGGGTGAGCGGGGCGGACGCGGCGCTGGCCGCGACGCAGGTCGCGCTGGCATCAGGTGCCGTGGTGGCCATCAAGGGCGTCGGCGGCTACCACCTGGCCTGCGCGGTCGACGACGAGGCGGCGGTGGACGCATTGCGCGCGCGGAAAGCGCGTGGCGCCAAGCCGTTCGCCATGCTGGTGCGCGATCTCGACGTGGCGCGACGTTACGCCCACGTCGACGACGCCGAGGCCGCGGTGCTGTCCAGTCCGGCCCGCCCGATCGTGTTACTGCGGCGGCGCGCCGGCGCTCCGGTCGCCGCGGCGGTCGCGCCCGGCAGCCCGCTGCTCGGGCTGATGCTGCCGTACTCCCCCCTCCATCACCTGCTGCTGGCGCCGGTCCCCGGGGCTTGCGGGCCTGCACCCGATGCGCTGGTGCTGACCAGTGCCAACCGCTCCGATGAACCCATCTGCTTCACCGACGACGATGCCGCACAACGGCTTCCGGCGCTGTGCGACGCCGTGCTCGATCATGACCGCCCGATCCACGTGCCGTGTGACGACTCGGTGGTGCGCGTCGTCCACGACGAGGGCGGGGCCACCGAGCTGCCGATCCGCCGGTCCCGCGGCTACGCGCCGCTGCCGATCGACTTGAAGCTCCAGGCCCCCGCCGTGCTGGCCGTGGGCGGCGAACTGAAGAACACCTTCTGCCTCACCGACGGCCGCCGGGCCTACCTGTCCGGCCACATCGGCGACATGGCAACCTGGGAGACGCTGCGCGCGTTCGAGCGGGCGGTGAGCCAGCTCAGCGAAATCCGCGGCCGGCCAGTGCGGTTGGCCGCCGACCTGCATCCGGGCTATCACACCCGAAACTGGGCCGAGCGTCAGGCGGACGAACGCCCGCTGGATCTGGTCCAGCACCACCACGCCCACGTGGTGTCGCTGCTGGCCGAACACGGGCGCCTCGGCGAACCCATCGTCGGGGTCTCCTTCGACGGCACCGGCTACGGAAGCGACGAAACGATCTGGGGCGGTGAGATTCTCACCCTCGACACCCGAAGCCATCGTTTCGTCCGGGCCGGACACCTGGCGGCGGTACCGCTGCCGGGTGGGGACGCGGCGGTGCGTAACCCCTGGCGGATGGCGCTGGCCCAGTTGTGGATGGCCGGCGTCGACTGGACCCCCGGCCTGGCGCCGGTGGCGGCCGCCACCGGCGACGAATTGCAGCTGATCCGTTCGCAATTGGAGACAGGGGCGGGTTGCGTGCCGTGTTCGAGCATGGGCCGGCTGTTCGACGCGGTCGCGTCCCTGCTCGGGGTGCGGCACCGCATCGACTACGAGGGGCAGGCCGCGATCGAGCTCGAGGCGCTGGCGGCCGGTCAAACGGGCACACAGCCGGTGTTGCCGCTCGTCGTGCGCCCCGACGGGGTGATCGATCCGGCCCCGATGGTGCGGGCCATGGTCGCGGCCCTGCGCGCCGGGACCTCATCGCCGGTGCTCGCCGCGGCGTTTCACCGGGCCGTCGCCGCCGCGGTCGCCGAGGCCGTCGCCCTGGTGGCGGGCGGCACCACGCTGGTGGGTCTCACCGGCGGGGTGTTTCAGAACGTCCTGTTGCTGGGTGCGTGCCGTGCACTGCTGCGGCACAACGGCTTTGAGGTTCTTACTCATCACATCGTGCCGCCGAATGACGGGGGGCTGGCCCTGGGCCAGGCCGCGGTCGCGGTGCTGACCGCAATGGAGGAGGCGTCGGCGCGATGATCACCACCGCCATCGATCGCGGGCTGAGTTCCGAACTGGCCGAAGAGCTCGCCGCCACCGCTCTGACCCTGGCCAAGCGATTCGCCGCGGGCGCCACGATGTGGTCCATCGCGCCATCGTGGGAACCCCACGCGCTGCACATCGCGGTCGAATTCGTCCATCCGGTCATCATGGGCAAGCGGGCCCTGCCGGCCGTCGCGCTGACCGGGCCCAATCTGGTTGACCTGGTGCGGGTATCGGTTCGGCCCGGCGACATCGTGGTCGCGATCGCCGGAGCGGACAATGCGGAGGTCCGCTCGGTGATGCGACGCGGCCCGGCCTGGGGCGCCACCACCATCTGGATCGGCAGCGGCGCGCCGCCCGCGGCGGGCGCGGCGGATCACGTGCTGTGGCTGGATGATCCCGACCCGCGCGTGCCCGCCACCGGTGGCTTCGTGCTGTTCTACCACCTGTTGTGGGAGCTGACCCATGTGTGTTTCGAGCATTCCGGGTTGCTCAAGCCCGACGACGACAACGGGGCGTGTGTCACGTGCAGCGACGAGGGCCGACCGGGCGAGGTCGTGAGCGCGCCGGTCGACGGCGAGGCAAGGGTACGCACGGCGCGGGGACTCGAAGACGTGGTCACCACACTGGTCGATCCCGTCGCGCCCGGCGATCTGGTGCTGGTGCACGCCGGCACGGCGATCGGCCGCATCGACGAGGAGGACGTTTCATGAGCCCCACCGACGAACCCACCAACTTCCTGTATCCGTTCATCGACGCCGAAGAGGACGACGCCTCCGCGCTGCTCGCCGACCTGGCCGCGTCCGCGCAGGCCAAGGCGTCCGAAAGCGTGGCGCTGCGGCGCGCCACGCTGGAAGCCAACGCCGGCCTGCTGAAGTCGGCCGCCGCCGAGGTGGCGCGCCGATTCGCCGCCGGCGGAAGGATGTTCACCTTCGGCAACGGCGGCAGTTGCACCGACTGCACCACGCTGGCGCGATTGTTCGCGCGGCCACCGCTCGGCAAGCCGCTTCCGGCGTGGTCGCTGACAGCCGATCAGGCGATCCTGACCGCACTGGGCAACGACGTCGGTTTCGAGTTGGTGTTCGCGCGGCAGCTGATCGCCCGCGCGAGGGACGGCGACATCGCGATCGCTCTTTCGACCAGTGGCAATTCGCCCAACCTGTTGACCGCGCTGGCCGAGGCGCGCAACCGCGGCCTGTACACCATCGGGTTTTCCGGCTACGACGGCGGCGCGTTCGTGGACAACCCGAACGTGGACGCCTGCTTCGTCGTTCGTTCGCAGAGCGTGCACCGGATCCAGGAATCGCAGGCGCTGCTGGGGTATCAGTTGTGGCTGGCGGTTCACGAATGTCTGGGCGGCGACCAAGGTTTGGGGGCGGCATGATGAACAGGCCGGCGGGTGACTACCTTTCGTCGGGACCGCGGTTCGGCGAAGGCGACGTGATCGAGCGGATCGAGTCGTTCCGCCGGCGTCGCCCCCGACTCCTCGACGACCATGTGACGCTGGCGCACGGGGCGGGCGGCAAGGCGTCGGCGGCGCTGGTGGACGCGGTTTTCGTGGAGGCGTTCCGCAATCCGTTGCTCGAATCGCTGGGCGACGGCGCCGTTTTGGCCCTGCCCAGCGGCGAGCGGGTGGCGATGTCGACGGATTCTTTTGTGGTGCAGCCCCGCCGGTTTCCCGGCGGGTCCATCGGCGAACTGGCCGTCAACGGCACCTGCAACGACCTGGCGGTGGCCGGTGCCGTGCCGTCCTGGATCTCGGCGGCGTTCGTGCTCGAAGAGGGTTTCCCCATCGCGGAATTGAGGGAGATCGTCGCCGACATGGCCGCCGCGGCCGCGGCGGCCGGCGTGCAAATCGTCACCGGCGACACCAAGGTGGTACCCAAGGGCGCGGCCGACGGACTGTTCATCACCACCGCCGGAACCGGCGTCATCCCGGCGGGCCGCACACTGTCGGCACAGTCGGTGCGGGCCGGGGACAAGGTGCTGCTGTCGGGGTCGATGGGCGATCACGGCATGGCGGTGATGCTCGCGCGGGGCGACCTGGCCATCGAGGCCGACATCGCCTCCGACACCGCGTCGGTCAGCCCGTTGGTGGAGTCGTTGCTGGCGGCCGCCCCGTCCACCCGATGGATGCGTGACGCGACGCGGGGCGGCGTGGGGACGGTGTGCAATGAGCTGGCCCAGGCCTGCGGCCTCGGGGTGCTGCTCGACGAGGAGCGACTTCCGGTGGCGCCCATGGTCAATGGCGCCTGCGAATTGCTGGGCATCGACCCACTTTACGTCGCCAACGAGGGCAAATTCGTGGCCGTCGTCGCGCCGGAGGAGGCCGAGGCCGGGCTGGCCGCGTTGCGGTCGCAGCCGCTGGGCGCCGACGCGGCCGAGGTCGGGCAAATCGTCACCGAACCCGCCGAGAGCGTGGTGCTGCGCACCGGGTTCGGCGGCACCCGCATCGTCGACATGCTCGTCGGCGATCCGTTGCCGCGGATCTGCTAGGAGGTAATCAGATGTGTCTGGGAATTCCGGGCCGGATCGTGGAGATCACCGATCCCGCCAACTGTTTGGCCAAGGTCGACGTCAGTGGCGTGCAGCGGGCGATCAGTGTCCGGCTGCTGGAGAACGACATGCCCGCACCGGACGACTGGGTGCTGGTGCACGTCGGGTTCGCGATGGCCAAGATCGACGAGACCGAGGCGCTGCTGACCCTGGCCGCCATCAAGAAACTCGGTGACGCCTACGCCACCGAAATGCAGGCCTTCGATTCTTCGGCCATCGTTTAACGAGGAGCGGCAATGAAATTCGTTGACGAATTCCGCGACCCGGCTGCGGCGCGCAAGCTGCTGACGGCCATCGAGCACCTGGCCGGGACAGGCGGTGAGGAGTTCAAGTTCATGGAGGTGTGCGGCGGGCACACGCACACCATCTACCGGCACGGTATCGAACACCTGCTGCCCGACAACGTCGAACTGGTGCACGGCCCGGGCTGCCCGGTCTGCGTGATCCCGATGGGCCGCATCGACGACGCGATGTGGCTGGCCGGCCAGCACGACGTGATCTTCACCTGTTTCGGGGACATGATGCGCGTGCCCGGCTCGCACGGCAGCCTGCTGGATGCCAAGGCCCGCGGGGCCGACGTGCGATTCGTCTACTCGCCACTGGACGCGCTGAAGATCGCGGTCGACCATCCCGACAAGCAAATCGTGTTCTTCGCCATCGGTTTCGAGACCACCGCCCCGTCGACCGCGGTGACGCTCGTGCGGGCGCGCGAGTTGGGCCTGCCCAATTTCAGCGTCTTCTGCAACCATGTCACGATCGTGCCGCCGATCAGGGCCATCCTGGAGTCGCCGGACCTGCGGCTGTCGGGGTTCATCGGCCCCGGCCACGTGTCCACCGTGGTGGGCAACCGGCCCTACCGGTTCGTTCCCGAGGTGTATCGAAAGCCATTGGTGGTGGCCGGTTTCGAGCCGCTGGACATGCTGGCCTCGGTCGCGATGCTGCTGCGCCAGATCCGCGAGGGCCGCTGCGAGGTGGAGAACCAGTACAAGCGCGTGGTGCCCGAGCATGGCAACCCGGCGGCGCTGGCGCTGATGGGCAAGGTGTTCGCGCTGCGTCCGCACTTCGAATGGCGCGGGCTCGGCTTCATCTCCCAAAGCGCGCTGCGGCTGCACGACGATTTCGCCGAGTTCGACGCCGAGTTGCGGTTCGCCATGCCCGGCGTGCGGGTCGCCGACCCGAAGGCCTGCCAGTGCGGCGAGGTGCTCAAGGGGGTGCTCAAGCCCTGGGAATGCAAGGTCTTCGGCACGGCATGCACACCGGAGACCCCGATCGGGACGTGCATGGTCTCGCCGGAGGGGGCTTGCGCGGCGTACTACAACTTCGGCCGCATGCACCGCGACGCCGTCAAGCTGGTGGGGCGCACTTGACCCCTGACCAGGGCGCAGAGATGTTCGCCCGCTACGCCTATGCGCCCAACGCGCTCGGCTATTGCGGTCCGCCGTTGGGGGCCACCCTGCGCGACGGTTCGGTCGCCGAGGTGCGCAGGGCGACAACGAAATTCTCCGGCGCGTGGCCGTATCTGCGGGTGCTGTCAAAGCTCACCGGCATCGCCGACCCGCTGGATTATCGTCTGGTCGAGGCGTATTGGCTCGGCGGCGGCGTCGCCGCCGACCTCGACCCCCGGGAGTTCGTTGCCGCGCTGCTCGCGATCATCGGCCCACAGGCGGGCCACTACTGGGCGCACCTCACCGCGGATCTGGCGTGCGAGGCCGCCGGCAACCACTGCTTCCACGTGTTCGGGGTGTATCCGTGGACGCGGTTCTTAGGCGGCGGAGGCCGCAAAATCAATGTCGAGCAGCCGCTTAACGTCCTCGACAACTGCCGGATCACCTCCGGCACAGTGCTTTCCCGCGACGGCGACCGCGTCGAGGTATTGTGCCGAAGGCTCGCGTGGGACGGTCGGGCCCTCACCCTGTCGGCGCCGTCGGCGCGCGTCCTCGAAGTGTGGGCCGACGGGTACAGCGCGGTGCCCGACGTGGCCGCCGGTGATGTGGTGGCGATGCACTGGGGCCGGTTGTGCGGGCGGCTGTCGCCGGCGCAGGTTCGCGCGCTCAGGGACAGCACCGATCGGCAGCTGCTGGTGACCGGCCGGCGACTGGCGCGCGTCTGAGGCGATCGGCGTCTAGGTCGCCAGATAGGCCGTGATCAATCGACGCGCTCCCGGCCATGGTTACGTCGTCACCACTTGGAGATTGCCGGAACACAATGCCGCAGAGGGGATTCCCCGCCCCCCAAATCGCCTTATGTTTTCAGTACGTTTAGCGAGCCAGCTTTTCCACCGGGGCAAACGTCGCTTCGCCACCTTCGAGGTGCATACGCAGCCATCGCTCGCGGGCCGCGCGACGGCGCCGATCGATCAGCGTTGCGGCGCCGGGAATGTGCAGTCGCGCCGTTTCGCGGAGGTAGTTGGGTACAAAGGCGGCGAACGGGGCATATCGCCACAGACCGGGATCTGGAAGGCCGGCGGCCCGATACACGCCTCGGGGCACGTAACACCATGCCTGTCCCAATTTCAGTCTGTAGTACAGCTCGCCTCTCAGTTTGTGCAGCGCATTGCCGTCGTCAGCAGGGCGATAGTTGTTCATGAACGACTGGGTGAGGCAAACAAAGTCCCCGCTGTCCTCGCTGGCGCTCGACAACGCGATCAGCAGCTGGGCACGGAAGCCATCCGTGATGGTAGCGGGATACCATTCCGGGTCCACACCCATGAGGTAGCCGATGTAGCGCCATAGGTGCATCCACGCGAGGATGTCGTCGTCGCTGGGGCGGTAGCCAAACCGTTTGAATGCCTGCCCTGGGTAAAAAGAGGCGGATTGCAGTGTGGCGAATGAGTCGGCCTGGCTCAGCGGCATACCGAGCCGCGCCCGATCCCATTCCGGATGCGGCAACAGTCGGTTGCGAATGATGGAATGCAGCAGACGAACCATGACCGCTGAGCGACGGCCGATCCCACCGGGTCGCAGAGCGGCGGGCTCTGACGTATCGGTCCAGAAGCGGCTGGTCTCGAGAAAACGACCAAACGCCGTGCCGCCGGTGTAAGCGCCAGCACGAGAGGCTTAGCCACCGTCGGGTTCCGGTATCCGGTGAAGGTGATCATGCCAAAGAAGTCGTAGAGGCCAATACCGTATTGGCGAAACACCTGCGCGCCGTGTTCCACCAGGGCCCAGTCCAGCCAATCCGGTTCGGTGTCAATCTGTTTGAACAATGCAGTCAACTCGACTGGCGCGTCAGTAACGCTTTCAATGCCGGACGTGAGGGCCGTCTCAACCATCGAACGAGACTGGCTACGTCGGCGTCCGGTGAACATGGCGTCGATGTAGGCGTCGCCCAGTTCGTCACCCTGGTTCATCGACCTTCCGTAGTTATCGACTATGTCGTCGGAGAGCGATAGTTCGGTACCTGCGGCGCGTTCCAGGTAGCGTTTGAGCGCACGACCTCCCTTGCTTTCGACGTTGCGCAGGTAGGAGAACGCCGCGGGCGGTGGGGGCCGGTTGTCGACTTGACTCATTACGCGATTCCTTTCCGATGCCGAAGAGACGGGCTCTTGAGTTACGCCAATTAGGACCGCTGCACGCGCTCGGGGACGGGTATGAGCAGCGCGAAGGAAGCTGCGAGGACGGCCGCGAGCGTGACGACGTTGAGCATCGCGTCGCGCGCAGTGAACATGTGCAACATGGTCACGTGGTAGGCGGTGTGCAAAAGATTGAACGTGATCCATGCACCGCCGGTGACGCGTCGCAGAGTGGTGTTGGTGATATGGACGATGGTCAGCACGCTGAGCAATGTGAGCGCGAGATACATCGCGCCGATGTCCTTGCAGAAATGCTCGTTGAACGGTCCAAACGGCGGTAGCCAGCGCAGGCCCATGCCGGGGAAGTTGTTATACCAGTGGCACGGCGCGAAATACGCCCAGAATCCGGCGATACCTCCGGTAGCCGCGAGAAAAACTAGAAGGCCACGGTGCAGTGCTGTGCTCACATCCATAACGACGCGACGGCCACCGCAGATGTGATGTCCTTTCGCCGAATGTGCTGTTCGTCATGTTTCCGGTTGGTCCACTTGCCAGCGCAGCAACTTTGCGGGGTTGACTACAACCCATACCTGCTTGATCAGACCATCGCGGATGCCGAACGCCGCCACCGCGATGATCGAGCCGTGCAGCGAGACGGCCAGCCCCGGTTCCCCGTTCACGTTGCGCACCGATAGGTCGAATTGTGGTTGCCTGCGGAAGAGACCGAACAGCAAGCGGGCAACCTTGTCCGCGCCGATGACAGGACGCAAGGCCGCGCGCACACGCCCACCACCGTCAAAAGCCGCTGTCACCTGGGGATCAAGGATCGAGATGAGCGTATTGACATCGCCGTGCTCAAAGGCAGCCTTGAACTGGTTCACCGCAGTACTGAGGTTTCGCGCATCGGTGGGGACCGGCCGCGATGATTCGACACGACGCCGCGCCGAGTTGGCGAGCTGTCGGCAGGCCACTTCTGAGCGTCCGACGATCTCGCTGATCTCGCCGAACGAATAACGGAAGACGTCGTGAAGGACGAAGGAGACTCGCTCGGCCGGGGTCATCGACTCCAGAATGATGAGAACGGCCATCGCGACTGACTCGTCGAGGGTCACGCGGTCGGCCGGATCCATTGGTAGAGAGTTGGATTCCGTGTGGGCGCGCGTGGATATCGGTTCAGGGATCCAGGGCCCGATATAGTGTTCGCGGCGTCGACGCGCAGATCGCAATATGTCGATACAGAGCCGGCTAGCTACCCGTACACACCACGCGGCAGGTGTCTTGATGTTTTGCCGCTCTGTCGGCAAGAGGCTGTACCAGCGTACGTAGGTTTCCTGCGCGACATCCTCGGCGTCGGCCATCGACCCGAGCATGCGGTACGCAAGGTTGATCAACATGTCGTACTCGGCAAGGTTCTCCGCCGCGTTAAGCGCCTTGCCGAACTCGGAGGGTTGATTGCGCCAACACGAGTCTTCGTCGCCTATCAACTAGCCCACCGCCACGGAAGCGAACTGGCCTTGTCGACCGTCAAGGGCGATGTTGCCGATTTGCCCGTCACTGATCGAACACATTTCTATTCACGTACCTATGACGCCGCAGCGCTCGACATTGTGACGCACCAGGGGTTGGAGCGTCATGCACCGCCACTATCGATACTCGCTTTCGAACGGAGGGCTCAAGCCAACCTCACATCGGACCGGCCTACTTCGTCATCAGTCGCGAGAGTCTTTCTGAGCGACCCGAAATGACAACGACATCTGGCCACGGCTAGGGATCATCGACAGCGGGCGCGATTTGAACCCATGGAAGGAGCAGCCGTTTTGAAGGTCTTCATCGCCGGTGCCGCGAGCGTTGTAGGGCTTCCGCTAGTTCGCGAGTGCGTCGCGGCCGGCCACGATGTGGTTGGTCTTACCCGGTCAGTGGAAAGTCGAAGCTCATCGAGAAGGCCGGTGCACGATCAATCGTTGCCGACGTGGCGGATCATCCCAAAATGGTTGCGGTGCTGAAGGAAGTGGAGCCCGACGCAGTCGTATCACTGCTGATGACATTGCCTGACGGGGGTGTCAGGAAATTAAGTGATTTTGACTCGACCCGGCAACTGTGGAAGTCGATGACCGCATCGTTGTTGCCCGCGGCTCAGAGTGCCGGCGTCAAGCGCTTCGTCACCGAGTCAATGATCTTCGCCTACGGGTACGGCCGCAACGGTGACCGACAGCTGACCGAGGACGACCCCAACTCTGGGCCACCACCGCTGGGCAAAGCAGGTCAGCCATTCATCGATGAATGGCGGGACATGGAACGCCGCGTTCTGGAATCGGGCCAGACGACGGCTACCGAGGGAATCGTTCTGCGCTACGGCGTTTTTCACGGTCCCGAGGTTCCGCACGCCCAAATGATGGCCGAGATGGTGAAGCGATGGGCGATGCCCGTACCTACTGGAAAAGCGCTCTTCTCGTGGGTGGAGATCGGAGATGCGGCGAGCGCCACACTAGCCGCACTAACCCGGGGACGCGGTGGACAAATCTACAACATCGTCGACGACGAGCCGCTCAGCTTCCGCAGGTACATGAACGACCTGGCCGCTACGATCAACCGCCCGAAACCGCTCGCCGTACCGAGATGGCTGATCAAGCCGTTCGCGCCCTACGCCGCAGTAACATTCGGCTACATTCAGTTAGCCGTATCCAATGCGAAGGCCAAACGCGAGCTGAACTGGCTACCGCGTTATACCAATCACCAGGCCGTGTTTGAAGATCAGTACCGATGAGTCCGCCCCGAAAAGGTGCGGCCCCTGCATTGTGCCGTGAAACGGTTGAGGGAGTCATGACACATGGACCCCCCGCGGCAAGCGGTTTGAGAACCTGCACCTGGCCACGTTGGCGAAGCGCGCGTCGATCTCGCCCATCGTCGGCTGCAGCAGCGACGACGTACCGTCCAACAACACGTGGCACGGTCTGGCCCACACTTCCCCCCAGAACCTCGTGCCAGACTGGCCCGGTGCCCGGTTCCCTGTGCGACGTGCTGCCCGCCGCGGCCGCCCTGCTCGAGATCGAGGATGCCGTCGACAAGTTGGCGGTGGCGGGCTGGGTAGGCGCCCGCGTCGACCGGGTCCTGGTCATGCTGGTGGACGGGCTGGGCTGGCACCTGCTGCCCCAGCTTGCCGGCGGCGCGCCGCTGCTGGCGTCCGTGCTGGGCGGCGCCACCGGGCGGCTGACCCAGCTGGACTGCACATTCCCCTCGACCACGCCGACCAGCCTGGTGTCGTTGTGCACCGGCGCGCTGCCCGGCGAGCACGGCATCCTCGGTTTCACGCTGAGGGTGCCCGGCACCGACCGGGTGCTCACCCACGTCCGGTGGCGTGACGACCCGCCCCCCGCCCTGTGGCAGCCGGTGCCGACCTGGTTCGAACGGCTCAAGAACGCCGGCGTGAGCGCGCGCGCCGTGCTGCCGGCGGTGTTCATCGGCAGCGGACTCACCGAGGCCGCGTACCGGGGCGCCGAATTGCATCCGGCCACCCCCACCGACGACTACGCGCGGCTGCTGGCCGACGAGCTGCGCGCGGCGCCCGGGCTGGTGTACGGCTACACCGCGGACCTCGACACCGCCGCCCATATCTTCGGTATCGGCTCTGACCAGTGGCACACCGCGGCGGCGAACGTCGATGCGCTGCTGTCCCGCCTGCTCGACGCGCTGCCCGCGAACACCGCGGTGCTGGTGACCGCCGATCACGGGGGCATCAACGTCCCACCCGAGGCCCGCGTTGACCTCGACACCGACCCCAGGCTGGCCGACGGGATCCGGGTGGTGGCCGGCGAGGCCCGGGTCCGGTATCTGCACACCGAGCCGGGCGCCGCCGGCGACGTGCAGGCCGTGTGGAGCGAGCTGCTGGACGGACGCGCCACCGTGTACAGCCGCGAGCAGGCCGTGGCCTCCGGCATGTTCGGGCCGGTCACCGCGCGACACGCCGAGCGGCTCGGCGACGTGGTGGTGGTTTGTTCCGGCGACACCGCGGTGCTGGCCAGCGCGCATGAGCCTCCGGAAATGTCTCGCCTGATCGGCTTCCACGGTGGGGCCACGGCCGCGGAGATGACGATTCCGCTCATCGCCTTTCGCGCGTAGAACACACAACTGACTCGGATCGAGCTCACAGCTCGCTGGGACCGTTCACCGATTTCGGCGCGGTACATTCGGTGCACTGTGGCTTTCCGGGGTGTCGGTGAAACTCGGCGATGGCAGCGTGTCATCGCCGTTGCCGCGGCTCTGGGAGTGTTCATCGCCCTGGCCACGGGGTCCGCGCTGCGACAGAGTGCCGCGGCGGCGGCACCGCCGGAGCCGACGGCTTGGTCGGCGTCAACCGTCGACGCGCACGCCGGACCCATGCCCGGCCGCCTTGCCGCCCTCAGCCGGCCCGCCTCGACCGTTTCGCTGCCTTCGGCGCCGGCGAACAAGACCAACAAGAAGCCGCTCGGCCGCGCGTGGATGACGAAAGAGCGACCGCTCACCTGGAACCGCTTGTCGGCGCAATCCTTGCTGACGCCGGTGCCATTGTCGTTCACCCCGATCGTGTTCGCCCCCGGCGGCGCCCGATCCCGCGCACCTGCGGCCATTGCGTTCGACCGAGACATCTTGACCGAGGTCTGCGTCGCCCGCCGCTGATCGTTGCGCCCACGCCCAGCGGCTCGTAACCCTCATGGCTATCTCGTGAAAGAAGACCCTCATGTTTTCGGGCAGCACCGACACCGCCACAGGCAGGCGGAGGCCGTAATGGATTTCGCGACGTTACCTCCGGAGACCAGCTCCGGGCTGATGTATTCCGGCCCCGGCGCCGGATCGATGATGCGCGCCGCCGCGGCGTGGGAAGCGTTGGCGGCGCGGCTGTTCAGCGCGGCGGCCGACTGCCGGGCGGTGACGGCACGGCTGGGGAGCGGCGCCGAGGGCGCGGCACTCACCCAAGCCGCGACCCGCTACTCGGACTGGCTCGATGCCGTCGCAGGCCGAAGTGAGCGCGCGGCCACCGGGCTCGAGGCGGCGGCCCGCGCGCATCGGTCGGCCGTCACAGCGACCGTGCCGCCACCGGCGATCGCCGGCAACCGCACGCAACGAAGGTCGCTGGTGTCGACGAATTGTCTGGGCCACCAGAGCGCGGCGATCGCGAACGTCGACGCCGAGTACGACGCGATGTGGGTGCAGAACGCCCACGCCATGCGCGCCTACGCGAGGTCCGCGGCGCGCGCCGTGACCCTGGCTCCCTTCCCCGCTCCGCCCGGCAATGTTCATTTGACGAAACGCAATTGGGCTCTCCGGTCGGCGCCGGACGTCACATCGGCGGGCCGCGAAGTGATGTCGGTGATACCTGGGGCGCTGCGCGGCCTGTCGTCGTCACCGCTGACAACGTTCGCAGCGTCGCTGGCCGCGGTCACCCCGACGCTGTCGAAGCTGAATTCACTGACCGCGCCGTCGGACTTCGCGATCGGTCACCTCAATGCGATGAACAAAACGGCGGCGCTGCACTCGCTGTTCCCAAAGCCGGCCGCCACCAGCGTGGTCAGCGCCGGCCTGGGCCGGGCAACGCCGGTCGGTGGGCTGTCGGTGCCGCGGACTTGGACAACCGCGGCTCCCGCGCGGCAGCGGCTGCGCGGGGCCTGGGTCGGCGAGCCCATCCACCTGGTCAGCGAGCCGCCCGGCACCCAAGCGGCCGACACGTACGGAGGTTAAAGCGGGGTGACGTAGGCCGCGCTGATGCCGCCGTCGACCATGAACGTCGACGCGGTGATGAATGACGCGTCATCGCTCGCCAAAAACGCCACCGCGGAAGCGATTTCGCCGGGGTCGGCGAAGCGGCCGACCGGGACGTGCACCAGCCGGCGGGCGGCCCGCTCGGGATCCTTGGCGAAAAGCTCCTGCAGCAGCGGGGTGTTGACCGGGCCGGGGCACAGCGCGTTGACCCGGACGCCCTGCCGGGCGAACTGCACGCCCAGCTCGCGCGACATCGCCAGCACCCCACCCTTGGAGGCGGTGTAGGAGATCTGCGACGTCGCCGACCCCAGCACGGCCACGAACGACGCCGTGTTGATGATCGAGCCTTTCCGCGCGGGAACCATGTGCCGCAACGCCGCCCGGCAGCACAGGTACACCGACTTCAGGTTGACGTCCTGGACGCGTTGCCACGCCGGCAGTTCGGTGTTCTCGATGAGGTCGTCGTCGGGCGGTGAGATGCCGGCGTTGTTGAACGCGATGTCGATGCGCCCGTGGGCCCGCGCCGCGGCATCGAACAGCGCATCGACCGCGGCCTCGTCGGAAACATCGGTGGGCACGAACAGGCCGGACAGTTCGTCGGCCGCCGCGCCGCCGGCGTCACCGTCGATGTCGCCGACGACGATCGTGGCGCCCTCGGCATGCATCCGCCGCGCCGCGGCCAGCCCGATACCTCCGCCGGCGCCGGTCACGACGGCCACGCGGCCCGCCAATCGTTCAGTGAGATCGACCGCCACCGCCTACTCCTCTTCGATCGCGATGAACACGTTCTTGGTCTCGGTGAAATTCAGCGGCGCATCCGGTCCCAGCTCGCGGCCCAGCCCCGACTGCTTGAACCCGCCGAACGGCGTGTTGTAGCGAACGGACGAGTGCGAATTCACCGATAGATTCCCGGATTCGATCGCCCGGGAAACGCGCAGCGCGCGAGACAGGTCGTCGGTCCAGATCGATCCGGACAGCCCGTAGCTGGTGTCGTTGGCCAGGGCGACGGCGTCGTGCTCGTCGTCGAAGGGCAGCACCGTGACGACCGGGCCGAAGATCTCGTCGGTGACGCAACGGTCGGTGCGCTGCGGCGTCAAAACGGTTGGCGGGAACCAGAACCCACGTCCGGCCGGCGCGGTGCCGCGAAACGCGACCGGGGCGTCGTCGGGCACATAGGACGCCACCTTGTCCCGGTGAGCGGCCGACACCAGCGGCCCCATCTCGGTGTCCCGGGACGCCGGGTCGCCGACCACGACGCTGGTGACGGCGGGCTCGAGCAGCTCCATGAACCGGTCATAGACGCTGCGCTGCACCAGGATTCGGCTGCGGGCGCAGCAGTCCTGGCCCGCATTGTCGAACACCCCGGCCGGTGCCGTCGCGGCGGCGCGCTCGAGGTCGCAGTCGGCGAACACGATGTTGGCGCTCTTGCCGCCCAGTTCCAGGGTCACCCGCTTCACCTGGGCGGCCGCACCGGCCATCACCGTCTTGCCGACGCCGGTGGAACCGGTGAACACGATCTTGCGGATGTCGGGGTGGGTCACGAACCGCTGCCCCACCACCGGGCCCCGCCCCGGCAGCACCTGCAGCAGGTCCGCGTCGAGCCCGGCCTGCGCCGCCAGCTCACCGAGCCGGATCGTGGTCAGCGGCGTGGCCTCCGCGGGTTTGATCAGCACGGCGTTGCCCGCGGCCAGTGCGGGTGCGAAGCCCCACGATGCGATGGGCATCGGAAAGTTCCACGGGGTGATCACACCGACCACGCCCATCGGTTCGTTGAACGTGACGTCCAGGCCACCAGCCACGGGAATCTGCTTGCCGGACAAGCGTTCCGGGCTCGCCGCGTAGAAGTTCAACACGTCGCGGACGTGACCGGCTTCCCATTCAGCTGCCGCGATGGGGTGCCCCGAGTTGGCGACTTCGAGTGCCGCCAGCTCGCCGAGATGGGTGTCGACGGCGGCGGCGAAGGCCCGCAATCCGGCGGCCCGCTCGGCCGGCGACAACCGCGCCCACCGCCGCTGGGCCGCCCGCGCCCGCCCGACCGCGTCGTCGACCGCGGCGACGTCGGCGTGCTCGACCGAGCGCAGCACCTCCTCGGTCGCCGGGTTGATCAGCTGCGTCGCGGTCAACTCAGCTCACGCGTCCCGCGTACGACCGGGCGGCGTCGACGATGGCTGCGAACAACCGCAGATCCTCCAGCGACTGTTCCGGATGCCATTGCACCGCAAGCACAAACCGGTCCCCGGGCAGCTCCAGCGCCTCGACGACGCCGTCGGCGTCCCGCGCGCTGACCACCAGGCCGTCGCCCACCCGGTCGACGGCCTGATGGTGATAGCTCGGCGCATCGGCGGATTCCCCGATCAGCGCGGCCAGCCGGGTGCCCGCGACGGTGCGCACCGGCAGCCTGTTGAACACCCCATTGCCCGCCCGATGCCCGCTGTGCCCCAGGACGTCGGGCAGGTGCTGATGCAGGGTGCCGCCCAGCGCGACGTTGAGCACCTGTGCCCCGCGGCAGACTCCCAGCACCGGCAGGCCCCGGCGCAGCGCGCCCCCCAACAACGCGAATTCCCATGCGTCGCGGTCGGTGCGGGGCTGGTCGGTGGTCGGGTGCGGTTGCTGACCGTAACTGGCGGGGTCGAGGTCATATCCCCCGGTGATCACCAGCGCATGCAGGCCGTCCAGTACGGAGTCGACGATCTCGTCGTCCACCGGCTGCGGGGGCAGCAACACCGCGATCCCGCCGGCCTGAACGACGCCTTCGAAGTAGTCGGCGGGCAGGAATCCGGCGCGGATATCCCAGATGCCCGTCTGCACCTGCTCCAGATACGTCGTCAGGCCGACCACCGGGCGCCGTGGCGATCGCAAGCGCGGCGCAGCCGGGCGCGGCGATCTAGAGGCGTTCAAACCCACGCATCCTCTCCCAATCGGTGACCGCCGCGTTGAACGCCGCCAATTCCACCCGGGCGTTGTTCAGGTAGTGGGCGACGACGTCGTCGCCGAACACGTCCCGAGCGAACGTCGAGCGCTCGAACGCCGAGACCGCCTCGGCCAGCGTGCCGGGCAGCCGCTCGACGCCGGGAGTCTGGTACGCATTTCCGGCGCAGGGGTCCGGTAGCTCCAGGCCCCGTTCGATACCGTACAGCCCGCCGGCGATCATCGCCGCCACCGCCAGATACGGGTTGACGTCGCCCCCGGGAACCCGGCACTCGACCCGGGTGCTGGGCCCATGACCGACCACCCGCAACGCGCAGGTGCGATTGTCCAGCCCCCACGCCAACGCGGTGGGCGCGAAACTGCCGTCGGCGAATCGCTTGTAGGAGTTGATGTTCGGCGCGTAGAACAGCGTGAGATCACCCAGGGTGGCCAGCAGGCCGGCCAGGAAACCGCAGAACGCCGGCGACATGCCGTGCGGGCGGCTGGGATCGGCGAACACCGCGCCGCCCTGCGAGTCACGCAGCGAGAGGTGAACGTGGCAGCTGTTCCCCTCTCGCTCATCGTATTTCGCCATGAACGTCAGGCTTTTGCCGTGCTGGTCGGCGATCTCCTTGGCGCCGTTCTTGTAGATCACGTGGTTGTCACAGGTGACCAGAGCGTCGGCGTAACGGAATCCGATTTCCTGCTGGCCCTTGTTGCATTCGCCCTTGACGGCTTCGAAGCGCAGGCCGGCGCCGATCATCCCCCGCCGGATGTCACGCAGCAGCGGCTCCATGCGCGACGACGCCGAGATCGCGTAGTCGATGTTGTAGTCGCTGGCCGGGGTCAGCCCGCGGTACCCGCTGGCCCACGCCTGCCGGTAGGGCTCGTCGAACACGATGAACTCGAGCTCGGTAGCGACGTCGGCGGCCAGGCCGCGTTCGGCCAGCCGGTCGACTTGGCGGCGCAGGATCGCCCGCGGCGACACCGTGACCGGACTGCCGTCGGCCCAGCCGACGTCGGCGATCACCAACGCCGTACCGGGCAGCCACGGGATGCGCCGCAGGGTGGACAGGTCGGGCGTCATGACCGTGTCGCCGTAACCGGTGTCCCAGCTCGAGATCGCGTAGCCGCCGACGGTGTTCATGTCGACGTCCACGGCGAGCAGATAGCCGCAGCACTCGGCGCCGTGTGCGGCCACATCGTCGATGAACAGCCGCGCGTCGATCCGCTTCCCGACCAGCCGGCCCTGCATGTCGGCGAACGCCACGATGACGGTGTCCACCTCGCCGGTGTCCACCAGTCGTTCGAGCGCCGTCAACGACAGCATCTGGGTCTTGGGATCGGTCACAGCACTGTCTTCACTGGCCATGACCGTCAGTCAACCAGGCACTACCAGGTGCTGGCGCGCAAAATGATCTCCGCGGCCAGTTGCGCCGTCGACTCCTGCACGCTGCGCCGCCCCAGGTGCACCACCCGGTAGTCGGCGTAGACGTAGCGCTGGCTGGCCTGTGCCACCGCCCGCGCGGCCGGCGAGCTGACCAACACGGTGGTGCCGATCTCGACGGGCGGGCAGTGTCCGTCGGTGATGGCGCCTTCGTAGTCGGCGGCCTTTGGGTGGCCGCGGTCGACTACCACCAGTCCGACGAAACGGCCGAGCCGGGTTGCGGTCAGTTCCCACGCGAGTTCGGCGCCGGCGCGGTCGCCCATCACCACGGCCCACCCGATGCTCAGCGCGTCGAGGACGCCGATCACCGACTTGGGCGTCAGCCGCGAATCGAACCCGATCACGACCGTCCGAAGCGACGCGGTGTGCAGGCGCTCGCAGACGGCGTCATACGCCGCCGGGATGCGGTTCTCATCCCCCAATATGACGACGACGACGCCGGTCTCCGGGCCGGCCACAACCACCGGGACGGGGAACCCGTCCAGCGTGGTCATCATCGAGGACACCCCAGCACGCTACAGCCAAGCGGCGTGCGAGCGCGACGATTCTGGGCAATTTATACAGAGACTTAACGTTTTTACCGCGTCGTCAACGGCGACGTTCGAGCCGCCAAGACAGCGAATCACTCACGGCCGCAAGCGACTTGCGAGATGTGGCCGGCGTGGCGGCGGACCGTCAAGCAACCTGAGAATACCGTCGATGTCGAGATGGCAGGCCAGCAGATCGGCGGCGAGGTCGAGTTGCGCATCGCGGCGCGCGGCGACGTCGACGTGGCCGACCACGAAGCCGCTGCGGCCGGCCGCCTCGGCGACCCGGCCGAGCCAACCGCGCCGGAACTCGTCGTTGTCGAGCAAGCCGTGCCAATGGGTCCCGAACACCGCGCCACGCACCACGCCCTGCGGGTGCGGATCCGCGCCGGCATCGAACCAGCTCTGTTCGCCGCAGCGGGCGACCCGGCCGTGATGGATCTCGTAGCCGCTCAGCGGCTGCCGCCAGCGCCGCAGCGTCTTGTCGGGATGAAAGGTGATGTCGACGTCCAGCAGCCCCAGCCCCGGCACGCCCGCGGTTCCGGATTCCACCGGATCGTCTAGGCGACTGCACAGCATCTGAAATCCACCACAGATGCCCAGCACCGGCTTCCCGGTAGCAGCGTGCGCGGTGATCGCGTCGCCAAGGCCGCGATCGCGCAGCCAGGTCAGGTCTAAGACAGTGGCCTTGCTGCCCGGGACGACGATCAGGTCGGTGTCGGTGAGGTCGGCGGGGTCGACTACCCAGCGAACCAGCACACCCGGCTCGCAGGCCAGCGCCTCGACGTCGGTGGAGTTGGAAATGCGGGGCAGCCGAACGGCGGCCACCCGCAGCCACTGGTCACCGCGCGGGGGCGCGGGCGTGCCGATGACGCGGTGCGCGACCACCGACAACGAATCTTCGGCGTCCAACCACAGCTCGTCGGCGTACGGCAGCACCCCGTAGGTCGGGCGCCCCGTCAGGTCGTGCAGCTGACGCAACCCGGGTTCGAGCAGCGCGGGGTCACCGCGAAATTTGTTGACGATGAAGCCGGCGATCAGCGCCTGGTCGTCGGGTTCGAGCACCGCGACCGTCCCGAACAGATGCGCCAGCAGGCCTCCCCGATCGATGTCCCCCACCAGGATCACCGGCAGATTCGCGGCCCGGGCCAGCCCCATGTTGGCCAGATCGGTGGCGCGCAAATTGATCTCGGCCGGCGAACCTGCCCCCTCACAGATCACCGCATCGAATTCCTCGCGCAGGCAGGCTAATTCGTCGAGCACGATGGAGGCCAGCCGATCACGATGCTGCACATAGCTTTTCGCGCTGACCGAGCCGGCGACCTGACCGTTGATCACCAGCTGCGAGGTGCGGTCACCGCCCGGCTTGAGCAGGATCGGGTTGAATCGCACGCTGGGTTCCAGACCCGCCGCGCGTGCCTGGATCGCCTGGGCCCGGCCGATCTCACCGCCTTCGACGGTCACCACCGAGTTGTTGGACATGTTCTGCGCCTTGAACGGGGCGACGCGTACCCCGCGGCGGGCCAACAACCGGCACAGGCCCGCCACCACCACCGATTTCCCGGCGTCGGAGCTGGTGCCCGCGACCAGCAACGCTCCGGTCATCGGAGCAAACGTCATGGCAAGGTGAGGATTTCGACGCCGGTGTCGGTGACCAGCAGGGTGTGCTCGAATTGCGCAGTCCACTTGCGGTCCTTGGTGACCACCGTCCAGCCGTCGTCCCAGATCTCGTAGTCCAGCCCGCCGAGGTTGATCATCGGTTCGATGGTGAACGTCATCCCCGGTTGGATGACGGTGGACACCGACGGCTGGTCGTAGTGCAGGACCACCAGGCCGTTGTGAAACGTGGTACCGATGCCGTGGCCGGTGAAGTCACGAACAACGTTGTAGCCGAATCTATTTGCATACGACTCGATGACGCGGCCGACGACCGAGAGCGCACGACCGGGCTTGACCGCGTTGATGGCGCGCATCGTCGCCTCCCGGGTTCGCTCCACCAGCAGCCGGTGTTCTTGCGCGACATCGCCGGCCAGGAAGGTCGCGTTGGTGTCGCCGTGCACCCCGTCGATGTACGCCGTGACATCGATGTTGACGATGTCGCCGTCGGCGATCACTGTCGAATCCGGGATTCCGTGGCAGATGACCTCGTTGAGCGACGTGCAGCACGACTTCGGGTAGCCCTTGTAACCCAGCGTCGAAGGGTAGGCGCCGTGGTCGACCATGTACTCGTGGGCGATCCGGTCCAGTTCGTCGGTGGTCACCCCGGGTGCGACGGCTTTGCCCGCCTCCACCAGCGCGCCGGCCGCGATCCGGCCGGCGACGCGCATCTTCTCGATCACCTCGGGGGTCTGCACCCATGGCTCGCTGCCCTCTTGGGCCGTCGGCTTCCAGGCGTACTCGGGGCGCGGGATGCGGCTGGGCACCGGAAGAGTCGGGGACAACTCTCCGGGAGCGAGCGCGGTGCGAGCGGGCATGGCGCCAGCTTAATGGCAGGCCGCGCGACCCGGCCGAGCGTCGAGGCGCGGCCCCTGGCCGCGAAGTGCCGCGCAGCGTTCAGTGTGTCGTCACGGCGGGAATTCGCACGTTTTCTCGCCGCCAACGCACACTCGACGAAGGCGGGCGCTCAGAGCCGCTGGCGGCGCAGCAGCGAGCGGCGCGGCCCCCTGATGTTCACCGAGCCGCACACCACCCGCCCGGTCAGCACCACGTGCGGCCGGCCCTCACCAGGCGGGTCTTTGCGCCGGTCGCTGGCGCTGCCCACATACACCTCGACGTCGTCGATCGACGCGCTCGCCCCGTCGGGCAATCGAATCTCCACCGAGCCGAATCTCATGTCGAGTTCGACGACCACCACCGGGCCCGCGAATCGGGCCTTGGTGAGGTCGAGTTCCACTGAGCCCAGGCGGCGGACCAGCGCCAGGCGGGTCGGCACCGTCCACTCGCCGTGGCGCTTCAGCGAACCCGCCCAGCCGCGCAGTTCCACCCGGTCGGCCGCGGAGGTGACGATGGCGCCCGGCCCCGGCAGGTCGCCGACCAACCCGTCCAGCTCGCCGCGCGTGCGCGCGTAGGACACCTGCGACGAACGCTGCTCGAACTCGTCGATGTCGATCAGCCCGAGCGCGACCGCGTTGTGCAGTCGTCGCATCGTGCCATTGCGGTCGGCGTCGGAGACGCGCAACGCCACCATGTCGCCGCCGGTATCCGTCATGTTCGCAATTTACCGCTGCAGCGGCCCGGGGTCGCTAGGCAGATGGCGCCGCCCCGCTGCGCCCGGCGCACGCGCCGCGCTTGCGACCGGCGCTAGGCGAGGAAGTTCGGCGGCAGCGCTTCGAACATGAACTTGGTCATCCGGACCGCCCACTCCGAGCTGCCGCCCCCCACGATCAGCGAGGCGAAGGCCAGGTCGCCGCGGTATCCGGCGAACCAGGAGTGCGATCCGCCCGGGAATTCGGCCTCACCGGTCTTTCCGTAGATCTCGCCGCACCCGGCGATCTCCTTGGCGGTGCCGTTGGTCACCACCAGACGCATCATCGGCCGCAGCGCGTCGATCATCTTCGGGCTGATCGGCGTGGTGTCACCCTGCACGGCCGTCTGGCGGCCCACGATCAGTTGGGGCACGGGCGTCTTGCCGGCGGCGACCGTGGCCGCTACCAGGGCCATGCCGAACGGGCTGGCCAGCACTTTGCCCTGGCCGAAACCGTCCTCCGTGCGCTCGGCCAGGTCCACCGTCGGTGGCACCGAACCCGTCACGGTGGTGACGCCGTCCACCGTGTAGTCGAGGCCCATCCCGTACTGGGCCGCCGTTTGGGTCAGACCGCGAGGCGGCATCCGGCTGCTCAACTCCGCGAACGTGGTGTTACACGAGCTGGCGAACGCGCGTGACAGCGACACCACGCCGAGATCGAAGCCGCCGTAGTTGGGCACCGTGCGGTGACCGATGTCGAGGTGGCCAGGGCAGCCGAGCATCGAGTTGGGCGTGGCCATGTCGCGGTCGACGGCCGCGCCGGCGGTGATCATCTTGAACGTCGACCCCGGCGGGAACAGGCCGTTGGTGGCGGGCAACCCGTCCGCATCGGCGCCGCCGTTCTGCGCGATCGCGAGGATCTCTCCGGTCGACGGCTTGATCACGACGATCATCGCCTTGCCGCCCTTGTTGTCGACCGCGCGCTGGGCGGCGTTCTGCACCACCCGGTCCAGGGTGATCGACACCGAGGGCGCCGGTGACCCTTCGACCTCGTGCAGCACTTCGACCTCGACGCCGTTCTGGTTGACGCTCACCACCCGCCAGCCCGCCTCACCGTCGAGCTGGTCCACCACGGCCTTCTTCACCGCGGAGATGACCGCCGGCGCGAAATGCGGGTCGGTGGGCAGCATTTCGGGCTGGGGGGTGATCACGACGCCGGGCAGGTGCCCGAACAGGGGCGACACCTTGTCGTTGTCGTCCGGATGCAGGGTCACCCCCAGATCAACCGGGTGAGGCGTCGAGCTGGCTTGCTCGGCGAGCAGCTGCGGGTCGTTGAGGGCCCCGTTGAAGGGGTGCAGCACATCGACGATCGCGTGTGCCGTGCCGGACAGGGCCGGACCGGCCTGGGTGGCGTCCAGCGTGTAGTGGTACAGGTAACCCGGGACCAGCACGTCGCTGCCGCCGACCTCGTTCACCGAGGCGCGGTGCGGCCGATCGGCGCGCAGCGCGAAAGTCTGGTGCTCGCCCAGCTTGGGGTGCAGCGCGGTGGTGGTCCACCGCACCGCCCAGTGCCCCTCGTCGCGGGCCATCTTCAGCTGGCCGTCGTAGGTCCAAATCCGGTTCTTGGGCAGGTGCCAGGTGAAGCGATAGCCGACGGTGCCGCTGTCCTCGGCGTACTTGGCGTTGAGGACCTGGGCGTCGAGGTGGGATGCCTGCAGGCCGGACCAGGCCGCGTTGAGCGCCTCGCGGGCCTCGTTGGGGCTGTCGCTGAGCTGCGCGGCGGTCGCGGTGTCGCCGATGGCCAGGGCGCGGAAGAATTTCTCCGCCGCCGGGCCCGGGCCGTCGGGCCGGGGCGTGCATCCGGACAGGACGATGACCGCGACCAGCAGCAATCCTGAGGCAGATGAGGCCATTGTTGTTCTAGTTGCCATCGGTGCAAATGTTAAGAACTGTGGCCTGAACGGTGGCGCCGACACACCGAGACCGATCCGTGATGTCTGGATCGAGGGCGTCCTCGTCCGCCGGGCGTCACGCCAGCGTGCCATTCCTCACCGGGCGTCACGCCAGCGTGGCGGACCGCTGCAGAAGGCGCTGCTAGTCGAGCAGCACCGTGGCGAAGGTGCCGATCTCGGTGAAGCCCACGCGGGCGTACGCGGCGCGCGCCACGGTGTTGAAGTCGTTGACGTACAGGCTGGCGGTTCGCCCGGTGCCGACGATCACCGCGGCGACCGTCGCGGTGCCGGCGGTGCCCAGGCCGGCCCCACGCCACTCCGGGTGCACCCATACGCCCTGGATCTGGCCCACGCCCGGAGACTGCGAGCCGACCTCGGCCTTGAAGACGACCTGGCCGTGCTCGAACCGCGCCCAGGCGCGACCGGCCGTGATCAGGCTGGCGACGCGTCGCCGGTAGCCGCGTCCGCCGTCGCCGACCCGCGGGTCGACACCCACCTCGCCGATGAACATGTCGACGGCGGCCACCAGGTAGGCGTCCAGCTCTTCGGGCCGGACCTGTCGCACCCCGGGGTCGAGCTCGCAGCAGGGGTGGTTGGACAACGCCAGCAGCGGCTGGTGGCCGCGCACGTCACGCGCCGGGCCCCAGGCCGCCTCAAGCCGCTCCCACATCGGCATCACCAGCTCGGCCCGGCCGACGAGCGACGAACAGCGCCGCGTCCCACGCATGGCCTCGTCGGCGAACGCGCTCAGATCGGCCGGCGCCCCGCGCAGCGGGATCAGGTTGGCGCCGGCGAAGCACAGCGACTCGTCGGCACCGCGCAACGTCCACAGTTCGCCGCCGATGGAATTGGGATCGATGCCGTGGTCGGCCACCCGCGCCGCGACCATGCACGACGCGACGGGGTCGGCGTCGAGCACCCGCCAGACGGCGGCCGCGTCGCGCACCACGGACACCCGTCGCTCACCGACAAGGCGGAACAGGGGCGGAGCCGACATATGGCGAACTCTCTGTGGTGCGAACTCTTCGACCGGGCGCTGGCGATAATCAGCTTACGGTGACAACAGGTGAACCGCTCGATGTTGCATCCGGTCCGCCGTCGGTGCCCATTTCCGCGGCGATTCGCATCGCCTCTTCGATCAAAGTCTCGACGATCTGGGCTTCGGGCACCGTCTTGATCACTTCGCCACGAACGAAGATCTGGCCCTTGCCATTTCCCGACGCGACGCCCAGGTCGGCCTCGCGGGCCTCCCCCGGGCCGTTGACGACGCAGCCCATCACGGCCACGCGCAGCGGCACGTCGAGGCCGTCCAGCCCGGCGGTCACCTCGTTGGCCAGCGTGTAGACGTCGACCTGCGCGCGCCCGCACGAGGGACACGACACGATTTCCAGACCGCGCGGCCGCAGGTTCAGCGATTCGAGTATCTGGATGCCGACCTTGACTTCCTCGACCGGCGGCGCCGACAGCGACACCCGGATGGTGTCGCCGATGCCGCGCGACAGCAGTGCGCCGAAGGCGACCGCGGACTTGATGGTGCCCTGGAACGCGGGGCCGGCCTCGGTGACCCCGAGGTGCAGCGGGTAGTCACATTGCTCGGCCAGCTGCTCGTAGGCGGCGACCATCACCACCGGGTCGTTGTGCTTGACGCTGATCTTGATGTCGCCGAAGCCGTGCTCCTCGAACAGCGAGGCCTCCCACAGCGCCGACTCGACCAGCGCCTCGGGGGTGGCCTTGCCGTACTTCTCCATGAACCGCTTGTCCAGCGAGCCCGCGTTGACGCCGATGCGGATCGGGATGCCTGCCGCACCGGCGGCCTTGGCGACCTCGCCCACGCGGCCGTCGAATTCCTTGATGTTGCCGGGGTTTACCCGCACCGCGGCGCACCCCGCGTCGATGGCGGCGAAGATGTACTTGGGCTGGAAGTGGATGTCGGCGATAACCGGGATCTGGCTGTGGCGGGCGATCTCGGCCAGCGCGTCGGCATCCTCCTGACGCGGGCAGGCCACCCGGACGATGTCGCAGCCGGCCGCGGTCAACTCGGCGATCTGCTGCAGCGTCGTGTTGACGTCGTGCGTCTTGGTGGTGCACATCGACTGCACGGAAATCGGATGATCGCTGCCGACCCCGACGTCACGGACCATCAATTGGCGCGTGGTACGCCGGGGAGCGAGCGTGGGCGCCGGTGTCTGCGGCATGCCCAGGCCAATGGTCATTTGCGCCACTCCTCCTCATCGCTACACTCTGCATCGTCGCCGGCGCGGGTCACGGTGTTGATTCCTTCGGTCTCGTTACTGGAAGAGCCTGATCGGGTTGACCAGATCGGCGGTCACGGTCAGCAGCATGTAGCCGACCACGAACACCAGCACGACGTACGTCGCGGGCATGAGCTTGAGGTAGTTCACCGGCGCGGCCGCGACCATGCCACGGGCCGACCGGATCAGGTTGCGGATCTTCTCGAACACCGCGATGGCGATGTGGCCGCCATCGAAGGGCAGCAACGGCACCAGGTTGATCGCGCCCAGGATCAGGTTCAGCTGGGCCAGGAAGAACCAGAACGCCACCCACAACCCGTGGTCGACGGTGTCGCCGCCGACGATGCTGGCCCCGACGACGCTCATCGGCGTCTCCGGGTCGCGCTGCCCGCCGCCTATGGCGTGCACCAGCGCACCGACCTTCGTCGGGATCGCGACGAGCGCCTTGCCCACCTCGCGAGTGAGGTCACCGGTGAAGGCGAGGGTGGCGGGGATCGCCGTCAATGGCCCGTAGTGCGTGGGCGCGACCTTGACCGCGCCGACGCCGATGGCGCCGACCGTCGAGGGTTGCTGCCGACCGCCCTTGGCGTCGGACCCGGTGCTCAGGTAGCGCTGGGTGGTTGTGACGTCGACGTAGGCGGTGATGGTCGTGCCGTTGCGCTCGGCGACGATCGGGACGTTGCCGTGCAGCTTGCGGATCGCGGCGGCCATGTCCTCGAAGGTCGAAACCGGGGTGTTGCCCACCTTGACGATGACGTCGCCTGGGCGGATACCGGCGAGCGCCGCCGGACCGGGCCCGGTGCAGTCCGCGACCTTGCCCGGCGCCACTTCCGGTGCCACGCAAGCGGTTTCGCCGACCACCGCCCGAGTCGGCGGATGCAGGTTCGGCAGGCCCCAGATCAGCGCGATGCCGTAGAGCAACACCAGGGCGATGACGAAGTTCGCGGCCGGACCGGCGAACAGCACCGCCACCCGCTTCCACACCTTCTGCTTGAACATGGCGCGGTCGGTCTCGTCGGGCGCCAGCTCCTCCACCGAGGTCATTCCGGCGATGTCGCAGAAGCCGCCCAGCGGAACCGCCTTGAGGCCGTACTCGGTCTCCCCGCGCCGGGTCGACCACAGGGTGGGGCCGAAGCCGACGAAGTAGCGCCGCACCTTCATGCCGGTCGCGCGCGCAACCCACATGTGCCCGCACTCGTGCAGGGCCACCGAGATCAGGATGGCCAGTGCGAACAGCACAATGCCGATAACGAACATCATCTGGTCTGCTGGACCTTTCTCACACCACTCCGGAGGCTTTTGCTGACACCTTGGCGGGCTGGACTTGTGCGACGGAACGCCGCGCCCGGTCACGTGCCCAGCGCTGCGCGTCGAGTACCTCATCCACGTTAGCGGGTACTTCCCCAAATTTGGGTGCCCACTGGTCGGCGGCGTGCAGCACGTCGGCGATGGTTTTGACGATCGCGGGGAACCCGACCCGGCCAGCGAGGAAGGCCTCCGCCGCCTCTTCGTTGGCCGCGTTGTAGACGGCGGTCATGCAGCCACCGGTCTGCCCGGCGTATCGGGCCAGTTCAACGGCGGGGAACACCTCGTCGTCCAGGGGCTCGAAATCCCAGCTAGAGGCCGTGCTGAAGTCGCAGCTCGCGGCCGCAGCGGGGACCCGCTGCGGCCAGCCCAGGGCCAGCGAAATCGGCAGCTTCATATCCGGGGGGCTGGCCTGGGCCAGCGTCGAGCCGTCGACGAAGGTGACCATCGAATGAACGATCGACTGGGGGTGCACGACCACCTCGATGCGGTCATACGCAATGCCGAACAGCAGGTGGGTCTCGATGAGCTCGAGCCCCTTGTTGACCAGCGAGGCCGAGTTCAGCGTGTTCATCGGGCCCATCGACCACGTCGGATGGGCGCCCGCCTGTTCCGGGGTGACGTCCTCGAGCTGTGCGGCCGTCCAGCCGCGGAACGGGCCGCCGGAGGCGGTCAGCACCAGCTTGGCGACTTCGTCGGCGGTCCCGCCGCGCAGGCATTGCGCCAGCGCGGAATGTTCGGAGTCGACCGGCACGATCTGCCCCGGCTTGGCGGCCTGGAGCACCAGCGGACCGCCGGCGATCAGCGATTCCTTGTTGGCCAGCGCCAGCCGGGCGCCCGACTCCAGCGCCGCCAGCGTCGGCCGCAGGCCCAACGCCCCCACCAGCGCATTGAGCACGACGTCGGCCTCGGTCTCCTGGACCAGCCGGGTGGCCGCTTCGGGCCCGGCGAAGGGGATGTCGCCGGCCCGCTGCGCCGCCGCTTCGTCGGCGACCGCGATGTTGGTCACACCCGTCTCGGCGCGCTGGCGCAACAGCATGTCCAGGTTGGCGCCCCCCGCCGCAAGGCCGACCACCTCGAAGCGGTCCGGGTTGGCGGCGATGACGTCCAGCGCCTGGGTGCCGATGGAGCCGGTGCTGCCCAGCACCAGCACGCGGAGCCGCTCCCGCGTTTGCCCGTCGGTCATCGGGTTGGTCACCCACTCATTGTGCCGCCCGGCACCGACCGGGGCCATCTGCCGGGCCACGCCCCCTAGCCCGCCCGGGGGTGTGCCAGAATTCTCCAAGGACAAGCCAATCCGATCCGAAGGGGATTTCGCCGTGGCCAGTACCGAGGTGGAGCACGTCAGCGGCGTCGATGCCGTCGAGGTCCCGTCGGCAGCGTGGGGTTGGAGCCGGATCAACCACCGGAGCTGGCACATCGCGGGACTGGTCGGCTTCGGCTTCCTGCTGGCGATGCTGCGCGGCAACCACGTCGGCCACATCGAGAACTGGTTCCTGATCGGTTTTGCGACGCTGATCCTGGTGGCTCTGATCCGCGACCTGTGGGGCCGTCGCCGCGGCTGGATCAGGTAGCCGTCACCGGTCGCCTCGCGGTTCATCCGCGTTCGGCGGCCAGCTGTCCGCAGGCGGCGCTGATTTCGCGTCCGCGAGTGTCGCGCACCGTGCACGAGACGCCCTTGCCGCGGACCCGCCGCACGAACTCCCGCTCCACGGCTTTCGGGCTGGCGTCCCACTCGCTTCCCGGGGTCGGGTTGAGCGGAATCAGGTTCACGTGCACCAGCGGCCCGAGCGCGCGATGCAGCCGCTGCCCCAATAGATCTGCGCGCCAAGGCTGGTCGTTGACGTCGCGGATCAACGCGTACTCCACCGAGACCCGGCGTCCGGTGACATCGGCGTAATAGCGTGCGGCGTCGAGGGCTTCGGTGATCTTCCACCGATTGTTGACCGGCACCAGCGTGTCGCGCAGTTCGTCGTCGGGCGCGTGCAGCGACAGCGCGAGCGTGACGCCGAGGCGTTCGTCGGCGAGTTTGCGGATGGCAGGCGCCAGGCCCACCGTCGACACGGTGACCGAACGGGCCGAGATACCGAATCCCTGTGGCGGCGGGGCGACGATGCGCCGCACCGCGGCGACCACGCGGGCGTAGTTGGCCAGCGGCTCCCCCATGCCCATGAACACCACGTTGGACAGCCGGTCGCCGAAGTCGTCGCGCAGGGCCGCGGCGCCGGCGCGGACCTGTTCGAGGATCTCGGCCGTCGACAGGTTGCGGGTCAACCCGCCCTGACCCGTCGCGCAGAACGGGCACGCCATGCCGCAGCCGGCCTGCGACGAGATGCACACCGTGTTGCGTTGCGGATAGCGCATCAGCACCGACTCGACGGTGACCCCATCGAGGGCCCGCCACAGCGTCTTCCGCGTCTGGCCGGCGTCGCAGGTCACGTCGGAGGCCGCGGTCAGCAGAATGGGGAACATCGTCTCGGCGATGGCGTCGCGCAATCCCGCCGGCAGATCGGTCATCTGCCGCGGATCGGCGATCAGGCGGCCGTAGTACTGATGCGCCAGCTGCTTGGCGCGAAACGCCGGCAGGCCCAGCTCCGCGACGGCGGACGCGCGGCCGTCCTCGTCGAGATCGGCCAGGTGCCGCGGCGGCCTGCCGGGGCGGGGCTCGGAGAAAACCAACTGTTGAACCATGACCTGTCCAGTATCGGTCACGTTCGGACCGGCCTAGCGAACGAGTGTCAGCACCGTCCAGGCCGCGACCGCCGATGGCAGCACCCCATCGAGCCGATCCATCAGGCCGCCGTGGCCGGGCAGCAGCCGGCCCATGTCTTTGATGCCGAGATCGCGCTTGACCTGCGATTCCACCAGATCGCCGAGCGTGCAGGTCAGCACCAGGACAACGCCCAACAACGCGCCGATCCACGGCGGCTTGCCGGCCAGGAAGGTCGCCGTCAGCGTCGCCGCGGTGATTCCGAACACCAGGGAACCGGCGAATCCCTCCCAGGACTTCTTGGGGCTGATCGCCGGGACCATCGGATGCTTGCCCAACAGCGACCCCACGGCATATCCGCCGGTGTCGGAGGCGACGACGGTGATCATCAGGCAGAACACCCGCCCCGCCCCGTCGTGCGGGTAGACCAGCAGCACGCCGAAGGACGCGAACAGCGGCACCCACGCGGCCAGGAACACGGTGGCCGAGGCGTCCCGGAGGTAGTTGGACGAAGAGCCGTCGGCCGGCTCCGTCCGTGTGCGGCTGTCCCGCATGAACAGCCGCCACACGTTACACACCACGACGGTGACGCCGAAGCCGGCCAGTGCGCCCGCGGCGTGGAAGGGCCAGGTCAGCCAGACGGTGAGCTGGCCCCCCGCCAGCAGCGGGATCACGGGTATGACGTAGCCGGCTTCGCGCAACCGCCGGACCACCTCATGGGTGGCCACGACGATGGCCAGGGCGACGATGGGGACCCAGAACCGCGGCGCGAACACCAGTGTCACCACCAGGACGCCGCCGATAGCCGTGCCCACCGCGATGGCGGCGCGCAAGTCGCGTCCGGCCCGGGATGCCTTTCCGGCCGGCTGTGCGACGGTGTCCTTGCCGGCGCGCGCTGGATCGTCGGGCGGGTCGGTTGCGCCGGGTTCTGGAGTGGCCACTGGTGTGGATGAACTTAGCTGCTGAGCGGTCGCTAGACCTCCAGCAGTTCGCCTTCTTTGTGCTTGACCAGCTCTTCGATCTGGGTGACGTACTGGTGGGTGGTCTTGTCCAAGTCCTTTTCGGCCCGGCCGACCTCGTCCTCGCCGGCCTCGCCGTCCTTGCGAATCCGGTGCAGCTCCTCCATCGCCTTGCGGCGGATGTTGCGCACCGAGACCTTGGCGTCCTCCCCCTTGCCCTTGGCCTGCTTGACCAGCTCCCGGCGGCGCTCCTCGGTGAGTTGCGGGACCGCCACCCGGATCAGGGTGCCGTCGTTGGTGGGGTTGACGCCGAGGTCGGAATTGCGAATCGCCGTCTCGATCGCGCCCACCTGACTGGCTTCGTAGGGCTTGATGACGACGAGGCGCGCCTCGGGCACGTTGATACTGGCCAGTTGCGTGATGGGCGTGGCCGCGCCGTAATAGTCGATCACGATCCGCGAGAACATGCCCGGGTTGGCACGCCCGGTCCGGATGGTCGACAGGTCGTCGCGGGCAACGGCTACGGCCTTTTCCATTTTCTCTTCCGCATCGAAGAGAGCCTCGTCAATCATGTGCGTCGCTCCTCTTCATTGCTGCGCTGCACGTCCTCCCACGGCACGTCATCGCGTCGTCGGTTTCAGGTGGTGACCAGAGTCCCGATCTTCTCACCAGCGACCGCCCGGGCGATATTGCCATTGGTCAGCAGGTTGAACACCAGGATCGGCATGCCATTGTCCATGCACAGGCTGAACGCGGTTGCATCGGCCACTCGTAGCCCGCGGTCGATGACCTCACGATGACTGATCGCGGCGATCAATTCGGCATCGGGATGCTGCCGCGGATCCGCGTCGAACACGCCATCGACGGCCTTGGCCATCAGGACCACTTCGGCGCCGATCTCCAAGGCACGCTGCGCGGCGGTGGTGTCCGTGGAGAAGTACGGCAGTCCCATACCGGCTCCGAAGATCACCACGCGCCCCTTCTCGAGGTGGCGCACGGCGCGCAGGGGCAGATAGGGCTCCGCGACCTGACCCATGGTGATGGCGGTCTGGACCCGGGTGACGATGCCTTCCTTCTCCAGGAAGTCCTGCAGCGCCAGGCTGTTCATCACGGTGCCCAACATGCCCATGTAGTCCGAACGGGTGCGTTCCATGCCGCGCTGCTGAAGCTGGGCACCCCGGAAGAAGTTGCCGCCGCCGATTACGACGGCGACCTGGACGCCGCCGCGAACCACCTCGGCGATCTGTCGCGCCACCCGCGCCACGACATCGGGGTCCAGGCCGACCTGGCCGCCACCGAACATCTCACCGCCGAGCTTGAGCAACACCCGCGAATACCTCGCCCTGCCGAGCGGCTGGCCAGAACCCGATCCGTTTTCCGGTGCAGATGTCGATACGCCGTTGCCGCCGGTTGCCGGCTCCGGCCTCGGAGCCGCCGAGCCGGCGACTTGGGGCTCCCTGGACTCCGTCATCAGACTCCTCGCATGAGAGTGCCATCCCGGGCGACCTCAATCCGGAACGGCATTTCACATCCTGCCTCATCGCAGCACAATGCGGCCTCGACGGGGTGCATTATGCGCACAGTTGGAGCGCCGGACCAATTTTCGAGTCTGGCGGTACCGAAATACCTCACGCCGATGTGCTTTCTGCCGACGCGCGTTTGAGCCACGGATGGCATGGGAATCCGCATCAACGCGGCAGAGATGCGGTCTTAAGCAATGAGGACCGGCCTCGCCGTATGACCGGGTCGATCGCTCGCGATCGCCGTTGAGCAATGGATCGCTCAGAGTACGCCAACGAGGAGGAAGCACTTCCATGGCTGAAGAAAACAAGTCCGGACCTGCCGAAGCTGTGAAAGGCGTCGTCGAAGACGTCAAAGGCAAGGCCAAGGAGGCCGTAGGCGCGGTGGCCGGTCGTGATGACCTCACCCGCGAGGGCCAGGCGCAGCAAGACAAGGCCGAGGCGCAGCGCGACGCGGCGAAGAAGGAAGCCGAAGCGGAGGCCGCGCGCGGCGGCGCCAAGGCGGCCGAGGAGCGCCAGAAAGACGCCCAGTAGCACGTCGTAGACGATGGGCCCGGTCCGTGAAAACGGGCCGGGCCCGTCGTTGTCCGCAGGCGCATCGGCCAGTACTGACCTCAAGTCGCATAGCTTTTGCATAGTTTCGGACGAGCTGGGTACCCACGGCTAGCGCTGTACGACATCTCCGCAGAGGTGCCTACGGACCGGGGGGGAACCGGGACGTCACGAGGTTAGGAGATGCGGTTGGACGTGGTGGTGCTCACCGACGAGGACGACTTCGAATCTGCCCTCCCGTTGTCGACGTTCGCGCAACCGATGCGGCGCGCCAGCCTGACGGCGGACACCGACGGGCAGTGCGCCATGGCCGACATCGCCATCGTCGATGCGCGCACGAACATGGCGATGGCCCAGGATGTCAGCTCTCGGCTGACGACCGACAACCCCGGCACCGCGGTAGTGGCGCTCGTAGCACCGGCCGACGGTGCCACCGTCGAAGTCGACTCCCACTTCGATGACGTGATGCTGCCCGGCACCGGCGCCGAAGAGTTACAGGCCCGGTTGCGCCTTGCGATCAGCCGCCGGCGCAGCGCGGTCGAGGGCAGCCTGAAGTTCGGCGACCTCCTTCTGCATCCGGCCAGTTCCACCGCGTCGCTGGACGGCAGCGACCTCGGTTTGACGCTCACCGAGTTCAAACTGCTGAACTTCCTCGTGCAGCACGCCGGTCAGGCATTCACGCGAACCCGGCTGATGCGAGAGGCATGGGGCTACGACAGCACCGGCAAGGCGCGGACCGTCGACGTGCACATCCGGCGGCTGCGCGCCAAGCTCGGTACGCGCCACCGATTCATGGTCGACACCGTCCGCGGAGTCGGCTACCGAGCCGCAACGCCGCCGCAACCGGAATGGGTCGCCGGCTCGAGGCTCACACCGATCTGGACCTCGACGACAACTCCCGCGCGTGGTCCGATGAATCCGGAACCAGCAGAGCCCTGAGCAGCAGTCGATCAGCCAAAGAGCGGAAACGCACGCTTGCGCGCCAGCGCATCCATTCCGTCCTGGATCGCGTCTTGCACCTCGTGGTATTTGCGTTCGACGTATTGGTCGTCGTCCGCTCGCGCGGGATCGTTGTCGAGTTCCACGGCGGGCATGAACCGGGTTCTGATCTTGGCCGGCAGGGGCAGCTGCGGCAGTGCCGCCGGTGCGATCCCCCAGGGCAACGAGACGGCCAACGGAAATACCTTGAGCCGCAAGATACGGTCCAGGCGCAGGGTTTTCGACAACCGGTCACCGCGGATCAGCACAGGCATCGCGTCGGCGCCGCCGACGGTCGCGATCGGCACGATCGGTACGCCGGCCCGAATCGCCATCTTGACGAAGCCGGTCCGTCCCGCCAGGTTGGCCTGATCGCGCTCGGTCCACGGGCGCAATGAGTCCACTTCCCCGCCGGGCCACAGCGCCACGTCACGGCCTTCCGCCAATGCGGTGGCGATCGCGTCGGGCGCGGCCGGCAGCACCCCCATCGCTCGGAAGTACCGCCCGAACAAGGGGATTGCCATCAGCGCATCGTGGGCGGTGCCGTGCAGGGGCCGCTCCTGCCCGAACCGCCGCCACCATTGCAGGCCAACGGTCCAGGCGTCCCAGACGAATGGGGCCCCGGAGTGAATCCCCACCAGAAGCGCCGGCGGCTTCTCCGGAATGTTCTCCCACCCGTCGATTTCCATCCGAAACCAGTAGTCCACCAGCACATTCCACAGATATTTCTGTCGCTGCAGGGTGGTCTCGTCCTGGCCGGAAAGGTCCCATCGCGCCGCACGCTCGGCCACCCAGCCGCTCAGCCCGCCTGCTTGGTTGTCACGCCGTTCTTCCATCGCCGCGCGGGCGTCCTCGGCCTGCCGCCTCGCTTGGGCGCGTACCGGCGCCGGCCTGTGATCCGGGTTACTCATGCCGTACCGGGTACCCGATTCGGGCGCGCACGATTCCCCCGGACGCAAATCTCCCCGCGCCACTCGGCGTGGCGCGGGGAGCATTTGCAACCCGTTTAGGCGGTGTGCGGCGCCGGTGCGGGCGGGGCACCAGGTGCCGGTGCCGGGCTGTTCGGCGCGGCAGGCTCCGAGCCACCCTGCATGTTCGACGTCCACATCAGGATGTCCTGCATCCCGTCGTTGTAGACGACACCGTTCGGCGGCGCGCCGGTCACGTCGAAGTACAGCGTGCCGGTCGACTCGTTGCCCTGGGAGATCGGCGCCGGGTTGAGCCCATTAGGGGCACCGACCTTGTCGATCACCCGGTAGTTCTGGCCGTTGGGACCGCGGGCGATGAAATCGTTGACCATGGGAGTTACCAGCCCGCCGTCAGACCTGGCGGTGACGTCGGCCTGGTACAGCGTGCCTTTCGGCGTGTAGCCGGGGATGGTGACATTGCTGGGCTGCAGGTTGCTCACCGTGTAGTTGGTGATCAGCGGCCCGTCGACGAGCTGCTCGCTGGTGCCGAACCCCTGAATGTTGGGCGCGGCAGAAGCGGGCGTCGCGAAAAGGGTCGCCACCGCTATCCCCCCGGCAGCGGCAGCTGTCGCGACGGCAGTCTTGGTGACCTTCATTGTTCATTCCTTTCGTATCGAACAATTGCCCCCCTGAAGGGCATAGAGGTATAGCCAGCAAAATAGCCAACCCGCCGCCGTCTTAAACATCGGCAGTGATATCACGTGGTCAGCGGCGGAAATTCGATTGCATTCTTGAGCAGTATCTTTCGCATCAGGTGATAACAAATGCATCATTACTCACAGCCGCGCGTGACGATTAGGCCGAGTGCCGAAGGGTAATCGGTGCGCTAGGGCCGATCCGGCCTCGAAGCGGTCGAGGGCCTATTCAAGGCGGCCGCGAAGGGAGCAGTCACGTGCAACGCGGAGCGCGATTGAGGATCACAAATCACGTTGAATCGGTAAAGGAAATCGCATGGGTTTTGTAGCGCAACAACAATCCGTTCCCGGTGTGCAGGCGCAAATGGACCCGATTCCCGATTGTGGTGAAAACAGTTACCAGGGATCGGCAAAACTGCTGGGCAAAAGGGCGATCATCACCGGCGGCGACAGCGGCATCGGACGCGCGGTCGCGATCGCGTTCGCGCGCGAAGGCGCCGACGTGCTGATCGCCTACCTCAACGAGGACGACGACGCGCGCGACGTCGCCCGTTACGTCACCAGCGCCGGGCGCAAATGCGTGCTGGTGCCCGGCGATCTCTCCGACCCCGCGCACTGCCGCGCCGTCGTAGACCGGGCGGTGCAGGAACTGGGCGGCCTGGACATCCTCGTCAACAACTCCGCGTATCAGATGATGCGCAAGAGTCTCGACGAGATCAGCGACGAGGAGTGGGAGTACACCTTCCGGCTCAACATCGGCGCGTATTTCTATCTCGTCAAGGCGGCCGTGCCGCACATGAGCCCCGGCTCGTCGATCATCGGCAGCTCGTCGGTCAATTCCGATACGCCCAATCCCACGTTGGCGCCCTACGCGGCGACGAAGGCCGCCATCGCCAATTTCTCGGCCAGCCTGGCCCAGCTATTGGGCGACAAGGGCATTCGGGTCAACAGTGTGGCTCCAGGACCGATATGGACGCCATTGATCCCGTCGACCATGCCGCCGGACAGCGTGGAGTCGTTCGGCGACAACGTGCCGCTGGGACGCGCCGGTCAGCCCGCTGAACTCGCCCCGATCTATGTGCTGCTGGCCTCCGATGACGCGAGTTACATCTCCGGTGCGCGGGTGGCGGTGACCGGCGGGCGACCGATTCTGTAGGCGGCGGGGCTCCGGGTCGCCTGGCAACGTGTAACGGTGCGCTCACCGGGGTACAGCCCGAACGCAGGATGGCATCGACGTGACCAGTGCGGCGCGGTAGAAGGAGTGCAGATGAGCACAACAACGCGGGAGCCCGAGCCGATCGGGACCGATGACGACTTCGAGCTACTCGCCGACCAGGTCGCGGCTCTCAAAGAACTCGCGCGACTCGACGACGTCCCCGAGGGCCAGATCTACGACTTCGGAATCCGTTGGGGGGCAGCACTTGCCGGGCGGTTCCGGCGGCTGGTGCACTACAGCTGTCTTGGCCTGCTCGACGAGGCCGCCGAACGCCGGTTCCAATCCCTATGTGACGAGCTGCGTTCGGTGTCGGATTTGATCGAGAGGTTCGGTCTCGCCCGGCCACGGTTCACCGATACCCCGAGCCACCCCAGGTTGCGCTAGCTTGTCTCGCCCTGGCCCGGCTCGCGATGTCCTCGACATTGGAGATCTCCCGGTAGTCGGACAAGAACTCGTTGGCCGCCAACACGATTCCGGTGCGCGGCGCGGGGCAGCCGCCATTGCGGCAGGTCAACGCCACCATGAAGGCGTCGTCATCCTCGTCGAGGAACAGGAACCCGAGATACAGCGCGTGCCCTACGGCGAAATCCTTGGCGCCGCATCCGGCGCAGTGACCGCCCTTGACCGCCACCAGCTCTAAGACCCGTTCGCGCTCAACGCTTTGCAGGTCGATCAGCTCGGGCCGCACGCTCGTATCGGTCATCTCAGATCTCCACGTCCTTGTCGTAGTGGACGTTGTCCTCACGCCAGCCGCCCAGACCGTGGCCGATGCCGGAGTAGTCGTCGATGAACTCGATCTGGTTGATCCACTTCGCCATCTTGAAGCCGACCTGGGTCTCGACCCGTAATCGCAGCGGCGCGCCGTGCTTGATGGGCAGCGGCTTTCCGTTCATCTCGTAGGCCAGCAACGTTTGCGGCTTGTAGGCGAGTTCGAGATCGATCACCTCGTAGAACTGGCCCTCTCCTTCCGCGCTCGGCTCGTCGCGGCCGGTGTCTTGCATGGTCAGAAAGCAGATGTATTTCGCCTGCGGCAGGGGACGCACGTGGTCGGCGAGCTGGGCCAGCGGCACGCCACTCCACTGGCCGATGCTGGTCCAGCCCTGCACGCAGTTGTGCATCACGCGTTGCGACTGTCGATCGGCGAGGGAACGCAACTCGTCGAGGTCCAGCGTCACGGGGTTCTCCACCAGGCCGCCCACCCGCACACGCCAATCGACGAAGTTGTGCACGGCCATCACCTTGTACTCGGCGCTCGTCGGCGGCTTGCCGTTCACCCGGTGTTCCTTGGACGTCATGCGCTCGGGGTAGTTCTGCTTGGAATTCAGCGGCCGCAGTAGGACTTTGCGGGCGCGGGTGACCACGGCGCCCAGCACGCGGCGAACCTGAACGGGTCGGCGCAGACTCCACACCGTCGCCGCGATGTGCACGGCAACGATGGCCGCGATGATCACCAGCGACAAGACGGTGGCCCAGCCGATGTTGCGGACGGAGCCGAAGATCATTGCGGCGGTGAGCTGGCCCCAACTCCAGAAGAAGATCATCGACAGGTGGATGACGATGAAGACCAGGAAAGCGACCAGGCCGAGGAAGTGCAGGCTTCGCGCCCATTGCCGACCGCCCCACATGCGCACGTACCACGGGAACGCGGCCTCGATCGCCGGAGACTGCGCGGCGCCGGTCAGGATCTGAAACGGTGCCAACAAGAAGATCACGCCGGCGTAGGTCAGCTTCTGGATGGCATCCAGGGGTTCTCCGGGCAGCAGAGGCGGCAGGTTGAAACTCATGTAGGTGACGATGTCGTTCCACGCCTCGGGGAAGATCGACCATGAGGCCGGCCAATAGCGGTGCCACTGGCCGGTGGCGAACAGCAGGATGTAGTACGACAGCCCGACGAGGATCCAGCCGATCACCGAAAAGAAATGCCAGTGCCGGCCCATGCCCAGTTTCTTGTGGCCGGGCAACGAAAACAGGGAGCTGTAGTCCTCCTCCTCGTCGAGGGTGTCGTAAAGCTTGTTGATCGGCATTTCCTTGACCGTGAAGCGCGCCCACTCGCTGCCCGGCTTGCTGTCGTCATGCCAGTACAGCTTCGGGTGGGTGGACAGGATCTCGACGCCGCTGCGGATCACCAAAGTCAAAAACAACACGTTGAGCCAGTGGTCGATACGCAGCCACGCCGGGTAGTCAAGGACTGTCATGTCTTCACCGTTCAGTCGCGCCAATTCTGCCGTTGCGGATACGCCACGTTGATGCCGGACAAGACGGTGGTGTGCACGGCGATGAAGCCTGCGGCGAGCGCCATGGCAAGCGTCCCGGGCGCCAGGTCCCAGCGGCCGGTCAACGCCACCAGCCCGGGCAGGCCGGCGAACCGGCTGACCACATAGATCACCAGAAAGGCCGCGCTGATCAGACTGCCGGCAAACCAGCCCGCCTGCGGCACAAGAGGTTTGAGGGGAAACGCCATCGCCCCGGCGGCGGCGAGGCAGGCGGCGATCAGCACGACGACGTATACCAGGAAATACAGCGGTAGACCCGGCCGGCTGGCCAACAGATAGGCATGTATCGCCGCCAGGCCCACAAGCAGCGATGCGCCCAAGCCCGTCACCGTGCGTGGCAGATCAAAGGCGACGTAGCCGTTGAGCGTGAGGAGGGGCGAGGTGAAAACCTTGTGCCACGCTTTGAGCCACAGGCGTGCGAGCAGCCCGACCATTACCGCTGACTACCCGCCTGACCGGCCGACAAACTGATGTTCGGCAAGCTTTCAGCGTCTTCACAGTTTGCGTTTGGAAGCGGTGGGTCAGTAAGGGCCACAACGGTTCTGGGGTTCAGTGCTCTATGGCGGTCGTGGGCATCGTCGGGTACGCCGGCGCCACGCTCTGGCTCACGGTTGGATACGGGGCCACCGGATACGGAGTCGTCGGATAGGTGGTCGCCGGATACGGAGTCGGCAAAGAGGTGGTCGGGTACGGAGTTGTCGGATAGGAGGTGGTCGGGTGGGTGGAAGTCGGGTAGGTGGTGGTCGGGTAGGTGGTGGTCGGCGACGTCGTCGTCGCCGGTGGCTGCGTGGTTGTAACCGTCGACCGCGGCGGCTGCGATTCGGTCGACTCGGAAGTCGGTGAGACCGGGGCGGCGCTGGTAGTCACCGGCGGTGCTAGCCGCGACGATTCGACCGGCGGGGTTACGTTGCGCACGTTATCGGTCGGTCTGTTCCCGACGCCGCCCAGCCGCACGGCCAACCCGGCGGCCACGAGCAGCACCAGTGCGGCCGCGCCGGCGGTGCTGACCAGCACTGCCGAGCGTCGTAGCCACGGCCGTCGCCGCGGCCTGGCTGCGACCTGTGGAGCACCGCGGGAGACCTCAGCGCTCGGCGGGATCGCGCCGGCCTCCTCATGGTCTACAAGCTCGTCCTCGCGTGCAGGTATGGGCACCTCGCCGGAAGAGGCTTCCTGAGACCACGCCAGCGCGCGGTACGTCGCCGACTGGTCGCCGTCGGCGGCCGCTTGCCCCGCGGCGCTGTGGGCAGTCCCGGCCGCCCAGGCCGTCGGGCCCACCTCGGTGGCTGCGACGCCTTCCGTCCGGGCGGCTGGCGCCTGGCCTGCGACAGTTGCCGGGGCGCCGACGGCACGACATGGGCCCGGCGCACCGGCCGGAGAACGCAGTTGGGCCAGGACCGCTGCGCCGATAGCCGCACTCAACAGGGGTTGCGATGTCGTGACAACCGGCGCCTGCAAACGCTCCGACAATTGGTTGGTGATCAGCGGGATACAGGCACCACCACCGACCGTGGCGACCGCGGCGAGTCGCTGCGCCGGAATCTGATTGCGTTGCAACACATTTACGACGCAGTCGATGAAACGTTGCAGGGGTTCTTCGATGAGTTCCTCGAACTCGCCGCGGGTCAACCGGACGTCGGATCCGACACCGGGAAGATCAGCCGGGATGACGGCGACCGTCGCCGATGACAGCTGTTCCTTTGCGTTCCGGCATTGTTCGAGGCGACGACCCAGCGGAGCCAGCGGCGCGGTGTTGGCAGCGTCGGCACCCATGTTCGATGCGACGTGTCGCATGATTGCCTGGTCGAGCTGATTGCCGGAGAAGCCGCTGTAGCGCAACGTCGGAGCGATCTGACGGAAGTTGGCGGCGGCATCGGTGAGCGTGATGCTGCTGCCGCTCGCGCCGAAGTCGCACAGCACCACGCCACCGTCACTGGGAAATCCGGGTTGGGCGTACAGCGCGGCCAACGCGGCCGTGCCGTCGCAAATGAAAGCCGGTGGCGCCTCGGGCGCGAGGGCGGGGTACTCGCGCAGCGCCGCCCGCAGTGCGGCGACCTGACGCTCGTGCCAATGCCCGGGCACCGCGATGGCGACCGGGGCCCCACCGACGCTGCGCGCCATCCCGTCGAGCGCGGCGGCGGTGAGCGCCGCGGCGGGGTGACGCGTTCCGTCGGCGGCGGCTAACGGTTGGTCGTCTCCGACCCGCTCGACGAATCCGCCGAGAAGCAGGCCGGATTCGTCCAGGCGAGGATTCTCGCTCGGCGTGCCCACCTCCGGGGGCCGGTGGCCGTACATCGTCAAGACCGACGCGCGGGTCACCGGGGCGCTGCCGGTGCGCGCGGCCACCAGGTTGGCCGTGCCGATCGACAAGCCAAGCGGGCCGCTCATGTCTCCCCCGATCCTCTCCCGCCGGAATCCGTCGACAAACACCGCCACATCGGTGCAATGAACGACGCTGCGCGCGTCGAGTGATGGCAGCGCGGCCTGCGAGCCGGCGGATACACGGATTCCGAGTCATCGCGCTACGGCGCAGCCATCCCCCGACTCGGCGCTGCTCGTTTAACGCGATAGCCGCCTTCTTCCGGTGCGCACTCGCAGCGGCCAAAGGCATGGCGGATTAACCCTGCCGCAGGCTTCCCGATGCGAAAGCACTTTAAACGCGCCGCGAGCAAGACGGCCGTCGGTAGCGAAAACGAACCTGCTGTGTGCGCTACCGCGTCAGGTGGCTGGACCGCGGCAGCGCGCCACGGGCGAGCCGACGAGCCGAAATTCCTCGTTCTTGTCGAGTTGAGGATCGACGCCTTCCTGCAAGAGGATGATGATGTCCGAGCCGCCGAACTGGAAGTATCCGAACTCTTCTCCCTTGGCCATGTGGCGGCCGGGCACGGCGGTGAGCACCACCGACGACACGTGGGCCATGCCCACCGGAATGACCGCCACGATGCCGATATCGCCGCAATCCGATTGCGACGTATCGATGGTGACCACCCCGCGGGTCTGCGAGAACTCGTATCCGCTGCTGGCGCTGTCGCTGGCGGCGAACTCGTGTTCTTCCAGGCCCACCCGCATGAAGACTTTGCCCTCGATCCGGAAGGATTCCTTGACCATTCCGGCGACCGGCAGGTGGTAGCGGTGGTAGGCGTGCACCGGCAGCATGTAGTGGACGAAGGTGCCGCCCGCAAAGCTTTCGCTGTACTGGCTGCCTTCGATGAGTTGCTTGATGTTGCCGTACTTTTCGTTCTTGACGGTGGTGGCCGGGATGCTCGAGTCGGCATCGATGTCGTAGGCGTGCTGGTATTTGCAGTCGGCCGGTGAGGTGACCACCAGATTGGTGGTCGGTTCGGCGATCGGGCGCAGCCCGCCGTTGACTTCCCGCGCGATGAACTGGTTGGCGGTCAGCCATCCGCTGGGCGCATTCGGCACCCCATCGATCAACGACTCATGGATGCGGTACTCGGGCGCATTGTCGATGAACGACTGCAGGACTTCCGGACTGAACGATTGCGGTGAGTCCAGGAAATTACCCCACTGGCGGGCGAACTCGGTCATCCATTCCCGAAAGACACCGGAGCCCTGCGGCGACTCGTCCCCCTGGTCGACCAGGAAGTAGAAGTGCGCCATGCGATCACTGACCTCTTGCGCCTGCCGCTTTTCGTTCTTCCAGGCATCGGCATCCGACTCGTGTGGCACCCATCGGATGAAGCGGTTCAGATAGGCCTCGTACTCGCCGATGTCGCGCGGCCACTCGAGCGCGTTGTAGAGGTCCTGGTTCAGCTCGGCTTCGGCCCGTTGGCGGGCCTCCTGCAGAGACCGCTCAAGCCGATCGGCCAAACCCTGCTCTTTGTCCAAGACGCCGCGAAGTTCTTGGACGACGGGTTCCGGCTCGCTCATATCAGCACTCCTCGGTGTCAGTTGTGCGCGACCGCGCGCCAAAGTGCGTACCCGCGCTTTTCAACGGCAAACGGGCTCGCGGCACCGCGTTCAGCGGCCACGAACCCTGCGGTTGTACTTCATGATCGCGTCGACCAATTGCGACTTGTTCATCGTGGACCGGCCGGCGATATCGAGACGGCGGGCCAGCTCGAGCAGGTGCTTTTTGCTGGCGTTGGCATCGACGCCCTCGGCGGACTTACCCGTTGGCCGCAGGCCACCGCTCTCGGCCCGCTCGTCGGACGGGCCTTTCTCGTCCTTGGGTTCCCAGTGATCCCCGACCTTTTCGAAACTGTGCTTGACAGCGGCGTACGCCACCCGATGGGCGCGTTCGTCGCTGCCGTACTGTTCGGCCGCCGCGTCATGGGATTTCGCGAATGTGCGTTGGGCCTTGGCGCTGGAACGTTGCAGTGTGCTGGGCAATTCGCTCTTTTTGGCCGAGCCGCCCTTTGTCGTCTTCGGCATCGGACCTCCTCGGGTGCCGCAAGCGCTGCGGGTAACCGGTCGGTTACCCCGGCCGGCGCGCCGACAATCATGGTCTGCACAATGTGGGCATCGGGCAGCTCGAAATATGTCAATATCGTTGACATGATTCAGGCCGACGATGCTCCGCTGGGTTATCTCCTCTACCGGGTCGGGGCGGCCCTGCGACCCGAGGTCGCCACCGCGTTGGGTCCGCTGGGCCTGACCCTTCCCGAATTCGTTTGCCTGCGCATACTTTCGATGTTTCCGGGAATGTCGAGCGCCGAGTTGTCCCGCCACACCAACGTGACCCCGCAGGCGATGAACACCGTGCTGCGCAAGCTGGAAGAGGTCGGCGCCGTGGCGCGGCCGTCGTCGGTGTCCTCGGGACGCGCGCTGCCGGCGAACTTGACCGGCCAGGGCCGCGCCCTGCTCAAGCGCGCCGAAGGAGCGGTCCGCGGCGCCGACGCACGAATCTTGGCCAGGCTCACCGAGACTCAGCAGCGTGAGTTCAAGAAGATGCTCGAAAAGCTCGGATCCGACTAGCGCGATCGCGCGCCTCAGCTGGCGTCAATGCGCGCCCACGGCCGCGCCTCTTCGAGCTCGTAGGCCAATTCGAGCAGCAAAGATTCCTGCCCGATATCGGCCGACAACATCATGCCCACCGGCATCCCGTCGGCGGATTGCGCCAGCGGCAGCGAGATCGCGGGCTCGCCGGTGACGTTGTGCAGCGGGGTGAACGAAACCCAGTCGATCAGCCGGCTGACGACCTGCTGATAATCGGTGGGCGCCAGGAATCCGATGCGGGGCGTCTCGTCGGCGAGGGTGGGGGTGAGCACCGCGTCGTAGGTGCGGAAGAACTGAGCGGTGCGTCTGCGCGCCCGGCGCAGCCGCACGATCGCCATCGGAAGGCGGTGCATGTTGCGGCTGGTGTGTCGAAGCAGACCCAGCGTCAGGCTGTCCAGCTTGCTGCGATCGAACGTCTCGCCGAACAGGTGCCGCCCGCCGCTGACCTGGGCCAGCGACAAAAATCCCCAGTACATGACGAAGTCGTCGGCGAAACTGGGCGCCACCGGGGGCTCGTCGACGTGTTCGACACGGTGGCCCAGCTCCTCGAGCAGACCGGCGGACTTCAACGTCAGCTCCCGCACCTGAGGACTGCATTCGCGCTGTACCGATCGGGTCAGCACCGCGATCCGCAGCCGCTGCCGGCCGGGCCCGGTGACGTCCCCGACCGGTGCCAGCTTCGGGTTGCGCCAGATCCGTTCCGCCTCGCGGTAGAACGCCGCGGTGTCCCGCACCGAACGGGTCACGACGCCGTTGACGACGACGCCGACCGGCATCCGGCGCAGGGTCGCGTCCAGGGGCAGCCGTCCACGCGAGGGTTTGAGTCCGACCAATCCGTTGCAGGCGGCCGGAATCCGGATCGAACCGCCGCCGTCGTTGGCGTGCGCGATGGGCACGACACCGGCGGCGACGAACGCACCCGAACCCGACGACGAGGCGCCGGCGGTGTATTCGGTGTCCCACGGATTGCGCACCGGGCCCAGCCGCGGGTGCTCCGCCGAGGCGCTGAAGCCGAATTCGGACAGCTGCGTCTTGCCCACCGAGGTCAAGCCGGTGGCCAGGAACAGCTGGGTGAAGACGCTGTCCGCGACGGCATTCCAGCTCGTCCACGCGTCGGTGCCGTGCATGCTGGGCTGTCCGGCGACGTCCACGTTGTCCTTGATGAACGTCGGCACGCCGCCGAAGTAACCGTCGGCGGGATCCGCCGCGGCCGCCCGCGCTTGCTCAAAAGCCGCGTACGCCAACCCATTTAGCAGCGGGTCGACGGCCTCGGTGCGGGCGATCGCGGCCTCGACCACCTCGGCCCTGCCGACCCGGCCGGATTTCAGGGCGTCGGCCAGGCCGACCGCGTCCAGATCGCCAAGGGCATCGTCGCCGAACGCGTGCACGTGTCTCATGACACTGACGCTAGCCCGCGCGCCCGTCCCCCCGGGAGCTTTCCGGCTTGCGCCGGGGCGGATCGTGGTCAGGCCTTAAGCCTGACCCACCTCGAAGCGGACGAACCGCGTCACCGTGACACCGGCGTCGTCGAGCAGCGCCTTGACGGTCTTCTTGCTGTCGGACACCGACGGCTGCTCGAGCAGCACGGCGTCCTTGAAGAAGCCGTTCAGCCGGCCCTCGACGATTTTGGGCAGGGCCTGCTCCGGCTTGCCCTCCGCCTTGGCGGTTTCCTCGGCGATGCGGCGCTCGCTGGCCACCACGTCCTCCGGCACGTCGTCGCGCGACAGGTAGCGGGCCTTGAGCGCCGCGATCTGCAGCGCGACCGCGTGGGCGGCGTCGGTGTCCGAGCCCTGATATTCGACCAGCACACCGACCGCGGGGGGCAGGTCGGCCGCCCGCCGGTGCAGGTAGGTTTCGACGGTGCCGTCGAAGTTCGCGACGCGGCGCAACTCCAGCTTCTCGCCGATCTTGGCCGAGAGCTCCGCGATCGCCTGCTCGACGGTCTTGTCACCGACGGTGGCGGCCTTGAGCTCGTCGACGTCCGTGGCCTTCGACGACACGGCCGCGGCGACGATCTGGTCGGCCAGCGCCTGGAACTCCGCGTTCTTGGCGACGAAGTCGGTCTCGCTGTTCAGCTCGATCAGCGCGCCGCCCTGGGCCGCGACCAGGCCCTCGGCCGTCGCACGCTCGGCGCGCTTGCCGACGTCCTTGGCGCCCTTGATGCGGAGCGCCTCGACGGCCTTGTCGAAGTCGCCATCGTTCTCGGCCAGCGCGTTCTTGCAGTCGAGCATGCCGGCGCCGGTGAGTTCCCGGAGCCGCTTGACGTCGGCGGCGGTGAAGTTCGCCATTTCAGCCTTCCGTGGGTGGTGTTGGTTCGGGGGCGCCCGCAGCGGCGTCGGTGGGGGCGGTGGCGGTGGCGGAGGCCAGCAGCTCCTGCTCCCATTCGGCGAGCGGCTCGGCGGCCTCGGCTTCGGGCTTGCCGTCGCCGCGGCCGACGCCGGCGCGCGCCTGCAGCCCCTCGGCGACCGCGGAGGCGATCACCTTGGTCAGCAACGCGGCCGACCGGATCGCGTCGTCGTTGCCCGGAATCGGGTAGTCGACCTCGTCGGGGTCGCAGTTGGTGTCCAGGATCGCGATGATCGGGATGTTCAGCTTGCGGGCCTCCGCAACCGCGAGGTGCTCCTTGTTGGTGTCGACGACCCAGATGGCCGACGGCACCTTGGCCATGTCGCGGATACCGCCGAGGCTGCGCTCGAGCTTGTTCTTCTCGCGCGTCAGCATCAAGATTTCCTTCTTGGTGCGGCCCTCGAAGCCACCGGTCTGCTCCATCGCCTCGAGCTCCTTGAGGCGCTGCAGCCGCTTGTGCACGGTGGAGAAGTTGGTCAGCATTCCACCCAGCCAGCGCTGGTTCACATACGGCATGCCGACGCGGGTCGCCTCGGCGGCGACGGATTCCTGCGCCTGCTTCTTGGTGCCGACGAACAGGATGCTGCCGCCATGGGCGACGGTCTCTTTGACGAACTCGTACGCCTGGTCGATGAAGGTCAGCGTCTGCTGCAGGTCGATGATGTAGATGCCGTTGCGGTCGGTGAAGATGAACCGCTTCATTTTGGGATTCCACCGGCGGGTCTGGTGCCCGAAGTGGGTGCCGCTGTCGAGCAGCTGCTTCATGGTTACGACGGCCATGGTCATGCCTTACTTGTGTCGGTTGTCGCCTGGCATCGGGTGAGGCCGGGCCCTGGCGGCTGCTGCGATGCCGGACCCTGTTAAGGGACCGCCCGGCATGCGATTGCGTTCTCCTCGTAAAACCAGAGACGCGATGCAGACGCGCGAAGTCAGCCCGCGAACGAGCTGCGAGGAAGCAGTTTACACGGATTCAGCAGGTGGTTTTGCCACGCTTCCCCAACCGGGGCCGCTCATCCACAACAGCGGCGCGGCCGGGTAGCCATGCCGGCGCTGGCGCGCTGAACTGCCGGGATGCGGTGGAGGGTGCTGCTGCTCTGTGCGGGCCTGGTCAGCGCGGTGCCGGCGGTGGCCGCCGAGGATCGCCTGGACTGGCCGCTGCGCCCGCCGCCGGCCGTCACCCGTTCGTTCGACGCCCCTGTGCAGGATTGGCATCCCGGCCACCGGGGTGTCGACCTGGCCGGTGTTGCCGGTCAGCCGGTGTACGCCGCGGGCGCCGCGACGGTGGTGTTCGCCGGGCTGTTGGCCGGGCGGCCGGTGGTGTCGCTGGCCCACCCCGGCGGGTTGCGCACCAGCTACGAGCCGGTCCGGGCGGCCGTGCGGGTCGGCCAGCCGGTGACGGCGGCGACCGTGATCGGCGAGCTGATGGCCGGACACGCCGGGTGCCCGGTCGCGGCGTGTTTGCACTGGGGCGCTATGTGGGGCCCGGCCTCGGGTGCGGAATACGTCGATCCGCTGGGCCTGCTGAAGTCCACGCCGGTCCGGCTCAAACCGCTGAACCGCTGAATCGGCTCACGCGCGAGGGTGGGCCTGATCGTGCACCGCGCGCAGCCGCGACACCGCGACGTGGGTGTACAGCTGGGTGGTCGCCAGGCTGGAATGGCCGAGCAGCTCCTGGACGACGCGCAGGTCAGCGCCGCCTTCGAGCAGATGGGTGGCCGCGCTGTGCCGCAGGCCGTGCGGCCCCATGTCCGGCGCGCCGTCCACCGCGGCGACGGTCTGATGCACGACCGTTCGCGCCTGGCGAACGTCGAGCCGGCGACCCCGCGCGCCCAGCAGCAGCGCCGGGCCCGACTCCGCGGTCGCCAGCGCCGGGCGGCCGTCGGCCAACCACGAGTCGAGCGCCTCGCCGGCCGGCCCCCCGAACGGCACGCTGCGCTGCTTGTTGCCCTTGCCGAGCACTTTGACGAGCCGATGATGCGTGTCGACGTCGTCGATGTCCAGGCCGCACAGCTCGCTGACGCGGATCCCGGTGGCATACAACATCTCCACGATCAGCCGGTCCCGCAGCGCCATTGGATCACCTTGCTGCGCACCGGATTTGGCGGCGGCCATGGCGTCTGCGGCCTGGTCCTGGCGCAGCACCGAGGGCAGCGTGCGGTGCGCTTTGGGGACCTGAAGCCGGGCCGCCGGATCGGCGGTCAGCAGGCCGCGCCGCACGGCCCACGCGGTGAAGGCCTTGACCGCCGAGGTGCGACGGGCCAGCGTCGTGCGGGCGACACCGCCCGCCGCCGCGGCCGACAGCCACGAGCGCAGCAGGGGCAGGTTCAACCCATCCAGACCGGCGCCACGGTCCTCGATGAAGGCGAGCAGCGAGCGCAGGTCGCCGAGGTAGGCGCGGCGGGTATGCGCCGATCGATTGCACTGCAGATGCAGGTACTCGTCGAACTCGTCGAGGATCGCCTGCACTCCCCCACGGTCGCAGGGCGGAGTTTGGCGCTCTAGTCGACGCGCCGAAGCGTGTCCGGGGTGAGATCTTTGAGCGTGGGGTAGCCGTCGACGGCCATGATGAGGTCCGCTTCGGCCAGGATCGAGCGCAGCACGTGCACGATGCCGTCGACGCCCCCGAGCGCCAGGCCGTACGCGTACGGCCGGCCGACGCCCACGGCCGTGGCCCCCAGCGCGAGCGCCTTCACGACGTCGGCGCCGCTGCGGATCCCCGAATCGAACAGGACCGGCAGCCCGTCGGCCGCCTCGACGACGCCGGGCAGGCACGCGAGGGCGGGCAGGCCGCCGTTGGCCTGGCGGCCGCCGTGGGTGGAGCAGTAGATGCCGTCCACGCCGCCGTCCTTGGCGCGCCGCGCGTCATCGGGGTGACAGATGCCCTTGATGATCAGTGGCAGGTTGGTCAGTGACCGCAGCCAGCCGAGGTCGTCCCAAGTCAGCGGGTTTCCGAAGGTCGTTACCCACTGCAGCACGGTGCCTTGCGGGTCCTCTTCCGGCGGGCGTTGCAGGCTCGCGCGGAAGACCGGGTCGCTCGTGTAGTTGCTCAGGCAGAGACCCCGCAGCTGCGGGAAGTTGGCGGTGGTGAGGTCGCGCGGGCGCCACCCGGGAATCCAGGTGTCGAGGGTGACGATGATGCCCTGGTAGCCGGCGGCTTCTGCCCGCTGGACGAGGCTGGCGGCCAGGTCACGATCCTTGGGTGTGTACAGCTGGAAGAAGCCCGGGGCGTCGCCGAACTGCGCGGCGACGTCTTCCATCGGGTCGGCGGTCAGGGTGGAGACGACCATCGGGACGCCCGTGGTCGCCGCCGCGCGTGCGGTGGCCAGGTCGCCGTGGCCGTCTTGGGCGCAGATGCCGATGACCCCGATCGGCGCCATGAACAGCGGCGACGGCAAGGTCAGGCCGAACAGCTCCACCGACAGGTCGCGAGCCGCGGCACCGACGAACATGCGCGGTATCAGGCCCCAGTGATCGAACGCCTCCCGGTTGGCCCGCTGCGTGCGCTCGTCACCCGCGCCGCCGGAGACGTACGACCAGACCGACGGCGGCATGGCCCGTTCGGCCCGGGCCTCCAGCTCCGCGAACGCCATCGGCAGCGCGGGCGCCACCCCGCCCAGGCCCTTGAAGTAGATCTCGTTCTGGTAGTCGCCGAATGCCATGGGAAAGACAATGCCAGGCGGGGGTCAGGCTGACGAGTTCGCCGACTCTGCCTGCGCCAGTTCCTTCTTCCATTGCCGGAAGGTCTCTTCGGTGCGGCCGCGGCGCCAATACCCCGAGATGGACGACGCCCACTTGGCGTCCACACCGCGCTCCTTGCGGATGTAGGGGCGCAGATTGTGCATGACGGCCTGGGCCTCGCCGTGAATGAAGACATGCACCTGCCCGGGCAGCCAGGGGGCGCTCGTCACGGCCTCGATCAGCGGCGCGTGGTCGCCGGCGCGGTCCTCGGGAACCAGGTCGGCGCGCCCGCCGCGGTAAACCCAATGCACCTCGACGCCTTCGGGTGCGGTCAGCGGTATCTCGTCCTCTTGGCCCGCGACCTCGATGAACGCCTTACCGACCGCGCTGGGCGGCAAGGCTTCCAGCGCCGCGGCGATGGCCGGCAGCGCCGATTCGTCGCCGGCCAGCAGGTGCCAGTCGGCGGCCGGGTCCGGTGTGTACGCCCCGCCGGGTCCCATCAGGTAGATCGGCTGACCGGGCCGGGCGGTGGACGCCCACTGACCCGCGATGCCGTGCTCTCCGTGCACGACGACGTCGAGTGTGATGCGGCGCTTCTCGATGTCGACGTGGCGCACGGTCAGCGTCCGCACCGAGGGCTTTTTCTCCGGCGGCAGGTCGGCGAAGCTGTCGAGGGTCAGCGGCCCGGGCAAGCCGGCCACGTCGACGTCGTCGGCGACGAACACCAACTTGACGTAGGAGTCGGTGAACTTGCTCGGCACGAAAGCGTCAAAGTCGTTGCTCCCGAGCACTATCCGCACCATGTGCCGTGTGAGTTGTTCGGTACCGACAACTTCGAAGCGTTGCAGTGGTCGACCCGCCACGTGTCCTCCTGTCCAAACCCCAACCCCCGGTCGACTATACGAGTCGCGTCGTTGATACGCCCTGACCTGCGGTGACCCGTACTATTCGCCACCGCCCGTCCTGGCGCTGCACCAGGCCGGCCAGCTCGAGCATCGCCAGCGGCCCCAGCGCCAGCTCGGGCACCATGCCCGACGCGACGGCAATCTCGTCGACCGTGGCCGCGCCGCGGCCCGGCAACGCCTCATAAACGCGGCGCTCGGCGTCGCTGAGGCCGTCGAGCGGCGTCGTCGGATGCGGCTCGTCGCAGGCCAGTTCGCCGATGTGGCCGACAAGCTCGACGACATGCTCGGCGCGGGTGACCAGCTCGGCGCCGTTGCGCAGCAGGGCATGGCAACCCGCCGACGCCGACGACGTGACCGGCCCCGGCACCGCCGCGACCACCCGCCCCAACGCCCGCGCCCACGCCGCGGTATTGGCAGCGCCGCTGCGCAGGCCGGCTTCCACCACCACGGCGGCCCCCACCACGGCGGCGACCAGGCGATTGCGGGTCAGGAACCGGTGGCGGGCCGGGCGGATGCCGGGCGCGTATTCGGTGAACACCAAACCCTGCTGGCCGATCCGGTGCAGCAGGGCGGTGTGACCGCTCGGGTAGGGAACGTCGAGCCCGCCGGCCAGGACGGCCACGGTGACGCCGTCGCAGTCCAGCACGGCGCGGTGCGCCGCGCCGTCGATGCCGTAGGCGCCGCCCGAGACCACCGCGACGTCGCGCCGCGCCAACCCGCCCGCCAGTTCACCGGCGACGTGCTCGCCGTACGTGGTCGAAGCGCGCGTCCCGACCACGGCCGCGGCCCGCTGGGCGGCCTCGTCGAGCCGCACGGGGCCCAGCGCCCACAACACCATCGGCGAAACCATCGGCGCACCTCCGCCGGCTCGCGGTGCGGCACCGTGGAAGGCCGCGAACGCCAGCAGCGGCCACTCGTCGTCGTCCGGGGTGATCAACCGTCCGCCACGCCGTGCAAGCATCTCGAGATCGGCTGCGCTGCAGTCGATCTCGCGCCTAGCCTCGGTACGCCGGGCCAGGCCGTCGTCGACCAGCCCGCGCCGGATCCGCTCGGCGGCCTCCACCGGGCCGACGCGCTGCACCAGAGCCGCAAGTTCGGCGCAGGGCGGCTCGGCCACCCGGGACAGGTAGGCCCACGCGCGCAGCGCGGTTTCGCCGTGCGCCGTCGTCATCGCCGCGCCCCCGGTTGGCGGAAGCTCAGTGCGGCGGCGACTTCATCGGTCCCGGGAGACGTGCGGCCGGCCAGGTCGGCCAGGCTCCACGCGACCCGCAACGTCCGGTCGAGGCCTCGGATGCTGAGCAATCCGCGATCCAGCGCCCTTTGCAGCGGCTCCATCGCCGCGTTGCCGAGGCGGAATTTCCGGCGGAGCAGCGCCCCACTGACTTCGGCGTTGGTGCGAAATCCGTGGGGCAGCCAGCGCTGGGCGGCGGCCGCGCGGGCCCGCGCCACCCGGTGGCGGACCTGCGCCGTCGATTCAGCGTCCCCGCCCGCGAACGCCCCCGCCTTCACCTGATGCATTTCCACGCGGAGGTCCACCCGGTCCAGCAACGGCCCCGACAGCTTGCCCAGGTAGCGGCGTTTGGCCGCCGCCGCGCAGATGCAATCCTGCGGGTCAGCAGGGGCGCACGGGCACAGGTTGGCGGCCAGCACCAGCTGGAATCGCGCGGGATAACACGCCACCCCGTCGCGGCGGGCGAGGCGGATCTCGCCGTCCTCCAACGGTGTTCGTAGGGCTTCCAGCGCGCTGAGCCGGATCTCGGCGCACTCGTCGAGGAAGAGCACTCCGCGATGCGCGCGGCTGACGGCGCCCGGTCGGGCCATCCCGGACCCGCCGCCAACGAGCGCGGCGACGCTGGAACTGTGATGTGGCGCCACAAAAGGCGGTCTGGTGATCAACGGCGTGTCGCCCGACAGCAGACCGGCGACCGAGTGGATCGCCGTGACTTCCAGGGACTCGGCCTCGGTCAGCGGCGGCAGCAACCCCGGAAGGCGTTGGGCGAGCATGGTTTTGCCTACTCCCGGCGGCCCGGTGAGCATCAGGTGGTGCGCTCCCGCGGCGGCCACCTCCACCGCGAACCGCGCCTGCGTCTGCCCGACCACGTCGACCAGATCCGCCTCGGGCTCGTCGCCCGTGGGCTGCGCGTCGATCCTGCCGCCCAGGGCGCCGCCGCCGCTGAGCCACTTCTGCAGCTGCCCCAGGGTGCGGACGCCCCACACGTCGATGCCGTCGACCAGGCTGGCCTCGGCGAGGTTGTCCGCCGGAACCACCACGTCCGGCCAGCCGTCGCGCTTGGCGGCCAGCACGGCGGGCAGCACGCCGCGCACCGGCCGGACCCGCCCGTCCAGGGACAGCTCGCCGAGCAGCACCGTTTTCTCCAGCCGGTCCCAGGGTTTCTTGCGCTGCGCGGACAACACCGCGGCGGCCAAGGCGATGTCGTACACCGACCCCATCTTGGGCAGCGTCGCCGGCGACAGCGCCAGGGTGAGCCGCGCCTGGGGCCACTCGTTGCCGCAGTTGGTGACGGCCGCCCGGACGCGGTCGCGCGATTCCTGCAGGGCCGCATCGGGTAGGCCCACCAGGTGCACGCCCGGCAGCCCGGAGGTGATGTCGGCTTCGATCTCCACGATCTGTCCGTCCACGCCGCGCACCGCGACAGAGAACGCGCGTCCCAGCGCCATCAGCCGATCCCCCGCAGATGGGTGATCTCGGGGGTGCGGCGGCGCCCGACCCGTACCCCGATCACGTCGATGCGGAGCGCCGCGCAACGCTGGTCCTGGCCGGCCAGCCATAGGCCCGCCAGCCTCCGCAGCCGCAGCACCTTGCGCGGGGTGACGGCGTGGGCCAGGCCCCCGTATCCGTCCCCGGTGCGGGTCTTCACCTCGACGAACACCACCGTCGACGTTGCGTCGTCGCGGGCGATGATGTCGAGTTCGCCGTAGCGGCAGCGCCAGTTGCGCGCCACGATCCGCAATCCCATCCGCATCAGGTGATCCGCGGCCAGCGCCTCGCCCATCGCACCCAGCTGGATCCGGGTCATCGTCGTTTCGGTCGTCATGGGGGCCAAGGTGCCCCGCACCCCCGACGAGACGGGCCATCTTCGCGACCCGCGGCCGCCCGCACCGGCCGGTTATCCCCAGTCCGTCGCCCATCCACAGCCGGGCGGTGACATGCGGGTCCGGCCCGCCGACAATTGCGTTCTCACGCCCCCGCGGCCAGCGCTTCCAACGTCTCGGCCGACGAGTGCAGCGGACGCCAGCCCAGTTGGGTCTTGGCCTTGGTGGTGTTCATCACCATCGAGGTCCGCGCAGTGTGCAGCCATTCCAGCATGGACGGCACCCGCGGCACCCGCGAGATCGCCGCCGAGGCCGCCGTCGCGGCGACCGCGGGGACCCGCACGGGGCGCCCGCCCAGCGCCCTGGCCACGTCGGCCACGGTGACCACCCCGTCGCCGGCGAGGTTGTACACCCCCGGCGGCGCCGGCGCGGTGGCGGCCAGGGCGATCGCCGTCGCCACGTCGTCGTGGTGGACCAGTTGCAGCGGGTAACCCGGATCGGGCACCACGGGCTTGAGGACCGGGACGGCTTTGACCACCGCACGCACCGGACCGGGCAATTGATTCCACGGCATGGCGTCCGCCAGGGCGGTGGCGTTGGGCCCGGCCACCACGCAGGGCCGCAGAACATAGACCTCGAGGGACGAATCCTTGGTGATGTCGGCAAGCAGCGCCTCGCAAGCCGCCTTCTGCTCGGAGTAGTAGTGCTCCGGGGATCCCCGGGCGGGCACGTCCTCGGTCAGCGGGACGGGATTGTCGGAGTGGTAGCCGTATGCCGCCACCGACGAGGTGTACACCAGGCGCCGGGGCCGGTCGGCCGCCACCGTCGCCTCGAACACGTTGCGGGTACCTTCGAGATTGACTCGCGCGCTCTCGTCGCGCGAACCCATGATGATGAAGGCCAGGTGAATCACCACATCGGCCTGCGCCACCAGCGCGTCGACGGCCGCGCGGTCCAGGATGTCGCCCTGCTGGTAGCTGGTCTTCAGCCAGCCCCGCGACGACGGGTCAAACGGCCGGCGAGCCATTCCGATGATCGCGTCGACGGAGGGTTCGCGCTCCAGCGCCGTCACCGCGGAGATACCGATCTCCCCGGTCGGCCCGGTCACCGCGACGGTCACTCCCATCAGAATGTCCTTCCCTCCCGCGGCCACCTGAAACCCCGCACACGTGGTAGAACCATCTTTCCAATGTTTCGCGATCCGTGAGTCTTTGGACGTGCGATCCCCGCATCGTCAGCGGGTTTGACGGTCAACGGTGACCAGCAAGATGTTTGGATCGGAGCATCCGGACCAAACGGCGTGTAAGGCTGGTAGCGGCGGCGGATAATCTACGGCGATCGAACGCGGATAACACCGCCGACACCGCAGGAATGAGGCATGACATGGCGGACCAATCGAGGACTGGCCCGGACGCGTCCCCGACGGGCGGAGAGACGGCCGACCCGGCGACGGTGTTCGCCGCCCTCGCCGAGATCATCTATCAGGGCTCCGACGCCAACCAGATGTATGCGGCCATCTGCATCGCCGCCACTCTGACCGTCCGTGGCTGTGACCACGCCAGCGTGTTGGTGCGCGAGAACGACAAATACGTCACCGTCGGTGCCAGCGACCGACTCGCCGAGCAGATCGACGAAATCGAAAGGCGGGCCGGAGACGGCCCGTGTATCGATGCCATCGAGGAGGAGACGCCGCAGATCGACACGGACCTGACCACGCCCTCGCTATGGCCGCGGCTCGCGAAAATCCTGGTCGCAGAGACTCCGGTGCGCGGCGCGATGGGATTTCGGCTTCTGGTCGACAAGCGCAAAGGGGCCGCGCTCAACTTGTTCAGCGACACCCCGAACATGTTCGACGCCGAGTCCGCCGGCCGGGCCGCGGTGCTGGCCGCGTTCGCCAGCGTCGCCATCAACGCGGTCGCCAAGGGCGAGGATGCGACGAGCCTGCGGCGCGGACTGCTCAGCAACCGCGAGATCGGCAAGGCCGTCGGCATGCTGATGTTGCTGCACGACATGAGCGAGGACGAGGCGTTCGACCTGCTGAGGCGCCACTCCCAGGCGCTGAACATCAAGCTGGCCGATGTCGCGCGGGAGGTCATCGAGCAGCGCGGCCGGCTGCCCAGCCCCGGCGACGACCAGAATCCGGCGGATAGCTAGCGCCGGGCTACTCGGGAAGCCGCAGCTCCGGCTTTTCGACCTCTTCGATGTTGACGTCCTTGAAGGTGACCACCCGCACCTGTTTGACGAACCGCGCCGGCCGGTACATGTCCCACACCCACGCGTCGGACAGTCGCAGCTCGAAGTAGACCTCACCGTCGGCGTTGCGCGGTGTCATCTCCACGCTGTTGGCCAGGTAGAACCGCCGTTCGGTCTCCACGACGTAGCTGAACTGGCCGACGATGTCCTTGTATTCGCGGTACAGCGAGAGCTCCATCTCGGTTTCATACTTTTCGAGATCTTCTGCACTCATTCGCTCAGACGTCCTTCTCCCGGACAGCTCTCCGCGGGAATCCCGGCGCTAGCTGCCGTTCGCCGGGGCGGCAATCCTGATCCCATCTTTCCTCACCGATATCCGTCGCGCTGCAGCGGTGGGTCCGGTTGACAGTCGGCCACCACCCGCTCGCCCGACCCGTTGGCCACGCGCCGCACGTTGATGAACGAATAACGATGCTCGGCGCATGGGCCCAGCCGGGCCAGCGCCGTGCTGTGCGCCGGCGTGCTGTACCCCTTGTGCAGGGCGAAGCCGTAGCCGGGATGGTCGGCTTCCATCGCGACCATCAACCGGTCCCGGCTGACCTTGGCCAGCACGCTGGCCGCCGCGATACACGCCGCGACCGCATCGCCGCCGATCACGGGCAGCGACGGGACGGCCAGCCCGGGCACCCGGAACCCGTCGCTCAGGACGTAGCCGGGCCGGATGGACAGCCCGGCGACGGCGCGGCGCATCCCTTCGATGTTGGCGACGTGCACGCCGCGCCGGTCCACCTCGGCGGGCGGGATGAACACCACGTGATAGGCCAGCGCATACCGGCGAATCAGCGGGAACAGCCTTTCCCGGGCGGCCTCGGTCAGCTTCTTGGAATCATCAAGCGCGGCAAGGCTTTCCATCCGCCCCGGTCCGAGCACACAGGCCGCCACCACCAGAGGCCCGGCGCAGGCGCCGCGGCCGACCTCGTCGACGCCGGCCACCGGCCCCAAACCGCTGCGGTACAGCGCGGATTCCAGGGTGCGCAACCCCGACGATTTACGGATCACCGTCCGCGGCGGCCACGTCGTGGCCATGGCTACCGATTCTGTTGCGGGTTCACCGATCCCACGCCGCCCCACCGGGACGGCGGCCACACGATGAACCTTGCTTTCCCGATCACGTTGGACACCGGCACGGTTCCCGACGTCGGGTCGCCGGTGCACAGCACGCCCTTGAGGGCTTCGGCCGGCACGCTGGTGCAGTGCGCCCGCGAATCCGCCGAATGCGTGCGGTTGTCGCCCATCACCCACAGCCGCCCGGCCGGGACGGCGACGGGCCCGAACTCGCTGCCGAGGCAGGGGTACACCGACGGGTCGGCGGCCATGGTGGTGCGGTCGAGGTACGGCTCCTTCAGCGGCTTGCCGTCGACCGTCAACCCGGTGTCGGCCCGGCACTGCACCGTCTGCCCGCCGACCGCGATGACCCGCTTGACCAGGTCGTTCTCGTCGGGCGGCACGAACCCGATGAAGGACAGCGCGTTCTGCACGAAGCGCAGCACGGTGTTGTTGGACCGGATCGACTTGTAGCCGAGGTTCCACGGCGGCGGGCCCTTGAAGACGATCACGTCACCGGGCCGCGGAGCGCTGAAACGGTAGGTGACCTTGTCGACCATGATCCGGTCACCGACGCAGCCCGTGCATCCGTGCAGCGTGGGCTCCATGGACTCCGACGGGATCAGGTAGGGCCGCGCCACGAAGGTCAACATGACGTAGTAGAGGACGACGGCGATCACCGCGAGGATCGCGAACTCGCGCAATGTCGAACGCGTGGAGTCCGCCGGTTCGCCCTCGTCGGGCGTATCCGCCACCCGCTCCGGTTCGGGGACCTCGCCGGGGGTGGGGTCGGCCTCGCCTTCGCGCGTCTCCGGGTTGCGGGTAGAGACCTTCGGATCTGACTCGCCGGCGTGGGGCTCGGGCTTCGATGAATCCGCGGTATCGGTCACGAGATCAGCGTAGCCAGCGCGCGTCGTGGCCCGATCAACCGGCGCACCGGAGAAACGATGGGACGAATCAGTAGCGCCGCCAAGGCGTCCCGGCTCAGCGCTTCTCCTTGATCTTGGCCTTCTTGCCGCGCAGCTCACGCAGGTAGTACAGCTTCGCGCGGCGGACGTCACCGCGGGTCACCACCTGGATGTGGTCGATGTTGGGCGAGTGCACCGGGAAGGTCCGCTCGACGCCGACGCCATAGCTTTCCTTGCGCACGGTGAAGGTCTCGCGGATGCCGCCGCCCTGGCGACGGATCACCACGCCCTTGAACACCTGGATACGCTCCTTGGCGCCCTCGATGACCTTGACGTGCACGTTGACGGTGTCACCCGGGCCGAACACCGGGATATCGTCGCGCAGCGACGCCTGATCGACGAAGTCCAGCCGGTTCATGCGAGACACTTCCTTGAGGTCGCGGCCGACGGCAGCTACCCACACTCAGGTGTGAGGCGGTCGCCAAGCCGATGGTTTCGGGCTTTCTGGCGTATCTCGCAGCAGGCGGGAAACGGCTCAACCGGCCTGCAACCGCTGGAGACAACTGGTCAATTGTGCCAGATGGGGCGCATACCGCGGAAATCACAGCGAGTCGGCGGTTCACAGCGCGCCAAACGCGCTGGTAAATGGTAAATATGACTGGGGTCCCGCACGGGAGCGTGATGCCCGGTGCCGGTAGCGCGAGGGGGCCCGCTGCTGCACTGTGCCGATGTCACGCCGGAGGAGAGGAAATGCGGGTACATCCGCTGACGCTGATCACCGCCACCGCGGCGGTGACGTTGGTGGTTGCCGCCGGTTCCGAGGCGTTGGTCCAGGCGAAGGTGTACAGCTTGCCGGTTACCGCGCCCGTCCGGGTCGTCTCCGCGCCACCCACCTCGGCTCCCGCGCAGTCGGCCACGCTGATGGTCGAGGCGGCCGCTCCCCCGCAGCCGGCCCAGGCGCTACCGAGCCCGGGATTCGGCCAGCTGCAGGCCCGCGTCCAGCGCGCCGCCGACGAGGCCGCCGGCAGCGGCGCCGCCCTGTCGGTGGCCATCCTCGATCGGTCCACCCATCAGCTGATTGCCAACGGAAACAGCCAGGTCATCGGCACCGCCTCGGTGGCCAAGTTGTTCATCGCCGACGATCTGTTGCTGCACGAAAGCGAGGGCAAAGCGCCGCTGAGCGCCGATGACCGCCAAGCCCTGGACATCATGCTGGAGTCATCCGACGACGGCGCGGCCGAGCGGTTCTGGGGTCAAGGGGGCGGAGCCGCCATCATCACCGAGGTGGCCGCCCGCTACGGCCTGTCCTCCACTACCCCGCCCAGCGATGGGCGGTGGTGGAACACCATGAGCTCGGTGACCGACCTGATTCGCTACTACGAGATGCTGCTGGACGGATCGGGTGGCCTGCCGGCCGATGAGGCCAAGATCATCGTCAACGACCTGGCGCAGTCCACCCCCAACGGGCTCGACGGCTATCCACAGCGATTCGGCATCCCGGACGGCCTGTACGCCGAGCCGGTCGCGGTCAAGCAGGGCTGGATGTGCTGCATCGGCAGCGACTGGATGCATCTGTCGACCGGGGTGATCGGGGCCGACCGCCGCTACATCATGGTGGTCCAGTCCCTGCAGACCGCCGATGACGCTACCGCCCGCGACACCATCACCCGCGCGGTCAAGACGATCTTCCCCGAGGGCCGCATCGACGCGCCCCGGCATGGGCTCTAGCGGCCCGAATCGCCTTCGTGCTCAGAGCCTTCGGGCTCGAGTAGTTCGGGCCGGCGCTCCCGGGTGCGCTGCAGCGAGATTTCCCGGCGCCACGCCGCGATCCGCGCGTGGTCACCCGACAGCAGCACCTCGGGCACGTCGAGCCCGCGCCAGCTGGGCGGCCGGGTGTAGCTGGGACCCTCCAGTCGCCGGCCCAACGCCGGCGAGTGCGAATCCTCTTGGTGCGATGCGGGATTGCCGAGGACGCCGTCGAGCAGGCGCAGCACGGCCTCGATCATCACCACGGCCGCCGACTCCCCGCCCGGCAGCACGTAGTCGCCGATCGAAACCTCCTCGACCCGCATCCGCCGGGCGGCATCGTCGATGACCCGCTGGTCGATGCCCTCGTATCGGCCGCACGCGAACACCAGGTGGGCCTCGGCGCTCCAGCGCGCGGCCGTCGCCTGAGTGAACAACCGCCCGGCCGGCGTGGGAACAACCAAAAGCGTTTCCGCAGAGGCGATTTCGTCGAGCGCCTCGCCCCATACCGGCGCTTTCATCACCATCCCGGGTCCACCGCCGTAGGGTGAATCGTCGACCGAGCGATGCACGTCATACGTCCAGCGCCGCAGGTCGTGCACTCGCAGATCGACGACGCCGGACTGGATCGCCTTGCCGGGCAACGATTGCCGCAGCGGATCCAGATAGGCCGGAAAGATCGTGACGACGTCGATTCTCATATCGAAGATCCCGTTACAGGTCCAGCAGGCCTTCGGGCGGGTCGATCTCGATGGTTCCGTCCTCCAGCGACACCGCTGTGACGATCGCGGTCACGAACGGCACCAGCACTTCCCGATTCCCATCGCCGGACTCGCCCGCTTCGCGCCGCACCGCCAGCAGTTCACCCGCCGCGGTGTGCAACACCTCGGCGACGACACCGACCTGCTGGCCCGCGATGGTGCGCACGCGCAGGCCTTCGAGCTGATGGTCGTAGTAGGTGTCCGCCTCGTCGATGTCGGGCAAGTCCTCGGAATCGACGACGAACAGGGTGCCGCGCAGCGCGTCGGCGGCGTCGCGGTCGGCCACGCCGGCCAGGCGGACCAGCAGCCGACCGCCGTGCTCGCGCACGCTTTCGACGACACAGCTGCGTTCAGCACCGCCGCGAGAAGCCTTGGCGCGCAACGTGTTGCCCGGCGCGAACCGGGCATCGGGGTCGTCGGTGCGGATTTCCACCACCAGCTCGCCGCTGATGCCGTGGGCTTTCACCACGCGCCCGACCGTCAACTCCAAGGGAGTTCCATGCGCAGCGCCGGCCTACTGGTCGGTGTCCACCACGTCGACGCGGATGCCACGACCGCCGATCCCGGCGACCAGCGTGCGCAGTGCGGTTGCGGTGCGGCCTCCGCGGCCGATCACCTTGCCCAAGTCGTCGGGGTGGACGTGGACCTCGACGGTCCGCCCCCGGCGGCTGGTCACCATGTCCACCCGCACGTCGTCGGGGTTGTCGACAATCCCGCGAACCAGGTGCTCCACAGCGTCAACGACAACCGTACTCATCGCCGCGGTCAGCTTTCGGTGGTGGGCTCGGCCTGCTCGCCGCCCTCGGCGGGAACCTCGGCCTCAGGGGCGGCGGCCTCCGCGGGGGCCTCGGCCGCGACCTCGGGCTCGGCGGACCCCTCCGCGGCCTTCGCGGCCTTCTTGGCCGGGGCCTTCTTCTTCGGCTTCGCGGCCTCGGTGCTCGGTCCGCCGTCGGCCTCGGCCAGCGCGGCGTTGAACAGCTCCAGCTTGCTGGGCTTGGCCGGGGCGACCTTCAGGCGGCCCTCGGCGCCCGGCAGGCCCTTGAACTTCTGCCAGTCGCCGGTGATCTGCAGCAGTTTGCGGACGGGCTCGGTGGGCTGGGCACCCACGGACAACCAGTACTGGGCGCGCTCGGAGTCGATCTCGATGAGGCTCGGCTCTTCCTTCGGGTGGTAGCGGCCGATGACCTCGATGGAGCGGCCGTCGCGGCGGGTGCGCGCGTCGGCCACGGAGATGCGGTACTGGGGATTGCGGATCTTCCCAAGCCGGGTGAGCTTGATCTTCACAGCCATGGTTAAGCGATTTCTCCTGTATGTGTCACGCTGCAATTCAGCGATCGGGGCCCGATGCCCGGATCCGGTTTTGCCTCGCGTGTATGACCGGTCGGCGATGCGTAATCGCTCGGCGGACAGCCGCCCATTGTGCCAGACCAGGGGCGGCGATCAGAAATCGCGCGCGCTCAGGGACCACATCACCGCGCCCAGATTGCCGTCATGGTCGTGATCTGGTCGCGCGGCACAGCCCTGACGGCAATCTCGGCGCCGCAACCCGCGCTCACATCACTTTCTGGAAGACCTTGGTCTCCGCCCGCCTGGTCATGCGCCAGCCGTCGGGGGTGCGCACGAACTCGTCGTCGTACCAGAGTCCGCAGAACAGCACCTGGTCCTTGTCGCCGCCCAGCACCATGGGGTTGAAGCAGATCACCCGTGAGGCGGCCGTGTCCCCGTCGATCCGGACCGAGAAGTTGCCCAGCATGTGCGCGTACACCGGGAAGTTGGGCAGCACCTCGGCCAGCCACTTCTTCACCTCGGGGTAGTGGCCCTCGATGCCGCCCAGCGCCGTGTAGTCGATGTAGGCGTCGGGCGTGAACACCTTGTCCAGGTCGTCGAATCGGCGAGTGTCGATGGCGGTGGAGTAATCCACCAGAAGCTGCTGTATTTCGAGGCGGTCGGAGATTTCGGCCAGGCTCAACATGCAACGGACAGTACTGAAGATCTGTCGAGACCAGGGATGGAAGTTAGACTTTTCGGCCATGCGGAAGCTCACGGCCCTGGGATTCAGGATGGCCGCCACCCTGCTCGCGCTCGGTACCTGCACAGCCGTCACCATGTCGACTGCGTCGGGCGACAGCACGCAGCCGGTCGGCTCGATTCCCATTCCCGACGGCCCCGCGCAGACGTGGATCATTGCCGACCTCGACAGCGGTCAGGTGCTCGCCGGTCGCGACCAGAACGTGGCGCACCCGCCGGCGAGCACCATCAAGACGCTGTTGGCGCAGGTGGTCCTGGACTCGGTGAGCCTGGACTCGACCGTCGTCGCCGACGTCGCCGACACCCAGGTGGAGTGCAACTGCGTCGGCATCAAACCGGGCCGCACCTATACCGCCCGCCAACTCCTCGACGGCCTGCTGCTGGTCTCGGGTAACGACGCCGCCAACACCCTGGCGCACATGCTGGGCGGGCCGGACGTCACCGTCGCCAAGATGAACGCCAAGGCGGCCTCGTTGGGTGCCACCAACACGCACGCGGCGACGCCGTCCGGCCTGGACGGCCCCGGGGGTTCGGGCGCGTCGACGGCGCACGACCTGGCGGTCATCTTCCGCGCGGCGATGGCCAATCCGGTGTTCGCGCAGATCACCGCCGAGCCGTCGGCGATGTTCCCCGGCGACAACGGCGATCACCCGATCACCAATCAGGACGAACTGCTGCAGCGCTATCCCGGCGCGATCGGCGGCAAGACCGGCTTCACCAACGCCGCCCGCAAGACCTTCGTCGGGGCCGCCGCACGCGGTGGCCGCCGGCTGGTGATCGCCATGATGTACGGGCTGATCAAAGAGGGCGGGCCGACGTACTGGGATCAGGCGGCGACGTTGTTCGACTGGGGATTCGCGCAGAGCCCGCAGGCCGGCATCGGCTCGCTGTAGCTTTTCATCAGGAGTCGGCACCCGGCAGTGCCGCGGCCAGCAGCGCCATCAGCACCGGAATGCGTTGCGCCGCAATGTCGGGCTGCGGCAACACCCCCTCGATCACGGCGGCCCCGTCGAACACGTTGCGCATCAGCGCCGCCAGGACCGGGACGGTGCCCCGGGGGAATGCGTCGACGCCGGGCAGCGCCCGCGCGGCCTCGTCGATCTTCGCAGCATACTGCGCGAGCTCGTGTTGCAAAGTGTCCCTGAGCTTTTCGTCGGTGCGCGCCGCGACCGTGAGCTCGTAGATCACGGCGTTGATCGGGCGGCTGGTGATGTCTCGCAGGATCTCGAGCACCGCTTGCAGCGCCGGGCGGTCGGCCGGTATCTCGGCGACTCCCTTGGTGAACGACTCCAGCTGACGGCGCAACACCTCCGAGGCGGTCGCGGCCATGAAGTCGCCCATGGTGTCGAAGTGCCGGAACAGCGCACCGCCTGAGACCCCGGCCCGCTTGGCAATGACCGCCGCCGACGCCTTGGCGTAACCGACCTCGATGATGGTGGCGATGCAGGCGTCGATGAGCCGCCCGACGGTCTCCTCGCGGCGCTGCTGCTGAGTTCTGGCCATGTCAGGCGGTGACTTTCGGCACGTCACGCTCGCGGCGGGCGCTCTGTCTCGCCCGCAGGTACCGGCCCGACCGCACGAATTGCCCGTAGCCGTCCCGGAATTCGCCTTTGGAGTGGCTTCCACCGTAGACGACCACACCGCCCACACCGGTGGCGACGACGGCGTCGTTGTTGCGGTTGACCATGCGCCGCAGGCCGCCGTAGAACGGCACCGCTTCTTCGTAATAGCCGTCGACGGATTCGTTGAGTCCGGCCGGGTCGATCACCACGAAATCCGCACGGTCACCCTGCCGCAGCGTGCCCGCGTCGACGCCGAACCATTCCCCGAGTTCACCGGTGAGCCGATGCACCGCGCGCTCGATCGACATGAAGGGCGCGCCGGCGCGATAGGCGTCCCGGGCGCGCTTGAGCATCCGCAATCCAAAGTTGTAGAACGCCATGTTGCGCAGGTGCGCTCCGGCATCCGAGAAGCCCATGTGCACGCTGCCTTCGTTGGCGAGCGCGTCCAGCAGCTTGGGGCGATGATTGGCGACGACCGTCGTCCACCGGACGTTGCGTTCACCGTTTTCGACGAGCACGTCCAGGAATGCGTCGAGCGGGTGCAGCTTGCGCTCGTCGGCAATCACGCCAAAGCTCTTGCCGATCAACGACTTATCCGGGCATTCGACGATGACCGCGTCGTGGAAGTCGCGGTGCCACAGCGACGGTCCGAGCTTGACGCGGTCGAACTCGCGACGGAACCTGCGGCGGTAATCCTTATCAGCCAGCAACGCGTTGCGCTCCAACTGGTCTCGCAGGTGCAAGGCGGCCGTTCCGGCGCCGAACTCCTCGAAGACGGGCAGGTCGATTCCGTCGGAGTACAACTCGAATGGCACCGGCAGGTGCTGGAATCGCACATCAGAGCCCAACAGCTTGTTCAGCAGACGAGTCCCCGGACCGAACACGTACACCGACAGCGGCATCGACTTGGCGTCGGCGGACACGAGCATGCTCATTCGAACGCCCTTGCCCCAGTTGAGCAATCGGCTGCTGGCCAAAAAGAAGAGCATTCCGGTCGACGGCTTCGCCACGTTGGGGGCGCTTTGCAGGATGCGGCCGCGCTTGCGCAGGACCTTGATCAGTCTGCGCCGTTCCCGCCAGGTCGCGAAGGTGGACGGCAGGGCGCGGGAGCGGAACCGTTCGCCGTCGAGCTTGTCGATGGGCGCGTCCATCCCGGACATGCCGAGCACTCCGGCGTCGAGGGCCTCCTCCAGCAGTTGGGCCATCTTCTCCACCTCGCGCTGGGTGGGACGCACCGTGGAGTCGGTGGCCCGATCCAGTCCCAGCACCGCGGTCCGCAGGTCCGAATGACCAAGCAGTGAACCGATATTGGGGCCCAGCGGCAGCGCGTCGATCGCCTCGATGTACTCCGCGGCCGTCGACCAGGTCCGGCGGGAATCCAACGCGCCGAAGACGTATTCGCGCGGCACCGCCTCCACCCGGCTGAACAGGTCGGCGGCGTCCTGGGAATCGGCGTAGACCGTCGACAACGAGCAGTTGCCCAATAGCACCGTGGTGACGCCGTGGCGCACCGACTCGCGCAGCCCGGGATCCAGCAGCACCTCGGCGTCGTAGTGGGTGTGCACGTCGAGGAAGCCGGGAACGACCCACTTGCCGGCCGCGTCGATCACCTCGGGGCAGCCGGTCTCATCCAGCGGCTCCGCGCAGACCGTGGCCACGATGCCGTCGCGGATGCCGAGCGTGCGCGTCAGGGGCGCGCTGCCCGTGCCGTCGAACCACAATCCGTCGCGGATGATGACGTCGTAGGCCATGGGTCCCCTCTCGTTGCTGCCGGAACGCTAACATAGATAGCAAGCACTCGCAATCTTTTCCGCCAGGCCTCCGGAGTTCCCGCGATGGTTAGTGTGCGACATCGAGGGGCGCCGGCGTCGCAATCCCGGTCGTCTCGGCGCGGCGGGCCAGATGTGCGATGACCCCGTGGTGCGGCTAAGCCGGTGACCGGAAGATGTTGCCGCGCAGCATGATCAGGTCGGGAGTGTTCAGCACGGCGGCGCTCGAGCGCGGGTCGCTCGAGTAGCACAGCAAGTCCGCGGAGGCCCCGTGATAGAGGGCGGGCCGGCCGAGCCAGCGGCGCGCGTCCCAGCACGCCGCGCCCAGCGCCTCGGTGGGGCTCATGCCGATGCTCTTGAGCGCTTCGACCTCGTCGGCGATGCGCCCGGGGGCGACCATGGTGCCGGCGTCGCTGCCGGCGTAGATCGGCACGCCCGCCTCACGGGCCGCCGCGATCCGGGACAGCCCGCGCGCATGCAGGTCACGCATGTGCGCCGCGTAGGCCGGATACTTCGAGGCGGCCTCGGCGATCCCGGGGAAGTTTTCGATGATGTTGACCAGCGTCGGGACCAGCACGGTGCCGTGCTCGACCATCAGCTCGATGGTGTCGTCGTCCAGGCCGGTTCCGTGCTCGATGCAGTCGATGCCGGCGCTGATCAGGCCGGGCAGCGCGTCTTCACTGAAGACGTGCGCGGTGACCCGGGCGCCGTGGGCGTGCGCGGTCTCGATGGCGGCCTTGAGCACGTCGTCGGACCACAGCGGGGCCAGATCGCCGACGCTGCGGTCGATCCAGTCGCCGACCAGCTTGATCCAGCCGTCGCCGCGCCTGGCCTCCTCGGCCACCGCCTGCGGCAGTTGCCATTCGTCTTCCAGCTCGCGCGAGAAACCCGCGGCATAGCGCTTGGGTCTGGCCAAATGCTTTCCGGCACGGATGATTCGGGGCAGATCGTCGCGGTCGTCGAGGCTGCGGGTGTCGGTGGGCGACCCGCAGTCCCGCAACAGCAACGCGCCGACATCGCGTTCGATCTCGGCCTGGGCGATCGCGTCGTCCAGCGGGATCTCGCCATGCTCGCCGAGGCCGACGTGGCAGTGGGCGTCGACCAGCCCGGGCAGAATCCAGCCGCCGTCGAAGACAGTGTCGGCTCCGGCGACGGGTTCGGCGCTGATCCGGCCGTCGACGATCCACAGTTCGATCTCGGTCTCGTCGGGCAGCCCCACGCCCCGCACGTGCATGCGCACCGTCGGCTAGTTCCGATGGTGACGACCCGCTTCGCCCGGCACCGCCGCGCTCGCGATCGTCACGATTTATTGCCCGGGAACTTCAGCTTGGACAGATCGAAGTCGGCCAGACCGGGCGGCAGTTCGTTGAGGCCTTCGGGCATCTGGGACAGGTCGGGGAATCCGGCCGGCATGCCCTGCATCAGGGGGTTCCGCGCCTTCGGCGGCGTCGGGCCGCGTCCGCCCTTCTTGCCCTTCTTGCCCGCCTTGCCCTTGGCCCCCTTGGACTTTCGCGTCGCCGACTTGCGGCCCAGACCGGGGATGCCCATGCCGCCGAGCATCGACGACATCATCTTGCGGGCCTCGAAGAAGCGGTCCACCAGCTGGTTGACCTCGGACACGGTGACGCCCGAGCCGTTGGCGATGCGCAGCCGCCGCGACGCGTTGATGATCTTCGGGTCGGCGCGCTCGGCGGGGGTCATGCCGCGGATGATGGCCTGCAGGCGGTCGAGCTGGCGGTCGTCGACCTGGGCCAGCGCGTCCTTCATCTGCCCCGCGCCCGGCAGCATGCCCAGCAGGTTGCCGATCGGGCCCATCTTGCGGATGGCCAGCATCTGCTCCAGGAAATCCTCGAGCGTCAGCTCGCCGGTGCCGATCTTGACCGCCGCGGCCTCGGCCTGTTCGGCGTCGAAAACCTGCTCGGCCTGCTCGATCAGGCTCAGCACGTCGCCCATGCCCAGGATGCGGCTGGACATCCGGTCGGGGTGGAAGACGTCGAAGTCCTCCTGCTTCTCGCCGGTGGAGGCGAAAAGGATTGGGACGCCGGTCACCTCGCGCACCGAGAGCGCCGCGCCGCCGCGGGCGTCGCCGTCGAGCTTGGTCAGCACCACACCGGTGAAGCCGACGCCCTCGCGGAACGCCTCGGCGGTGGTGACGGCGTCCTGACCGATCATCGCGTCCAGCACGAACAGCACTTCGTCGGGATTGATCGCGTCGCGGATGGCCGCGGCCTGGGCCATCAGCTCGTCATCGATGCCCAGCCGGCCGGCGGTGTCGACGATGACGACGTCGAAGTGCTTGGCCTGCGCCTCGGCGAGTCCGGCCGCCGCGACGGCGACCGGGTCGCCGGGCCCGGATTCGGGGGACGCGCCGGGATGCGGCGCGAAGACCTGTACCCCGGCGCGCTCACCGACCACCTGCAGCTGGTTCACCGCGGCCGGGCGCTGCAGGTCGCACGCCACCAGCAGCGGGGTGTGCCCCTGTCCGCGCAGCCAGGCGGCCAGCTTGCCGGCCAGCGACGTCTTACCGGAACCCTGCAGGCCGGCGAGCATCACCACGGTCGGCGGGGTCTTGGCGAACGCCAGCTGGCGGGTCTGTCCGCCCAGGATGCCGATGAGTTCTTCGTTGACGATCTTGACGACCTGCTGCGCCGGATTGAGGGCGCCGGAGACCTCGGCGCCCTGGGCGCGGTCCTTGATCCGGGTGACGAAGGCGCGCACCACGGGCAGCGACACGTCGGCTTCCAGCAGCGCCAGCCGGATTTCGCGAGTGGTGGCCTCGATATCAGCGTCGGTCAATCGACCCTTGCCGCGTAGCCCTGCCAGGGCACCGGTCAATCGGTCGGACAGCGATTCAAACACCCCGCCAGCCTAGTGGCACTGCAATCTGGCGCTAGCGTCACGCTGGCGTGGCCCACGGCG
>NZ_JCALED010000014.1:0-94362 GCF_059813205.1 Mycobacterium sp. NGS17 | reverse complement strand
CAGAGGTGGGCAATTCCCCTGCGGCCAGCCTCATCGTCACGGGGATGACGCCGACAGTAGGCTCGCCGATGTGGTCGAACCGCTCCATGTGCCCCCGAAAGCACCGGCACGGGTAGTGGTACTGGCGTCGGGCACCGGGTCGCTGCTGAATTCCCTGTTGACGTCGGCCGTCGCGGACTATCCGGCCCGGGTGGTCGCCGTCGGCGCCGACCGCGACTGCCCGGCCATCGAGATCGCCGCGGCCGCCTCCGTGCCCGCATTCACCGTCCGACTCGGCGACCACCCAAACCGCGACGCCTGGGACGCGGCTATGACGGAGGCCACCGCCGCGCACTCGCCCGACCTGGTGGTCTCCGCCGGCTTCATGAAAATACTTGGACCGCAATTCCTTTCGCGATTCCATGGCCGCATCATCAACACGCACCCGACGCTGCTGCCGGCGTTCGCGGGTGCGCACGGGGTGGCCGACGCGCTGGCCTACGGCGTGAAGCTCACAGGCTGTACGGTGCACCTGGTAGACGCCGGGACGGACACCGGGCCGATCCTGGCGCAGGAATCCGTTCCGGTGCTCGACGACGACACCGAAGAGACCTTGCACGAACGCATCAAAGTCACCGAACGAAAGCTACTGGTGGACGTGGTGGGCGCGATCGCGACAGGCGGCCTGACCGTGGTCGGGAGAAAAGCGACGATCGGACGAAAGGCGATGAACCGATGAGCACCGACGACAGGCGCGAAGACGCCAAGCGGCCGATCCGGCGCGCCTTGATCAGCGTGTACGACAAGACGGGGCTGGCCGACCTCGCGCAGGGACTGGCGGGTGCGGGTGTGGAGATCGTCTCGACCGGATCCACCGCGAAGGTCATTGCGGACAAAGGCATTCCGGTAACCCGGGTCGAGGAGTTGACCGGTTTTCCCGAGGTTCTCGACGGCCGGGTCAAGACGCTGCATCCGCGCGTGCACGCGGGCCTGCTCGCCGACCTTCGCAAACCCGAGCACGCCGCCGCGCTCGAGGAACTCGGCATTGCGGCGTTCGAGCTCGTCGTCGTCAACCTGTACCCCTTCACCGAGACCGTCGACTCCGGGGCCAGCATCGACGAATGCGTCGAACAGATCGACATCGGCGGGCCGTCGATGGTGCGGGCCGCGGCGAAAAACCATCCCAGCGTGGCGGTGATCACCGACCCCAGGGGCTACGACGGTGTGCTCGCCGCGGTACGCGAGGGCGGCTTCAGCCTCGCCGAGCGGAAAAAGCTGGCGTCGCTGGCGTTTCAGCACACGGCCGAATACGACATCGCGGTGGCGAGCTGGATGGAGTCGACGCTGGCCCCCGAACACCCGCCGACGACTTTCCCGAAGTGGCTGGGCCGCAGCTGGCGGCGCTCGGCGATGCTGCGCTATGGCGAGAACCCGCACCAGCAGGCCGCACTCTACAGCGACCCCGGCGCGTGGCCGGGGTTGGCGCAGGCAGAGCAGCTGCACGGAAAAGAGATGTCCTACAACAACTTCACCGATGCGGACGCGGCCTGGCGGGCCGCCTTCGATCACGAGCAGACCTGCGTGGCGATCATCAAGCACGCCAACCCGTGCGGGATCGCCATCTCGTCGGCATCGGTCGCGGACGCACACCGCAAGGCGCACGAATGCGATCCGCTGAGTGCGTTCGGCGGGGTCATCGCGGCCAACACCGAGGTCAGCCTGGAAATGGCCGAATACGTCAGCACCATCTTCACCGAGGTCATCGTGGCCCCCGCCTATGAGCCGGCCGCCCTGGAGGTGTTGACCCGCAAGAAGAACATCCGGGTTTTGGTGGGTTCGGAGCCGCTGAGCGGGGGGACCGAGCTGCGGCCGATCAGCGGCGGCCTGCTGGTGCAACAGCGCGACGAGCTGGACGCGCACGGCGACAACCCGGTCAATTGGACCCTGGCCACCGGCTCACCCGCTGACCCGGCGACGCTGGCCGACCTGGTGTTCGCCTGGCGCGTGTGTCGCGCTGTGAAATCGAACGCGATCGTGATCGCGGGCGGCGGCGCCACCATCGGCGTCGGCATGGGTCAGGTGAACCGGGTCGACGCGGCGCGACTGGCCGTCGAACGCGGCGGCGAGCGGGTGCGCGGTGCGGTGGCGGCCTCGGATGCGTTCTTCCCGTTCCCGGACGGACTGGAGACGCTGACCGGCGCGGGAGTGAAGGCGATCGTGCATCCCGGCGGATCGGTGCGCGACGACGAGGTGACCGCGGCGGCCACCAACGCGGGCATCACGCTGTATCTCACCGGGGCGCGTCACTTCGCGCATTAGTCACGGTGCCCGCAGCGACGCACGTGTCAATAAGCGTTCGGTGAACGCCCTTGGCATGACTCGTCTGACCCCGCGTCGTAGCGTGGAGTGGTGATGTCACCGAGCAACCTGCCCCGCACCGTCGGCGAGCTGCGCGCCGCCGGTCATCGTGAACGGGGAGTCAAACAGGAAATCCGCGAAAATCTGCTCGCACGCCTCGCCGAAGGCGGAGACGGTGAAGCCATCTGGCCGGGGATTCTGGGGTTCGACGACACCGTGTTGCCCCAGCTGGAACGGGCGCTGATCGCGGGCCACGACTTCGTTCTGCTCGGCGAACGGGGCCAGGGCAAGACCCGGCTGCTGCGCGCGCTGACCGGCTTGCTCGATGAGTGGACGCCGGTGATCGCCGGCGCCGAACTGGGCGAGCACCCCTTCTCACCGATTACGCCGGAGTCCATCCGCAAGGCCGCCACCCTGGGCGACGACCTGCCGGTCGAATGGAAGCACCGCAGCGAGCGCTACACCGAAAAGCTCGCCACCCCGGACACCAGCGTCGCCGACCTGGTCGGCGACATCGACCCGATCAAGGTCGCCGAGGGCCGCAGCCTCGGAGACCCGGAGACCATCGCGTACGGCCTGATACCGCGCGCCCACCGCGGCATCGTCGCGGTCAACGAACTGCCCGACCTCGCCGAGCGCATCCAGGTGTCGATGCTCAACGTGATGGAGGAGCGCGACATCCAGGTCCGCGGTTACACGTTGCGCCTGCCGCTGGACGTGTTGGTGGTCGCCAGCGCCAACCCCGAGGACTACACGAACCGCGGGCGCATCATCACTCCGCTCAAGGACCGTTTCGGCGCGGAGATCCGGACCCACTACCCGCTCGAGCTCGAAGCGGAAGTCGGTGTCATCGCGCAGGAAGCGCACCTGTCCGCCCAGGTTCCCGGCTATCTGATGCAGATAATCGCCCGGTTCGCCCGGTACCTGCGCGAGTCCAACTCCGTCGATCAACGCTCCGGGGTGTCGGCGCGGTTCGCCATCGCCGCCGCCGAGACGGTCGCCGCCGCCGCGCGACACCGCGGCGCGATGCTGGGGGAGACGGACCCGGTGGCCCGGGTCGTCGATCTGGGCACGGTGATCGACGTCCTGCGCGGCAAGCTGGAATTCGAGTCCGGCGAGGAAGGCCGCGAACAGGCCGTGCTCGAACACCTGCTGCGCCGGGCGACCGCGGACACCGCGTCGCGGGTGTTGGGCGGCATCGACGTCGGATCGCTGGTGGCCGCGGTGGAGGGCGGTTCGGCGGTGACGACGGGCGAGCGGGTCTCGGCCAAGGATGTGCTGGCCGCGGTCCCGAGCCTGGCCGTGGTGGACAAGATTGCGGCCAAGCTGGGTGCGCAGTCGGAAGGCGAACGCGCCGCGGCGCTGGAGTTGGCGCTCGAGGCGTTGTATCTGGCCAAGCGCATCGACAAGGTATCCGGGGAGGGCCAAACCGTCTATGGCTAGGTCTGATGGTGACGACCCGCAGCGCCCGGCTTCGCCGCGCCTGCGATCGTCACGAGGGCACTCCTCGCGTTACTCGGCGTACACCGGCGGGCCCGACCCCCTGGCCCCGCCGGTGGACCTGCGCGAGGCGCTCGAACAGATCGGCCAAGATGTCATGGCCGGCACGTCGCCACGCCGCGCGCTGTCCGAGCTGCTGCGTCGCGGCACCAAGAACATGCCGGGCGCGGATCGGCTGGCCGCCGAGGCTAACCGGAGACGACGGGAGCTGTTGCGGCGCAACAACTTAGACGGAACGCTGCAGGAGATCAAAAAACTTCTGGACGAGGCCGTGCTGGCCGAACGCAAGGAGCTGGCTCGCGCGCTTGACGACGATGCCCGCTTCGGCGAACTACAACTGGACGCGCTGCCGTCCTCGCCGGCCAAGGCCGTCCAGGAGCTCTCCGACTACAACTGGCGCAGCGGCGAGGCCCGTGAAAAGTACGACCAGATCAAGGATCTGCTCGGCCGCGAGATGCTGGACCAACGCTTCGCGGGCATGAAGCAGGCGCTGGAGGGCGCCACCGACGAGGATCGTCAGCGGGTCAACGACATGCTCAACGACCTCAACGACCTGCTGGACAAGCACGCCCGCGGCGAGGACACCCAGCAAGACTTCGAAGACTTCATGGACTCCCACGGCGAGTTCTTTCCCGAGAACCCGCGCAACGTCGATGAGTTGCTGGACTCGCTGGCCAAGCGTGCCGCCGCCGCGCAGCGTTTTCGCAACAGCCTCAGCGCTGAGCAGCGCGCGGAGCTGGATGCCTTGGCGCAGCAAGCTTTTGGGTCACCAGCGCTGATGCAGGCGCTGGACCGGCTCGACGCGCACCTGCAGGCGGCGCGGCCGGGGGAGGACTGGAGCGGGTCCGAGCAGTTCTCCGGTGACAACCCGTTCGGGATGGGCGAGGGCACCCAGGCGCTGTCCGACATCGCCGAGCTGGAGCAACTGGCCGAGCAACTGTCGCAGAGCTATCCGGGCGCCACCATGGACGACGTCGACCTGGATGCGCTGGCGCGTCAACTCGGAGACGAGGCGGCCGTCGACGCCCGCGCCCTTGCGGAATTGGAACGCGCGCTGGTCAATCAGGGCTTTTTGGACCGCGGTTCCGACGGCCAGTGGCGGTTGTCGCCGAAGGCCATGCGTCGGCTCGGCGAGACGGCGTTGCGCGATGTGGCACAACAACTTTCCGGGCGCCGCGGCGAGCGCGACCATCGGCGCGCGGGAGCGGCCGGCGAACTCACCGGCGCCACCCGACCCTGGCAGTTCGGGGACACCGAACCGTGGAACATCTCCCGCACATTGACCAATGCCGTGCTGCGGCAAGCGGGAACTGCCACCCTGGACGGCCGCGACGGGCGGTTGAAGCTCACCGTCGACGACGTCGAGGTCTCCGAGACCGAGACACGCACGCAGGCCGCGGTCGCGCTGCTGGTCGACACCTCGTTCTCCATGGTGATGGAGAATCGCTGGCTGCCGATGAAGCAGACGGCGCTGGCGCTCAACCATCTGGTGTGCACGCGTTTTCGTTCGGATGCCTTGCAGATCATCGCTTTTGGCCGATACGCCCGGACGGTGACCGCCGCGGAGCTCACCGGGCTCGAGGGCGTCTACGAGCAGGGCACCAACCTGCATCACGCGCTGGCGCTGGCCGGTCGGCATCTGCGCCGGCATCCCAACGCGCAGCCGGTGGTTTTGGTGGTGACCGACGGTGAGCCCACCGCGCACCTGGAGGACTTCGACGGCGACGGCACGACCGTGTTCTTCGATTACCCACCGCATCCGCGGACCATCGCGCACACCGTGCGCGGCTTCGACGAGATGGCGCGGCTGGGCGCCCAGATCACCATCTTCCGGCTGGGCAGCGACCCTGGTCTTGCCCGGTTCATCGACCAGGTCGCCCGACGCGTCGAGGGGCGGGTCGTGGTGCCCGATCTCGACGGCCTGGGAGCGGCCGTGGTCGGTGACTACCTGCGGTCCCGTCGTCGTTAGGCGCGTTGGAGACCGCGTCCGGGTAGGTGTGTCCTGGACTGGGTACAGGGATGTGAACGAGGAGGAGATGCATGAGTCAGGTTCCGACGATCGAACTCAATGACGGTGTCAGCATTCCGCAGCTGGGTTTCGGCGTGTTCCAGATCAAGCCCGACGAGACCGCCGCGGCGGTCAAGAAGGCCCTCGAGATCGGATACCGCCACATCGACACGGCCGAGATGTACGGCAACGAAAAGCAAGTCGCACAAGGCATTCGCGACGCGGGTCTCGACCGCGGTGACGTCTTCGTCACCAGCAAGCTCAACAACGGATTCCACCAGCCGGACGTTGCGCGTCGCGCATTCGACGAGACGCTCAAGAAGCTGGATTCCGACTACGTCGACCTGTTCCTCATCCACTGGCCGCTGCCCACGCTCTACGACGGCGACTTCGTCTCGACCTGGAAGGTCTTCGAGGAGTTCGCGCGCGACGGACGCGCCCGCAGCATCGGTGTCTCGAATTTCCAAGTGGCACACCTGCAACGGCTGGCCAACGACACCGACACCGTCCCATCGGTCAACCAGGTCGAGCTGCATCCCTACTTCGGCAACGACGCAGTCCGGGCCTACGGGCGCGAGCATGGCATCGCCACCGAGGCGTGGGCACCCATCGCGCAGGGCAAGGTGCTCGACGATCCGGTGATCAAGCGCGTCGCCGAGGCCCGCGGTAAAACCTCCGCGCAGGTGGTGCTGCGCTGGCACATTCAGCGCGGCGACATCGTCTTCCCGAAATCGGTGACACCGGAACGGGTGAAAGAAAACTTCGAGCTGTTCGACTTCGAGCTGGACGACTCCGACATGGACGCGATCGACGCGCTGAACAAGGGTGAATCGGGACGCAACGGCCCCAACCCCGACACTTTCGATTACGTGCCCGACTAGAACGTTTCGCTAGCCGCGTGGCCGCCGGGCCTTGCGGATGATGCCGACCCCGCCCCACAGCGAGAAGCCGCGAATGTGGACGGTCGGCGCGCCGGGCGTGCCCTGCCCGAGCACGGCGCGGTCGAAGTTGCCCATCACGCCGCGGCCGTGCACCTCGACGTTGACCTCCGGCGGCAGCAAAATGTTCTGCACACCCATGATCGACATCGCATGAATGTCGACCTCGGTCGAGGTGAAGTCGGCGTAGCGCAGATCGACCACCCCGCTGCCCCACAGCGTGAAGGTGGTGAGCTTCTTCGGGACGTTCCATCGTCCGCGGCGCTCGAAGCCGCTCATCAACGCCAGCAGCAGCGTCGACGGCGCCGGATTCAGCTTGCCGCCGCGGCGCGGGCTGATCGGCGTCCCCGGCAGATCGGCCCGCAGTTGATCCAGTTCTTCATATGTCGTCGCCGCGTAAGCCCTGGTCAAACGGTCTTCGTAGTCGTTGAGCTGCAGGCGGCCCTGCTCGGCCGCGTACGCGAGCAGCTGCGCAGTCTGGATGCGATCGGTATCGCCCGCGCGCGGCGGTTCGCCGCGCGTGTCCTCCGCATCCCGTTGCGTTGAGTTGCTCATCACCCACGAGCCTACGACGTCCAGGTTTTGCCGCAAGAGGATTGGCTAAACTGCAACGTTGCGCCCGCCCGGGCCACGCCGCCGGCCGTCCGGCCGGACCCCCTGTTTGACATCTGGCTAACTTCTCGGTGGCTAACCGGCCCAGTCGGGCGGACGCTTCTCCAAGAACGCCAGCATGCCTTCGCGGGCTTCGTCGGACACGAACAGTCGGGCGGATTCCTCGGCGAGCCGCTCGGCGTCGCGGTCGAACCCGCCCAGCACCGCGGCCGTGGTCAGTGCCTTGGAGGCCGCGAGGCCCTGAGGCGATCCCCGGCCGATTTCGGAGACCAGTTTGCCGACTGCGGCGTCGACGTCCTCGGCGGCCTCGGTGATCAACCCGATCTCGGCCGCCTGGGCGGCGCCGAACTTCTCGCCGGTCAGGTAGTAGCGTGCCGCGGCCCGGGGCGACAGCTTCGGCAGCAGCGTCAACGAGATGATGGCCGGGGCGACGCCGATCCGGGCCTCGGTAAGCGCGAAGGTGCTGCTGGGGCCGGCTACGGCGATGTCGGCCGCGGCGACCAGTCCCATGCCGCCGGCGCGAACGTGGCCGTCGACCGCGACGATCACCGGCAGCGGCGCCTCGACGATCGCACGCAACAGTTGGGCCATCTCCTTCGAGCGCTGGGCGGTCGCCTCGGCGGGATCGCTGCTTGACGTTCCTTCAGAGAGATCCGCGCCCGCGCAGAACGTGTTGCCGGTGTGGCCGAGCACCACGACGCGCACGGCGGGATCGGCCGCCGCGTCGCGCAGCCCTTGGTGAAGCTGATTGACCAAGGTCGTCGACAGCGCGTTGCGGTTGTGCGGGGAATTCAGGGTCAGCCGCGCAACGTACCCGTCGGCGGTGTATTCGACGAGGGTGGCCATCAGTAGCTTCGGGGCAGGCCCAGCGATGTCTGCGCGACGAAGTTCAGCACCATCTCGCGGCTGACCGGAGCGATGCGGCCCAGCCGGGCCGAGGCCAGCATGGCCGCCACACCGTATTCCTTGGTCAGCCCGTTGCCGCCCATCGACTGCACCGCCTGGTCCACCGACCGCGTAGCCGCCTCGGCCGCAGCGTATTTGGCCATGTTCGCGGCCTCGGCCGCGCCCATGTCGTTGCCGGAATCGTAGAGGGTGGCGGCCTTCTGCAACATCAGCTTGGCCAGCTCGACCTCGATGTGGCACTGTGCCAACGGATGTGACAGGCCCTGGTGCGCGCCGATCGGGGTGCCCCACACCTGGCGGGTCTTGACGTAGTCGGCGGCCCGACTCAGGGCGAAGCGTCCCATCCCGACGGAGCTCGCCGCGCCCATGATGCGTTCCGGGTTAAGACCGGCGAAAAGCTGTGCGATAGCGGCATCTTCGGCGCCGACCAGTGCGTCGCCGGGCAGCCGGACGTCGTCGAGGAAGACCTGGAACTGGCGTTCGGGGCTGATCAGTTCCATTTCTATCGGGGTGTAGCTGAAGCCGGGCGCGTCGGTGGGCACGACGAACAGCGCGGGGCGTAACTTGCCGGTCTTGGCCTCCTCGGTGCGGGCCACCACCAGCACCGCCTGCGCCTGGTCGATACCCGAGATGTAGACCTTCTGGCCCTTGAGGATCCAGTCGCTGCCGTCCCGGCGGGCGGTCGTGGTGATCTTGTGCGAGTTGGAGCCGGCGTCCGGCTCGGTGATGGCGAACGCCATCGTCAGCGTGCCGTCAGCGATGCCGGGAATCCAGCGCTTCTTCTGCTCCTCGGTGCCGAACTTGCTGATGATGGTGCCGTTGATGGCGGGCGAGACGACCATCAGCAGCAGCGCGCTACCCGCGGCCGCCATTTCCTCCATGACCAACGACAGCTCGTACATGCCGGCGCCCCCACCGCCGTACTCCTCGGGCAGGTTCACCCCGAGGAAGCCGAGTTTGCCTGCCTCCGACCATAATTCGTCGGTGTGCTCCTGGGCGCGGGCCTTGCGCAGGTAGTACTCGCTGCCGTAATTGGCTGCCCACGCAGCCACCGACTTGCGAAGGGCCTGACGCTCCTCGCTCTCGATGAAGCTGGTGTCGGTCATGCTGGATCTCCTTCTGATTGCGGCGCTTCCACTCTTGCCAGCACAGCGCCAACTTCGACTTGCTGACCGGTCTTGACATTGAGTTCGGCGAGCACCCCGTCGACCGGGGCGGCGATGGTGTGTTCCATCTTCATGGCCTCCAGCCAGATCAAGGGCTGTCCGGCGGTGACGGCCTCGCCGATCGCGGCACCGAGCCTGATGACGCTGCCGGGCATCGGGGCGACCAGTGAGCCCTTTTCGACGGTCGAACCCGGTTCGGGGAAACGGGGCAGCGCGATCAGGTGCACCGGCCCGAGGGCGGAATCGACGTAGACATCGGAATCGTAGCGGCGCACCGAGAAGCTGTGGTCGACGCCGTCGGCCCGCAGGACCACGTCATTGGCCGTGGCCGACACCAGCTGCACCGACGGGTCTTCGGGCAGCACCAAGCCGGCTCTGGTGAAACGGTATTGAACCCGAAGCTCGTCACCCTGCTCGTCGCGGTAGTCCTTGACCTGGTGCCCCGATGACAGGTTTCGCCAGCCGCTGGGAACGGCGCTCAGCACCGGCGCGGTGGCACGGTTGTGCGCGGCGTCGGCGAGTGCGGCCGCGACGGCGGACAGCCGGATCACGGCGGCGTCGCCCAGTGGCGCCGCCAACCGCGCCAAGTCATGGGTGTCGAAAAACGCTGTGTCGGTGGCGCCGCCGAGGAACGCCGGATGCCGCAGCACATTCACCAGAAGATCGCGATTGGTGCGCACGCCGTGCACGCGGGCGCGGGCCAACGCGTCGGCGAGAACCAGCGACGCCTGACGGCGCGTGGGGGCGTAGGAGATGACCTTGGCCAGCATCGGGTCGTAGTGGATGGAGACGGTGAACCCGTCGACGATGCCCGAATCCAGCCGGATCCCGGTCCGGTGTCCCAGCGAGCTGAACTCAGCCCGGACGGAAGGCATCTCGAACGCGCGCACCAAACCGGCCTGTGGCTGCCAGTTTTTGGCAGGGTCCTCGGCGTAGAGCCGGGCCTCGATCGAATGTCCCTGCGCGGCAGGAGGTTGCGCGTCGAGGCGAGCGCCGTCCGCGACGGCGAGTTGCAGCTCGACGAGATCGAGGCCGGTGGTCTCTTCGGTGACCGGGTGTTCGACCTGCAGCCTGGTGTTCATCTCCAGGAAGTAGAACTCGCCGTCGTCGTCGGCCAGGAACTCCACCGTCCCTGCCCCGGTGTAGCCGATGGCCTCGGCGGCCAACCGGGCCGCGTCGAACAGCTTGGCGCGCATGCCAACTGTGCGCTCCACCAACGGCGACGGAGCCTCCTCGATGATCTTCTGGTGCCGGCGCTGAATCGAGCATTCGCGTTCGCCGACCGCCCACACGGTGCCGTGGGCGTCGGCCATGACCTGAACCTCTATGTGATGCCCGGTGGGCAGATAGCGTTCGCAGAACACGGTCGGGTCACCGAACGCGGACTGCGCTTCCCGGCTCGCCGCGGCGACTTCGCCGGCGAGCGCGGACAATTCGCGAACCACGCGCATGCCGCGACCACCGCCGCCCGCGGAGGCCTTGACCAGAACCGGCAGCTGCGCCTCGGTGACGGTGTCGGGGTCGAGCTCGTCGAGCACCGGAACCCCGGCGGCGGCCATCAGTTTCTTGGACTCGATCTTGGAACCCATCGCCCGCACCGCGGCCACCGGAGGTCCGACCCACGTCAGTCCGGCGTCCTGGACGGCGGCCGCGAAATCGGCGTTCTCCGAGAGGAACCCGTAACCGGGGTGTATCGCGTCGGCACCCGCGGCGCGGGCCGCGGCGATGAGGGCGTCGGCGTTGAGGTAGTCGTTGGTCTTGTCCAGCCGCACCCGGGCATCGGCCTCGGCGACGTGCGGCGCGCCCTCATCGGGGTCGGTGTAGACGGCGGCCGTGCCCAAGCCGAGCCGGCGGCAGGTGGCGAACACCCGCCTGGCGATCTCACCGCGGTTGGCGACCAGAACTCGAGTAACCATGGGGCTCACATCCGGAAGACGCCGAAATTCGACGTTCCCTTGATCGGGCCATTGGCGATGGCGGACAGACACATTCCCAATACCGTGCGGGTATCTCGCGGGTCGATCACCCCGTCGTCGTAGAGCATCCCGGACAACACCAGCGGCAGCGACTCGGCTTCGATCTGCCCCTCGACCGCGGCCCGCATCGCCGCGTCGGCCTCCTCGTCGACCTGCTGGCCGCGCGCCTGGGCGGCCGCCCGGGCCACGATCGACAGCACGCCCGACAGCTGGGCGCCGCCCATCACCGCGGACTTCGACGTCGGCCACGCGAAAAGAAACCGCGGATCGTAGGCGCGGCCGCACATGCCGTAGTGGCCCGCGCCATAGGAGGCGCCGATCAGCAGCGAGATGTGCGGGACGGTCGAGTTGGACACGGCGTTGATCATCATCGAGCCGTGCTTGATCATCCCGCCCTCTTCGTAGTCCTTGCCCACCATGTAGCCGGTGGTGTTGTGCAAGAACAACAGTGGCGTGTCGGAGCGGTTGGCCAACTGGATGAATTGGGTGGCCTTCTGGGACTCCTCGCTGAACAACACCCCGCGCGCGTTGGCCAGGATGCCGATCGGGTAGCCGTGCAGTTGGGCCCAGCCCGTCACCAGCGAGGCCCCGTACAGCGGCTTGAATTCGTCGAATTCGGAGCCGTCGACGATGCGGGCGATCACTTCGCGGGGGTCGAACGGGATGCGCAGATCCGCCGGCACGATGCCGATGAGTTCCTCGGTATCGAACAACGGCGCGGTGACCGGCTTGGGTTTCGGCCCCTGCTTGACCCAGTTCAACCGGGCGACGACGCGACGCCCGATCCGGATCGCGTCGAGTTCGTCGACGGCGAAGTAATCGGCCAAACCCGAGACGCGGGCATGCATTTCGGCGCCGCCGAGCGATTCGTCGTCGGACTCCTCACCGGTGGCCATCTTCACCAGCGGGGGGCCCGCGAGGAAGACCTTCGATCGTTTTTTGATCATCACCACGTGGTCGGACATGCCCGGGACGTATGCGCCGCCCGCGGTGGAGTTGCCGAACACCAACGCGATGGTGGGGATGCCGGCCGCGGAAAGCCGCGTCAGATCGCGGAACATCCGTCCGCCGGGAATGAAGATTTCCTTCTGCGTGGGCAGGTCCGCACCCCCGGACTCCACCAGGGAGATCACCGGAAGCCGGTTCTCGAAAGCGATCTGATTGGCCCGCAGGATCTTTTTCAGGGTCCACGGATTGCTGGTGCCGCCTTTGACCGTCGGGTCATTGGCGACGATCATGCATTCGACACCTTCGACCACGCCGATGCCGGTGACCGTGCTGGCGCCGACCTTGAATGCGCTGCCCCAGGCGGCCAGCGGGCTGAGTTCCAAGAACGGCGAATCCTGATCGACCAACAACTCGATGCGTTCGCGGGCCGTCAGCTTGCCGCGGTCATGATGGCGCTCAACGTATTTGGCCCCACCACCGGCCAGGGCGTTGGCGAACTCATTGTCGATTTCCTCGAGTTTCGTCAACGCGGCCGCCGCCGCGTCGGTGAAGGCGGTGGCCTCCGCGTCGAGCGTGGACTGCAGCACGGTCATGATTGGAATCCCAGAAGTTTGGCGGACAGGGCGGTGAGGATTTCGGTCGTCCCGCCGCCGATGCCGAGGATTCTCATGTCCCGGTATTGGCGTTCGACCTCGGATTCGGCCATGTAACCCATGCCGCCGAACAGCTGAACGGCTTGGTGGGCCACCCATTCGCCGGCTTCGACGGCGGTGTTCTTGGCGAAGCACACCTGCGGAATCAGGTTCGTCTCGCCGGCGAGCTGCCGCTCTACCACGCTGCGCGAGTAGACCCGGGCGACGTCGATGCGACGGGCCATCTCGGCCAACGTGTTCCGCACCGATTGGCGCGATATCAATGGGCGTCCGAACGTTTCGCGGTCGCGGCACCATTGCACCGTCAGGTCCAAGCATCGCTGCGCACTCGAATAAGCCTGTGCGGCAAGGCCGATCCGCTCGGAAACGAAGGCCTGGGCGATCTGGGCGAAGCCGCTGTTCTCGGCGCCGACCAGGTTGGCCACCGGGACGCGGACGTCGGTGTAGGACAGCTCGGCGGTATCCGAGGAGCGCCAGCCCATCTTGTCGAGCTTGCGGCTCACCTCGAAACCTGGCGTGCCCTTCTCGACCACCAGAAGCGAAACCCCGCTCGCGCCCGGGCCTCCGGTGCGCACGGCGGTGACCACATAGTCGGCGCGGACTCCCGAGGTGATGTAAGTCTTGGCGCCGTTGACGATGTAGTGGTCACCGTCGCGAACCGCCGAGGTTCGAAGATGTCCGACGTCGGAACCGCCACCCGGTTCGGTGATGGCGAGTGAACCGATCAGTTCGCCTGCCAGCGTCGGGCGAACGAACGAGTCGATGAGCCGCTGATCGCCCGAGGCGATCATGTGTGGTACCGCGATGCCACATGTGAACAACGACGCGAACACGCCGCCCGGCGCTCCGGCCTGATGCATCTCCTCGCAGATGATCACCGCATCGGCGCCGTCGCCGCCACCACCGCCGACCGATTCGGGAAAGTTCGCACCCAGCAGTCCGGCGGCTCCGGCGCTGCGGTGCAATTCGCGCGGCAGGTCGCCGGTGCGCTCCCACTCGTCGACGTGGGGCAGGATCTCGCGTTCTGCGAACGAGCGCACCGTCTTTCGCAACTGTTCGCGCTCGGGCGTAGTCCAAAGGTTCACAGTAAACTCTCCGGGATGTCGAGGTAGCGGCCGCGGAGCCATTCGCCTAGCCCCTTGGCCTGGGGGTCGAATCGAGCCTGGTATGCGACGCCCTGGCCGAGGATGCCGTCGATGACGAAGTTGACCGCCCGCAGATTCGGCAGCAGGTGGCGGGCGACGTCGAAGTCAGCCGCTTCTGGAAGCAGCTCCTTGAGCAGGTCGACGGTCAACGTGTTGGCCAGCCAACGCCATTGCTCGTCGGTGCGCACCCACACCCCGACATTGGCCGAGCCACCCTTGTCGCCACTGCGGGCGCCGGCGATGCGGCCCAGCGGCACCCGCCGGGCGGGCCCGCCCGGCAACGGTTCGGGAAGCGGTGGCTCGGCGGCGGGGGAGAGCTCGAGAGTTTCTGTGGCGCAAGCGATGTCGACGCGGGTGCCGTCGGCGTGTACCGCAACGTGCGGTACCTGATCGGCGGCGACGTAGCCCGGGGTGAACACCCCGTAGACCTGGCCGTCGCCCGGCGGCGCGGTCACGTGGAATCCCGGATAGCTGGCCAACGCCAATTCGACAGCGGCCGAGGAGAATTGGCGCCCGACGTTGGCCGGGTCGGGATCGCGCACGACGCAGTGCAGCAGCGCGCTGGCGGCTTCTTCGGTGTCGGCGTCGGGGTGGTCGGTGCGGGCCAGCGACCATTGCAGTTCCGCGGGCTTGACGGTGAGCGCGGCGTCGAGTTGCCGGCGCACGAGGTCGGCCTTGGCCTCGATGTCGAGGCCGGTCAGCACGAAAGTCATCGAGTTGCGGAACCCGCCGATGCTGTTCATCGAGACTTTGTAGGTGGGTGGCGGGGCCTCGCCGCGGACCCCGCTGATGCGCACCCGGTCGGGCCCGTCGGACGACAACTCGACGCTGTCCATCCGGGCGGTGACGTCCGGGTTGGCGTAGCGCGCGCCGGTGATCTCGTAGAGCAGCTGCGCGGTGACGGTGTCGACGCTGACCAGGCCGCCGGTGCCCGGGTGTTTGGTGATCACCGAGGATCCGTCGGCGCTGACCTCGGCCAGGGGGAAGCCGGCGTGGGTGAGGTCGGCGACCTCGGTGAAGAACGAGTAGTTGCCCCCGGTGGCCTGCACCCCGCATTCGATGACGTGGCCGGCGACCACGGCGCCGGCGAGCCTGTCGTAGTCGGTGCGGTCCCAGCCGAAGTGCGCTGCGGCCGCCCCGACGATCACCGAGGCGTCGGTGACGCGGCCGGTGACGACAACGTCGGCGCCGCTGTCGAGGCAATCGACGATCCCCCAGGCGCCCAGGTATGCGTTCGCGGTCAGCGGGGTGCCCAGCCCGAGTTCGGCGGCGCGCGGCAACAGGTCGTCACCCTCCACGTGGGCGACCCGGGCGTCGATGCCTAGCCGTTCTGTCAGGGCGCGTATCGCATCGGCCAGGCCCGCCGGGTTGAGGCCGCCGGCGTTGGCGACGATGCGGACGCCGCGGTCACTCGCCTCGCCCAGGCAGTCCTCGAGCTGGGTCAGAAAGGTCTTGGCGTAGCCGCGCTCGGGGTGCTTCATCTTGTCGCGGCCCAGGATGAGCATCGTGAGTTCGGCCAGGTAGTCGCCGGTGAGATAGTCGACGTCACCGCCCGTGAGCATCTCGCGCATGGCCGACAGCCGGTCGCCGTAGAAACCCGAACAGTTGGCGATACGGACCGCACCGGAGCTGCCCAAAGCACCAGAGGCGCCGGACGCAGAGGCCATGCCTGTCCCCCATTCGCGGATTCGACCGGTTCGGACCACCCAACCAACCGGTAGGTTAGCGGGTACCGCCGGTGTCACGTCAAGGATGCCTGGTGACTCCCTTGGCGCCGAGATTGCCCATGGGGTCGCACTTCGCCGAAAAGTCACAGCCCTCACGGCAATCTCGGCGAGCCTGCCGGCCGGCGCGGCGCCCATTTTGGCGACAAGCCGACCAGCGACTATCCTGATGTGCGATCGTCGCCCGCCCGATCGGCCCACCGGCCACGCCGCGCGACATGCCGAACTGCAAGTCCCAGATTGAGGAGTCAGGCCCGACCATGGCCGTACCCAAGCGCAGAATGTCGCGCGCGAACACCCGTAGCCGGCGCGCGCAGTGGAAGGCCGAGAAGACCGAACTCGTCGGTGTGACGGTCGCAGGTCAGCGGCACAAAGTGCCCCGCAGGCTGCTCAAGGCGGCCCGCCTCGGTCTGATCGACCTCGACCGCCGCTAGCCCGATGGCGCCGGCCCGTTGCGCCCGGCGTCGCCGCGCTTACGACCGCCGCTAGCCCCCTCATGGCGCCGGCCCGTTGCGCCCGGCTTCGCCGCGCTTACGACCGCCGCTAGCCCGATGGCGCCGGCCCGTTGCGCCCGGCTCCGCCGCGCTTACGACCGCCGCTAGCCCCCCTCACGGCGCGCCTCTCAGGTCAGTCTCAGGCGGTGGGACGAAACTAGGGGCCGTGCGAATACTGGTCGTCGACGACGATCGCGCGGTGCGCGAGTCGCTGCGTAGGTCACTGTCCTTCAACGGCTACTCCGTTGAGCTGGCCCATGACGGGGTCGAGGCCCTCGAACTGATCGCGAGCGATCGCCCCGACGCGCTCGTCCTGGATGTGATGATGCCGCGCCTGGACGGCCTCGAAGTCTGCCGCCAGCTCCGCAGCACCGGTGACGACCTGCCGATCCTGGTGCTCACGGCGCGCGATTCGGTGTCAGAGCGGGTCGCCGGGCTGGACGCCGGCGCCGACGACTACCTGCCGAAGCCGTTCGCCCTGGAAGAGCTGCTCGCCCGGATGCGCGCGCTGTTGCGCCGCACCAAGCCGGAGGACGACGCCGAATCGGTGGCGATGACCTTCTCCGACCTGACGCTGGACCCGGTGACCCGCGAGGTCACCCGCGGCCAGCGCCGCATCAGCCTGACCCGCACCGAATTCGCGCTGCTGGAGATGCTGATCGCCAATCCGCGCCGGGTGCTCACCCGCAGCCGCATCCTCGAGGAGGTGTGGGGCTTCGACTTCCCCACCTCGGGCAACGCGCTGGAGGTGTACGTGGGCTATCTGCGGCGCAAAACCGAAGCCGATGGGGAGCCGCGGCTGATTCACACGGTGCGCGGCGTGGGCTACGTCCTTCGGGAGACACCCCCGTGACGATGCGGGCCCCTCGATGATCCGGTTTCCCCGGCCTCAACGTCCACCGCTGCGCCCACCGTTGCGCGCAACGCCCTCGTTGTCGTTGCGGTGGCGGGTGATGCTGCTGGCGATGTCAATGGTCGCGATGGTCGTGGTGTTGATGGCCTTCGCCGTCTACGCCGTGATCTCTGCCGCGCTGTACAGCGACATCGACAACCAGCTGCAAAGCAGGGCGCAACTGCTGATCGCCAGCGGCTCGCTGGCCGCGGACCCGGGCAAGGCCATCGAGGGCACCGCGTATTCCGACGTCAACGCGATGCTGGTGAACCCGGGCCACGCGATCTACACCGCCCAGCAGCCGGGCCAGACCCTGCCGGTCGGCGCACCGGAAAAAGCGGTCATCCACGGTGATTTGTTCATGTCGCGCCGTACCGCCGGTGATCAGCGAATCCTTGCCGTGCACCTGCAGAACGGCACGTCGTTGCTGATCTCCAAGAGCCTCAAGCCCACCGAAGCGGTGATGAACCGGCTGCGCTGGGTGCTGCTGATCGTCGGGGGGGTCGGTGTGGCGGTCGCCGCGGTGGCGGGGGGCATGGTCACCAGGGCAGGGCTGCGCCCGGTGGCGCGCTTGACCGAAGCGGCCGAGCGGGTGGCGCGCACCGATGACCTGAGGCCCATCCCCGTGTTCGGCAGTGACGAATTGGCCAGGCTCACCGAGTCGTTCAACCTGATGCTGCGCGCGCTGGCCGAGTCCCGGGAGAGGCAGGCGCGGCTGGTCACCGACGCCGGGCACGAACTGCGCACCCCACTGACGTCGCTGCGAACCAACGTCGAGCTGCTGATGGCCGCGATGGAGCCGGGGGCGCCGCGCCTACCCGAGCAGGAGATGGTCGATCTGCGCGCGGATGTCATCGCGCAGATCGAGGAATTGTCAACGCTGGTAGGCGATTTGGTGGATCTGACCCGTGACGACGCCGGCCAGGTGGTGCACGAGTCCGTCGACGTGTCCGAAGTCATCGATCGCAGCCTGGAGCGAGTCAGGCGGCGGCGCAACGACATTCACTTCGACGTCGACGTGACGCCGTGGCAGACGTACGGCGACGCCGCGGGGCTGTCTCGGGCGGTCCTGAACCTGTTGGACAACGCGGCCAAGTGGAGCCCGCCCGGTGGCCACGTCGGTGTCACTATGCGCCAGCTCGACCCGTCGCACGCCGAGCTGGTGATCGCCGACCACGGCCCCGGCATTCCGCCCCAGGAGCGCCGTCTGGTGTTCGAGCGGTTCTACCGATCGACGACGGCACGCGCCATGCCGGGCTCGGGCCTCGGGCTGGCGATTGTGAAGAAGGTGGTCCTCAATCACGGGGGACTGCTGCGCGTCGAGGACACCGTTCCGGGAGGCCAGCCGCCGGGTACTTCGTTCTATGTCCTGTTGCCCGGCCGGCCGTTACCCGCCCAGCCGCACGGCACGCCTGGCGCCGCTGAGCGGCAAACCGACCAGATAGACATCGCGACCGACCCTTCTCGAGCGGCGGCCGGCGATGAGGCGAACTCTCGGGAATCAGCGAACGTTATCTCAGTGGACTCTCAGTCCGCGCGGGCAAGGTAGGTCTGCGGCTACTGTTGGACCCAGCCGTCGACTTGCCGAAACACTGAGATAGAGGAAGAGCGACTTAGCGACATGACGAATGACCCGAGGTATTCGCCACCGCCGCAGCAGCCGGGATACCCCCCCGCGCCCAATCAGACTGCGCCAGTCCCCAGCCATGCGGTGTCCCCAGGTTATGCCCCGGGACAACAGCAGCCGTACAACCAGCAATACGACTGGCGCTATCGGTCGCAGCCCTCGTCGTCGCCGACGACCCAGTTCCGGCCGCCCTACGAGCCCTTCAGCAACACCGGGCCGGGGCGGATCCCCGGCGGAACCGGTGTGGGTCCGATACCGGGAGGCACCGGCGCGGGTCCGATTCCCGGCATGCCGCCGGGCATGCCCATCCCACCGGAGCCCCAAAAGCGTTCTCGCGCAGGCCTTTTGATCGTTGGCGCGTTGGCCGTCGCGGTGGTGTCGGCCGGCATCGGCGGTGCCGCTGCCACCGCGATCGAGCTCGGCACGCACTCGACGGGCAACGGTGGCGGTCGGGTCATCGGGGCGGCGCCCAGTGTCCCGGCCGCGAACATGCCGCCCGGCAGCGTCGAACAAGTCGCCTCCAAAGTGGTGCCCAGCGTCGTGATGCTCGAGACCGACATCGGTCGGGCGTCCGAAGAGGGCTCCGGCATCGTCCTGTCCACCGACGGGCTGATCCTGACCAACAACCACGTGATCGCCGCCGCGGCGGGACCGCCGAAGGGGCCCGGAGGGCCGACCGGGGCTCCGGTGCCTCCCGGCGTACCGGGTGGCCCGGGCGGTGCCGGTGCCGGCGCCCCGACGCCCAAGACGACGGTGACCTTCTCTGACGGCCGCACCGCGCCGTTCACCGTGGTCGGCGCGGACCCCACCAGCGATATCGCCGTGATTCGCGTGCAGGGCATTTCCGGACTCACGCCCATCTCGCTGGGCTCCTCGTCGGACCTGCACGTCGGCCAGCCGGTCGTCGCGATCGGCTCGCCGCTGGGTCTGTCGGGCACGGTCACCACCGGCATCGTCAGCGCGCTGAACCGGCCCGTGTCCACCACCGGTGAGTCGGGCAACCAGAACACCGTGCTGGACGCGATCCAGACCGACGCCGCGATCAACCCCGGTAACTCCGGTGGCGCGCTGGTCAACATGAACGGCCAGCTGGTGGGCGTCAACTCGGCCATCGCCACCCTGGGCGCCGACTCGCCGGACGCCCAGAGCGGTTCGATTGGTCTGGGCTTCGCCATCCCGGTCGATCAGGCCAAGCGCATCGCCGACGAACTGATCGCCAGCGGCAAGGCGTCCCACGCCTCGCTCGGCGTGCAGGTGATGAACGACAAGGGCACCCCCGGTGCCAAGGTCGTCGACGTCGTCGCGGGCGGTGCCGCGGCAGCCGCCGGCGTCCCCAAGAACGTGGTCGTCACCAAGGTCGACGACCGGCCCATCAACAGCGCCGACGCGCTGGTTGCGGCCGTGCGGTCCAAAGCACCCGGCGACAAGATCTCGCTGACGTTCCAGGATCCCGCTGGCGGCGGCAGCCGGACATTGCCGGTCACCCTCGGAAAGGCGGATCAGTAGTGAGAGTGGACGAACCCTCGGCGCCGGGATTGTCTGAGCTCGGATATACGGTTGCCTCCATGGAAACGGGTGCGGAACTGGTAGTTGGCCGGGCTTTGGTTGTGGTGGTCGACGATCGCACCGCTCATGGGGACGAGGACCACAGCGGTCCGCTGGTGACCGAACTGCTGACCGAGGCGGGATTCGTCGTCGACGGGGTGGTCGCGGTCGCCGCCGACGAGGTCGAGATCCGCAACGCGCTGAACACCGCGGTGATCGGCGGGGTCGACCTGGTCGTCTCGGTCGGCGGGACGGGCGTCACCCCCCGCGACGTCACCCCGGAGGCCACCCGCGAGATCCTGGACCGCGAAATCCTCGGCATCGCAGAGGCAATCCGCGGCTCGGGGCTGTCGGCGGGGATCATCGACGCCGGATTGTCACGCGGTCTGGCCGGGGTGTCCGGCAGCACGCTGGTGGTCAACCTGGCGGGCTCCCGCTACGCGGTGCGCGACGGGATGGCGACGCTGAACCCGTTGGCGGCCCAGATCATCGGGCAACTGTCGAGCCTGGAGATCTAAGACCGCGCCGAGAGGTGCGCCCCGCGGCAAGCCGACGCGGTTACTTCGATTCGGCTTCCGCGCGGGGCCCGTGCTCGGGTGGGGGCGTGGTGGTCACACTGCCGTGCTTGCCCGGCGCGTCGCCGTTGGTCTGCGCGAGCAGGTCGCGGATCTCCTTGAGCAGGACGACCTGCGCGTCGTCCGCCGGCTCGACCTCACCGCGTTTGCGCAAGGTGGTGTACGGGAGCACGACCAGAAAGTAGACGACCGCCGCGATGATCACGAAGTTGATGGCGGCCGACAGGACTTCGTTCAGATCGATGGTCTGGCCGCCGCCGATGCCGATCCGCAGGACGCCGAGGTCGGACTTCTGGTTGACCCCGATCCGGTTGATCAACGGCTTGATGATGGCGTTGGTGAAAGTCGTGACGAGTGCGGTGAAGGCGGTACCGATGACCACCGCGGTAGACAGGTCGATGATGTTGCCCCGGGAGAGAAACTCCTTGAACCCTTTGAGCATTGAGACGCCTTTCTGGGACTGGACAGAATCTGCTGTCGGCTGGCGGACCAGCGACGGCCAGGCACTCAGTGCAGGGTGAGCGTGACGGTCTGGCCCAGCGCCGACCCTGCTACCGCGTTCGCCACACGAGCCGGCAGCGCAACTAACACTACGCGGTCGGCATCGGCGGCCTGAATCTTTTCTTTGGCCGAGACGAGCACCACCACGGCGTCGGTGGCCACCACCTTGGGGGCGCCGTGCGAATTGTCCGGCGCGCTGGCGGCCGGCGCGGCCAGGACGTCGACCACGTCCCCGACCCGCACGAGGTCGATCAGGGCGGCATCGGCCAGATGCAGCGGCACGATGCGAGCGCCCGGCCCCGCCTTTGACCCGACTGCGGCCTCCGCCAACCGGCTTCCCAACAACCGGACGTCGGTGATGACCTCGCCGCGTCGTGTCGGGCCGGCCAGCGTCGAACCCACCACCGCACCCAGGTCGGCTCGCGCCCCGTCGGGAACGGTTGCGGTCAAACGCTTTTCGAGTCGAACATCAGCGGGAGTCAACCCGACACCGGGACGAAGGTCATGGTCGGCCACCACGACTTGTGCGTAGTCACCGGCGGGATTGGAGCGCAGCGTCGCGATTGCGGCCAGCACGACCAGCCCGCCCGCGGCGACTCGGCGTGCCAGCACGGTGCGAGTCCAGTCCGGGCGCAGCCACAGCGACAGCCGGGTCAATAGGCTTGGGTTCAGCGATGATTCGCCCACGTCGCAACGGTAGGCGCAACCCGGCGCCCGGGCTCACGGCCGGGAACGCCGGTGTGGATAACCGTCAGCTGGTCGCGGCGGCCGTCGATGTTGCCGAACTGCTGCTCGACTTGTCGCTCGAGCTGGAGCTGGACTTCTCGCCCGAGCCGGAGCCCGACGTTTCGCTGGAGGCCGAGCTGCTCGATCCCGAGTCACTCGACGAGGAGCCGTTGCTCGAACTCGACGATTTCTTGCCCGACTCGCGGCTGTCGGTGCGGTAGAAGCCGCTGCCCTTGAACACCACGCCGACGGAGTTGAAGCGCTTGCGCAGCCGCCCGGAGCAGCGTTCGCACGTGGTCAGCGCGTCGTCGGTGAAGGCTTGCACGATGTCGAAGCGATCGTCGCACTCGGTGCACTGATAGCTGTAAGTCGGCACAAAAACCTCCGGATGATCACAAACCTGGTTAGCACTCTAGCGTCTCAAGTGCTAGAACCGCCACGTGACATGACTCATTCCCATCAGGGGCCGGCGAGGTCGATCAATCCCTGTCGTGGTGTGAGCGCGTGGGTCATGGGGACGTCGTGCGGCTCGGCCGGTAATTCGTCGAGCACCTCCGTGTCCCGAACGACCGCGATCAGCCGCGCGCGTGGGCGCCGAAGTCCCAGAGAGCGGTCGTAGAAGCCCCGGCCCCGGCCCAGCCGCACGCCGCGCCGGTCCACGGCAAGCGCCGGCACCAGCACCACGCCGGCTTGCGCCAGAGCCGACGCCGGCAGCCAGGGCTCCGGCGGTTCGAGCAGCCCCCACCGCCCGGTGGTCAGGGTGCCGGGCCGGTATTCGCCCCAGGACAGCGGCAGCGGCGCGTTGTCAGCGGCCGTGCGCGCGACCGGCAGCAGGACCCGTCCGGCGCGCCGCAGCAACGTATCGAGCATGTCGATTGACCCCGGCTCGGTGCCCACCGGCACGTAGGCGCAGACCGTGCTGTCGCTGGTCACAATGCTTTCCAGGGCTTCCAGTCGCGCGCAGACCTGCTGCGCCTCGGCGACGCGAACGTCCTCGGCAACCTGACGCCGGGCGGCGAGCAGCTGGTCGCGCAGCGCGGCTTTGCCGGTGGTCGCCATGCGTCAACCATGACAGCCAGGTCTTCGGACGCGCCACAGCGACTCGGCCGAGCCGATGCGGGTTATCGTGTGAACAATGTCAAGCCCACACGTGGTGGTGCCACGCACTGCGGTCGTGCCCGCCGCGGGTCTCGGGACCCGCTTCTTGCCGGCGACCAAAACGGTCCCCAAGGAGCTGTTGCCGGTTGTCGACACGCCGGGCATCGAACTGGTGGCCGCCGAGGCGGCCGAGGCCGGCGCCGAGCGGCTGGTGATCATCACCTCCGAGGGCAAGGATGGCGTCGTCGCGCACTTCGTCGAGGACCTAGTGCTGGAAAGCACGTTGGAGGAACGCGGCAAGACGGCGATGCTCGACAAAGTCCGCCGCGCGCCGCAGCTGATCAAGGTCGAGTCCGTGGTACAGAGCGAGCCGCTGGGGCTGGGGCACGCGATCGGCTGCGTGGAGTCGCGGCTGGCTGACGACGAGGACGCCCTCGCGGTGTTGCTGCCCGACGACCTGGTGCTGCCCACCGGCGTGCTGGGCACGATGTCGAAGGTGCGCGCCCACTACGGCGGCACGGTGTTGTGCGCCATCGAGGTGACACCCGAGGAGGTCAGCGCCTACGGCGTTTTCGATGTCGAACCCATTCCCGACGACGACAATCCCGACGTGCTCAAGGTCAACGGCATGGTCGAGAAGCCTCCGGCCGGGGACGCGCCGTCGCTGTTCGCCGCGGCCGGCCGTTACGTGCTCGACCGCGCCATCTTCGATGCGTTGCGCCGCATCGAGCGTGGGGCCGGCGGCGAAGTACAGCTCACCGACGGGATCGCCTTGCTGATCGAGGAGGGCCACCCGGTGCACGTGGTCGTGCATCGCGGATCTCGACACGACTTGGGAAATCCCGGCGGCTACCTCAAGGCTGCGGTTGACTTTGCATTGGATCGTGACGACTACGGCCCGGATTTGCGGCAGTGGTTGGTGGCGCGATTGGGCCTGGCCGAACACTAGCCGGGCGGTCACCCGGCTGGCGGAGGCCGGCGGAGCGCGTAGCGGTCCCGGGCGGGGATGCCCCGCCTGCGCAGTGAGCGGGTCGCCCGATGCGCGGCGCCCGCCGGGTTTGAGGGCAGAGAGGCGCGCTGTGCGTTCGGTGGAAGAGCAGCAGGCCCGGATCACGGCGGCCGCGGTGGCCCCGCGGCCGATACGTGTGGCGATCGCCGAGGCGCAGGGACTGATGTGCGCCGAGGAGGTGGTGACCGAACGCCCGATGCCCGGGTTCGATCAGGCCGCGATCGACGGGTACGCGGTGCGCAGCGTCGACGTGATCGGTGTCGGCGAGGTGGGCAGTGAACGTCTGCCGGGACCGTTCGACGATTCCGGCGAGGGCAACGGGCGCGAGGGCCTGGTGCTGCCGGTGATGGGCACCGTCGAGGCCGGTTCGCGCACGCCTAGCCGGTTGCAGCCGCGCCAGGCCGTGCGCGTGCAGACCGGGGCCCCCTTGCCGACCCTGGCCGACGCGGTCCTGCCGCTGCGCTGGACCGATGGCGGGACCCAGCGGGTGCGGATTCTGCGGGGCGCCCCGTCGGGCGCCTACGTGCGCCGCGCCGGCGACGACGTCCAGCCCGGCGACGTGGCGGTGCGGTCCGGGACGGTGATCGGCGCGGCGCAGGTCGGGCTGCTGGCCGCGGTCGGCCGCGAACGGGTGTTGGTGCACCCACGTCCCCGGGTGACGATCATGGCGCTGGGCGGCGAGCTGGTCGACATCTCGCGTACCCCGGGCAACGGGCAGGTCTACGACGTGAACTCCTACGCGCTGGCGGCCGCGGCCCGCGATGCGGGCGCAGAGGTCAACCGCGTCGGCATCGTCAGCGGCGGCCCCCGCGAACTCCGCGAGATCGTCGAGGGCCAGATCAATCGAGCCGAGGTGATCGTGATCGCCGGCGCGGTCGGGGGCGCCGCGACCGAGGCGGTGCGCCAGGTGCTCGCCGAGCTCGGCGAGTTGGAGGTCGTGCGGGTCGCCATGCATCCGGGATCCATCCAGGGTTTCGGGCAGCTGGGCCGCGAGGGCGTTCCGACGTTCCTGTTGCCGGCAAACCCGGTGAGCGCACTTGTGGTTTTCGAGGTGATGGTCCGCCCCTTGATTCGGTTGTCGCTGGGCAAGCGTCAGCCGATGCGCCGCATCGTGCAGGCGCGCACGCTGTCACCCATCACGTCGGTGGCCGGGCGCAAGGGCTTCCTGCGCGGCCAGCTGATGCGCGACCAGGACAGCGGCGAGTATCTGGTGCAGGCGCTCGGCGGCGGCCCGGGCGCGTCGTCGCACCTGCTGGCCACCCTCGCCGAAGCGAACTGTCTGGTCGTGGTGCCCAGCGGCGCCGAGCAGATTCGCACCGGCGAGATCGTCGACGTCGCCTTCCTGGCTCAGCGCGGCTGAGCGAAAAGACTGCGTACCCGGTGAACCTGTTGCGCTCCAATTCCCGTCATCCCGGTTGGCCCATGAGCGTTGGCCCGCTTCGGGTTTCGGCCGGCGTCGTCCGGTTGCGGGCGGTGCGGTTGCGCGATGGCGCGCAGTGGAGCCGGATCCGGCTGACCGATCGCGCGCATCTGGAACCGTGGGAGCCCAGTTCCGAGGGCGATTGGACGACTCGCCACGCGGTGGCGGCGTGGCCGGCGTTGTGTTCTGGTTTGCGTGCCGAGGCGCGGCAGGGGCGGATGCTGCCTTACGTCATCGAACTCGACGGCCAGTTCTGTGGCCAGCTGACCATCGGCAACGTCACCCACGGCGCGTTGCGTTCGGCGTGGATCGGCTACTGGGTGCCGCGCTCGGCCACCGGCGGCGGCGTGGCCACCGCGGCCTTGGCGCTGGGCTTGGATCACTGCTTCGGCCCGGTGATGTTGCATCGCGTCGAGGCCACCGTGCGCCCGGAAAACGCCGCGAGCCGCGCGGTGCTGGCAAAAGTCGGGTTCCGCCAGGAAGGCCTGTTGCAGCGCTACCTGGAAGTCGACAAGGCGTGGCGGGATCATCTGCTGATGGCCATCACCGCCGAAGAAGTGAGCGGATCGGTGGCATCGACGCTGGTGCGCGCCGGAAACGCCAGCTGGGTGTGACCCTGGCCGTTGCGAGGCCGTCCGCTCCCGGGGTCTCCCGCGGCGGCCGAGGAGTCCAAATCGTTGCCGTTCTGGGACTGGCGCGACACGAGTGACTGATGGTGCTTGTGAGAGGCAAATTACAGGTGTGTAATTGTCCTGGTTAGTTGGACCCGGCCGCGTCGGTCAGAGATGGGCTTCGCGGGCGATGGACACCGAAGAGAGCAGGTCAACATGCCAAGCATCCCGCAGTCATTGTTGTGGATATCGCTCGTGGTGCTATGGCTGTTCGTCTTGGTGCCGATGCTCGTGAGCAAACGCGACGCGGTGCGGCGCACCAGCGACGTGGCGTTGGCGACCCGGGTGCTCAACGGCGGGGGCAACTCCCGGCTGATCAAGCGCAGCGGTCCGGCCGCCGGGCATCGCAGCGACCCCGACTGGACGCCGCCGCAAGACTCGACCGACACCGACCTCGACGACGAGCGTTTTTCCGAGGACGAGGACCGCGACCATGATGTGGCGGACGACGCCGACACCGACGAGCTGAGCCGCCAGCGCCCGGTCGCGATGCGGATGGCGGTCGCCGAGCCGACCGAACCCGACTACCTCGATGTCGACGTCGTCGAGGACTCTCACGTACTTCCGGTGGGCGCCAGTGGTTCTGCTGCCGAGGCGGACACGGCCGACGTCGAACCCGTCGAAGACGACGAGGCCGACACCGAGGCCGTCGCCGAGCGCGGCGGCGAGGACGCGGACCGCTACGAGTACGTCGAGGACTCGTCCGGTTTGGAGCCCGCGGCCGAGGGTGAGGACGCCGACGACGAGGCGCCGGCGCCGATGCCGCGCAACGCCGCACGGCGGCGCCGGTTCGACACCAAGACCGCGGCCGCGGTCAGCGCGCGCAAGTACGCCTTCCGCAAGAAGGTCCTGATCGCGATGGCGCTCGTGCTGATCGGCTCGGCCACCGCGGCCTTCAAGGTCTCGCCGGCGGCCTGGTGGGCGTGCGGCAGCGCCACCGCGATCACCCTGCTCTACCTGGGTTACCTCCGCCGCCAGACGCGCATCGAGGAGAAGGTGCGGCACCGCCGGATGAAGCGGATGGCGCGGGCGCGACTCGGCGTGGAGAACGCCTACGACCGCGACTACGACGTGATCCCGTCGCGGCTGCGGCGCCCCGGCGCGGTGGTCCTGGAGATCGACGACGAGGACCCCGTCTTCGAGCACCTGGACTACGCGATGGCGATGCGGACCTTCGGCTGGCCCCGGGACCTGCCGCGCGCGGTCGGCGAGTAGCGCTCGCAGTTCGGCGGTTGGTGCCGCGGCTGGTAGCCTGCTAGCGGTCAGGGGCTATGGCGCAGTTGGTAGCGCGACTCGTTCGCATCGAGTAGGTCAGGGGTTCGATTCCCCTTAGCTCCACAGAGTTTGAGCAGTTCAGCGCATGCATGCCGCCGGAGAGTCCGCCGTGCGACCGCGCATTGGGCGCTGGTCGCAGACGAACCGGGCAACTCGTCACCCGAGATCAGAGGTCGTCGAAATTGGTAAGGCCCGCGATTTGTCTGGCGATGTCGGTCAACTTGGCGTTCCGGTCTTGAGACAGGCGCTTGAGCAGTTCGAACGCCGCGACGGCGCTGATGTTGAAGCGCGCCATCAGGATGCCCTTGGCCTGACCGATCATGTCCCGACTGGCCAATGCGCTCTGGAATTGATTCTCCCGGCGCGCGGCGTCCCATGCGAGCGCCGCGTGGGTCGCCAGGACATAGCCGATCTCCTCGGCCTCGACCGTGAAAGCATGCGGCCGGTCGGCATAAACGTTGAGAGCTCCCATCGTCTGGTCAGAGGTGAACAGCCGGAAGGACAGGATGGACCGGATCGGCGTCCGCCGCAAAGCATCGCGCCGGTAGAGCGGCCAGCGCGTATCCGTGGTCAGGTCGTCGGCGCGCACCGTGTGTTGGTGCGCGGCCGCACTGAGGCATGGTCCTTGCCGGTGCCGTTGCTGGATCTCGTCGAGGATCGCGGGGTACGGATGGCTCGCCACAGGCGTGTGCACACGTCGTGATGTGGCGAGGGTGATTCCGGCGTATTGCGCGCCCGGAACATCGTTGGCGGCGGAATCGACGATGAGTTGGGCGACGGCATCGGCGGCCTGCCGCGGACCGTGCAACCTGCGGGACAATTCAGCGATGCGTTGATGCACCTGGCCCTGGATTTCAGCCGTCGACACTCTGACCTGCTCCTCAGTGATCACGCGCCGTCTTGGGATCGACGCTAGCGCCGTTTCGGAGCATGATCGGCGTTGGGAACAAAGCATTCGTCGCTCGTCCTTGCGGTTCGTATCGAGGATGCTGCGTACATCGTTCGGGACGAATCCGGTTCGTCTTGCTCGGGAGGCGCGCGGTGAGCACTGTCTTGGTCGACACGACCGACCTCGGCGAAGCCGAGGAGGTTCTCAGTGCGAATTACTCAAGCATGCGTTTTGGGGCGGCATCGGATCGACCGACCTACACTCGGGCCGTCCGCTCGACTCTGGGGTCGATGGCCTTTGACGAACTCCGCTACACCTACGCCTTCCAATACGAAGGCGAGCCGATGGACGGGATCGTGTTGTGTCGGGTCAAATCTGGTGCGCTCGTACATCAGCAGCCCGGCTACGGCGCCAGTCTGTGTCAGCCGGGGACGGCGACTGCGGTCGCGGCGCGCCAAGGGCTTCCGTTCAGCGGAAAGGTCCTCACCGGCGAGTTCCAGACGGTATTGATCGACAGGCCTCTGCTGGACTCTGTGGCGGCGACAGCCCCCAAATCGGGCACGTCCGAATCGGTCAAACTCACAGGGGTCATGCCGGTTTCATCGGCGGCCAACGCTCATTTGGTCTCGTTCCTCGACCATGTGACGCGCGACGTTGTCACCAACCCGCACGCGGCGGCGAGTCCGTTGATCTCCGGCGTCGTCGCACGCTATCTCGCAGCGACCATGCTCGCGACGTTCCCCAACACGGCCGAGTTCGAACCGACGATCGAAGATCGCCACGACACGACGCCGGTGCTGTTGCGGCGAGCCATTGCCTACATCGACGACAACGCTCACATCGACATCTCGACCGCCGACATCGCCCGCCACATATACGTGACCCCGCGCGCGCTGCAACTGATGTTCCGCAAGCACCGCGGCTGCACGCCGTCCGAATATTTGCGCACAGTGCGCCTGCACTACGCCCACCTGGACCTGGTTCGCGGAAACCGGCTGACGACCACGGTCGGACAGATTGCCGGCCGGTGGGGATTCAGCCACCTGGGCCGCTTCGGCGTCTACTACCGCCAGCAATACGGACAAAGCCCCCACGACACACTCCGCGGCTAGACGGTAACTCAGGCGAATGACGGCAAGCGACTCGACCGGATTCTCCTCTGGTGGCGGTTCGCGCCTTCCCGGGAGGTCCCGTGCAGGTGACGGTACTGGGATATCGGGCGCCGACGGCGTAGTCGTCGCGGGGGTTGCCCGCAGCGCGAGTGCAGTTGAGGTACAACGGATTTGATGATCGACGATCCATTTGCCGGCGCACGCGGCGTACGTCATCAGGCGTTGTTCTATCGTTCTGAACAGCACTACATCGATTCGACCGCACCCTACATCGTCGACGGCTTGGCGAACGATGAGCCGGTTTTGGTTGCTGTGCCGAAATACAACTTGGATGTGTTGCACGACGCACTGGGCACCGACGCCGCCGGGGTGACGCTGGTCGATATGGCCGAGGTGGGCCGCAACCCGGGGCGCATGATCGGGCTGTTCGGCAATTTCGTCGCAAAGTATCCGGGTCGACGGGTGCGCTTGGTCGGCGAATGTGTCTGGGCGGGGCGCAGTCAGCTTGAGTATCCCGCCTGTGTGCGGCTTGAAGCCCTGTGCAATCTTGCGTTCGACGGTTACGAGGTGACCGGCCTATGCCCGTACAACGCCGGCCGGCTCGACGCCCAAACACTTGCCGACGCCCGCGCTACCCACCCCCTGCTGTTGCAGGACGGGGCGTCGGTGGACAGCGACGACTACGCGCCCAAAGAGGCGCTGGCTCGCTACAATCGGCCGCTGCCCACCAACCCTGCGGCACGGACCTACACGGTCGAACGCCTCGCCGATCTGAACCTCGCGCGGTCGTTTGCTGTCAGCTACGCCACGTGGCTCGGCTTGCCCAGCAGGCGGATCAGCGACTTGCTGCTGATCACCACCGAACTGGCCACCAACAGCCTGCAACACACCAGCAGCGCCTGCCGCCTGGCGTTGTGGCAGCACGGCCGCCATCTCGTCTGCGAGGCCAGCGATACCGGCCGGTTCGACGATCCCCTCGGCGGCCAACGTCAACCGACCGCGCAGGGCGGCCGAGGCCTGTTGCTGGTGAATGCGGTCGCCGACCTCGTACGGACGCATACCACCGCGATCGGCACGACGATTCAAGCCTATTTGGCCATCGCCACTTAGCGGCGTCGCGGCCGGTGCGGCATGACTGCCGGTGGGAAGTCAGGCCGGCGGCATCAAGACGGTGTCGATCATGTAGACCGTCGCGTTGGCGGTAGGCACCCCGCCGCACACCACACCGGCGTTGTTGACGCTCAGGGTGTTGGCCTGGCCGGTGACGTTCAGATCGGCGCCCTGCAGGGTCTTGTGGCTGCCGATGATCTTGGCCGGACTCATCTGACCTTGGACGACGTGGTAGGTCAGGATGCTGGTCAGCATCGAGGAGTTCGTCTTGAGTTCTTCGATCGTCGAGGCCGGCAACTTGGCGAACGCGTCATCGGTCGGTGCGAAAACCGTGTACTGGCCGTTGTTCAGGGTGTCCACCAAGTTCACCTGTGGGTTGAGCTGACCCGAGACCGCGGCGGTCAACGTGGTGAGCATCGGGTTGTGGGAAGCTGCGACCGCGACGGGGTCTTGCGACATCCCCTGCACGGAGGCGGGTCCGGCGGGATGTGCGTTCGCATAGTCTGCGCATCCGGGTCCGACTAAGTCAGCCGCCGTTGCCATCGGTGCGGTGGCAACGGCAAATCCAACGATGGTCGCCGCGGTCAGGCCTGCGGCCGTCAATGGCGATTTGGACATCTTCATCGTGTTTGCTCCTTGATTCTGGTCGACAGCCATGCGCCGTGTTCGCAGTGGCATCGGTGATTCGGAGCCGCGGCGGGTTCGGATTGGTCAGGGGATTGACGAGCGTCGATCAGCCGTACGTGAAGGAAAACGCCTGGAGTCCCTTGGTGAGGCGCACCTGCAGCGTCGCGGTTTGGGTGTGGTCGTCCGCCACCAGCAGGTGCGATGTCGGCGGGCCGGCGATGGCTATGGCTTTTGACTGTCCGCCTCGGGTCACGGTGATGGTGCCCGTCCCGCCGGCGACGAGATAGACGTTTTTGGCGTGGTAGTTGAGTTCGATGCTGGACTCGTCGCTGTTGGCTGTTGCGCCTTGGTAATCCAGCGACCACGGGCCGCGCAAGGCGAAGCTGTCGGCGGGAAGATGCGGTGGGTAGTCGAATACCATTGCGCCCTCGTCATATTGGCCGGTGCCGCGATAGTTGACCACCTTGCCGACGCCGAAGTACGTCTCGGGGGTGGTGTTTTGCCGCGGGGGGTTGTCCTGTGCGGTGTCTCGCGGGGGCGGAAGCTTGACTCCTGGGTCGGCGTCGACGATCAACTGCCGGATGAGCTTCTCGGTGTTGCTGTAGCCACCTTCACCGAACTTGATGTGTCGCACCGAACCGGTGGCGTCGATCAGATATTCCGCCGGCCAGTAGCGATTGCGGTAGTTGGTCCACGTCGCATAGCCGTTGTCGAGCGCGATGGGGTAGGTGATGCCGAGGTCTGCCGCGCCCTTGGCGACGTTGGCGGGCTCCTTCTCGAACGCGTACTCGGGGGTATGCACGCCAATGACTTCGAGATTGTCGTGGTAGGCCTTGAACCAGTTGACGACGTGGGGGATGGCGCGCTGGCAGTTGATGCACGAATAGGCCCAGAAATCGATCAGCACAACCTTGCCGCGCAAGGCTTTTAAGTCGATCGGTCGATTACCGGGTGTGTTGAGCCAGCCGACGATGCCCTTGAGACTGGGGGCGGGCCCGCAACTTTCGAGCTGCGCGCCGCCGTCGGTGCAGTGTGACAGCTGCGCGTTCTCGTCGTTCACGATCCCGCCCAAGTTCAGCTTCTCTTCTATTCGGTGATCGCTTGCGATTCTGTCCTGTAACGGACTCGTGTAGTCGGGAATGGCCTGTTGCAGCAGAGCGGGCAAATTGAAGACCAGCGCCACCGCGAGCAGGATCGTCACGATCCCCGCAGCGATGCGAAGCTGGCGTTGGCGGCGCCGGAACGCGCTCACCCGTTGCGCCACTTGCTGACCTGCCAGCGCGAACAACAACAAGGGGAGTCCCGCGCCGAGCGCGAAAGCGCATGTCAGCACGATCGTGGCGGTGCCGATCTTCGCTGTTGCGCCGGCCACGATGATCGCGGCCAATACGGGACCGGCGCAGGGCACGTAGAGTACGCCCAGCGCCAGGCCGAGCGCGAATCCGTTGCCGTAGTTACGCGTTTGCTTTTGGGGAAGGCGCGCGAAGGGCTTCTCGAGAAGCTGCTCGAACCGCGGAAAGATCAGGCCGAGCCCGATCGCGACCAGGGCGACCAGCGCGGCCCATCGGACGGCGTCTTGCGGCAAGTGCAGCAGGGACAGCATCGCCGATCCGACGAGCGTGACGGCGCTGAAGCTCAACACGAGGCCGCCGATCACCCAGTAGGGCCGGAACCGTTGTGCGAGAGCCGTTTTCGTCATGACCGACGTGCCGGAATCTTCGGGCGCATGTTGTCGTTGGCTGGGGTAGCCCTGGTCGGCGCCGGAGAAGAATATGACCGGTAACACCGGCAAGATGCACGGCGAGACGCCGGTGATCAAGCCTCCGAGGAAGCCGACCAACGCAAGAGTAACCATGACCGATATTCGTTACCGGAGCGCTCGCGGATGGCCTGACGGGTCGAGTCGACGGCAGACCAAAGGCAGCCGGGCTGTGCCCGGCTGCCTTTGGTTGGTGGGCGTGCGGACTCAGTGGCTGGGCGGCATCAGCACCGTGTCGATCATGTACACCGTCGCGTTTGCGGTGTGCACCCCTCCGCACACCAACCCCGCGTCGTTGACCTTCAGATCGTTGCCCTGGCCGGTCACGCCCAGGCTGGCGCCTTGCAGCGTCGCATGGGTGCCGTCGATCTTGCTGGGACTCGTCTGCCCCTGAACCACGTGATACGTCAGGATGCTTTTCAGCATCGCCGCGTCGGTCTTGAGCTTATCGATGGTTCCCGCCGGCAGTTTGTCGAAAGCGGCGTTGGTCGGCGCGAAGACCGTGTACTGGCCGTTGTTGAGTGTGTCGACGAGATTGACCTGCGGGTTCAGTTTGCCCGACAACGCCGACGTCAGCGTCGCGAGCATCGGATTGTTCGAGGCGGCCGTGGCGACAGGATCCTGTGCCATGCCCGCGACCGATCCGGGGCCGGTCGGATTCTGCTTGGCGTAGTCCCCGCAGCCCGCGCCTACCAGATCGGCCGCCGGATCGGCGGTCACGGACGTCGTCACGGACGCGGCCATGCTGCCGGCCGTGCTGCTGGCCGTGGTCGTCCCAGACGCCGAGTTGTTCGATGAACATGCCGATAAGCCGGCTACCAGCGCCGCCGCCGCCATGCCAGCGGCAGCGACTGATCTTGCCCGAGCGTTCCTCATTGCGTTCGGCTCCTTCGTGGTGGGCGGCCCAGCGCCGCCATCGTTGGTCGGTCATGAGTCATTCGGAAACGTCGCCGTCGCGGATGGGTCCGAGCCGCGCAAGTCTGCATCCGGATGCCGTTCGGCGCCGAATACCGGGTATGCGATCCGCCGTAACCAGACCGATGACGCGGTCCAGCCTCACGACATGGTCTGGGGACGCGACCGGCAGTGCTGCGCCGAATTCGGCACGCAGGATGGCGCCACGGCCCCGGCACGCGCAGCGTCGGACGCGAAAGCCGATACGCTATCGCGCCATGGGCAGTTCGGCGCGCACCGGCGGCGACCTCGACGCGTTGCTGCGCCGTGTCGCCGAGCACGACGTCGACGCGTTTACGCAGCTCTACGACCGGACCCGCGCACGGGTGTTCGGATTGATCTTCAAGATCCTGCGTGATGCCAACTACAGCGAGGAAACGACCCAGGAGCTGTATCTGCAGATCTGGCGCAACGCCGGCGACTATGACCCAGCCGCCGGAAGCGCGCTGGCATGGATGCTGATGCTGGCGCATCGGCGCGCCATCGATCGGGTCCGATCCGAGCAGGCCGCCACGGAGCGCGAATCGCGTTACGGTGCCAGCCATGTCGAGCGCCCCAGCGACGTGGTGGCGGACACGGCGCTCGCCCGCGAAGAGCGTGATCGCGTACTCGGTTGCCTCCACGCGCTGACTGCGACGCAGCGCGAGTGCATCGAGCTGGCCTACTATCGAGGCCTGACCTACGTCCAGGTCGCGGAGCAGCTCACGCAGAACCCCTCGACCGTCAAATCTCGGATGCGCGACGCGTTGCGAGCCTTACGTCGTTGTTTGGAAATCCCATGACCGATCCAATGGACACCCCGCTGCTCGAACTGGCGAGCGCCTACGCCCTGGACGCTGTCTCGGACAGCGAACGCGAGGACATCGAACGACGTGTGGCCGCAGCCCCCTCATCTGAAGCCGAAGAGTTCTACGCAGAGGTGCGGGCGGTGTGGGAGGCGATGGCGGCGCTCTCCGATACGACTCGGCTGGAACCCTCGCCGGCGCTGCGAGCCAAGATACTCAACGAAGTTGCCCTGCCGGCCAGTCCACGTAGGACCTACTGGCGTGCAGCGGTTTTGGCGGCGGCAGCCGCTATCATCGCCGCGGTGGTCGCAACGGGCATCACCGTGGCGCTGCGCCCGGCGCCGCCGTCATCGACGACTGAACACGTGTTGGCCGCGCCGGACCTTCGCACCGCCACCGCCCAACTTCCCGGCGGCGGCACCGTGACCATGCTGTCATCCCAACACAGCAACGCGGCCGTCATCGTCATGAACAACGTGCCCCCGCCCCACTCGGGCAGCGTCTACGAGATGTGGCTTATAGATCCCAAGGGGCCCCGCCCCGCAGGAACCATGGACACCGACACCGTCAAGCCATCGACCACCGCGGTGATCGGGGACCTCGGACACAGCACGGTATTCGCGCTCACCAAGGAACCCGGCCGAGGGTCGAGCCAACCCACCACCTCGCCATTGCTCACGCTGCCGTTGACTTGAACAACGCCGTCCATGCCCATCTGCGTCGAGGCGAACGTCCTAATCGCGTCCCCCAATCGAGAGCCCTTGCCGTATCCCCCGACGGATCTGTCGTTCTAGGGATGAGCTGTCTGCGGGGGCGGTTTCGCTGCAGCTGCAGCTGAGGCCCCCGAAGGGACTCGGGTCGCCGCTCGGACTTGGGTCGGCGCCGGCAGGCGCCCGCGCCGAAGTCAAGAACGCTAAGACTAGGCCGGCGCATGCCAGCGCTTTTGTGGTGAAGGGCAACGGTTTTCGTGTCCCGATCGGGGCCCGAGGCTCAGGTGGCTTGGGGCTGGCCATGGCGATTTCCTTTGGAGTCGAACGTGATGACTGATTCGGTGCCTTACCCGGCCACCGGCGAATGCGGAATGAGCGATACGCGCATGCCGACGCGTTGAACCGCGCCCTCCGATTCGCGACCGACCATGCCGCCCAGCGGCACTTTGGAGACAGCGGTGCCGGGTGCGGGTGCGGCGGCCCATCCACCCGGCATGGCGCCGCCGTTGAGGGCATGCAGCGGGGTGACCGATGAAACCGTTGCCGCCCAACTCGGTGGCACGGATAGGGTGCTCAGCGAACTGGCCTGGCCCACGCTCGCCGAGGCCCCCTCGCCCAGCCCCGCCAGCGGCCCGAGGTTTCCCAGGCCCGCCGCGCCTCCCATGCTCGCTATCCCGGCACGGCCCTCGGCTCCCAAAATGGAACCGGCGCCCGCTTCATCCAGTGCCAATCCCTGGTAGTCCAGTCCCAGTCCCTGGTAATCCAGATCCAGGCCGTAGAGATCTATGCCGATGCCGCCGCCATCGGCGATGAGGCCGGCGCCGTCGGCACCATAGCCGGCCACCTCGGAGGCCAGGCCGGCCGCGGCTCCGTCCGCTGCGGGTGCGGCAGCGAGCGCCGAGGCCAGTCCCGAGGCCGCGCCCGCTCCGGTGCTCGCGCTCTTCGCCGCCCCCTTGCCCGAGGCGCCGGTCAAACTCGACAGTGAACTGAATGGCGCGGACGCTCCCGACGCCCCCAGTGACGCTCCGGTGCCCATCGCCGCCTGTGACAATCCGGCGCTCGAGGAAGAGCCGGGGGTGGAGAGTCCTTGCAGAGTTTGGGGCACCGAGGAGAGCCATTGCGTCGTAGTGTTGCTGCCCGCGTGGGCTGCTGCGTGGGTGACGGCACCGATGTGACCGGTGAGGCCGGCCGGATTGGCCGTCTGCGGCGGCGCGAGCACCGGCGAAAGTCTCGATGCCGCGGCGGAATTGGTGGCGTAGCCGTACATCGCGGTGGCGTCCTGGGCCCACATCTCGCTGTACTCGGCCTCGGTCGCCATGATGGCCGGGGTGTTCTGCCCGAAGATGTTGGTCTGAATCAACGCCAGAAGGCGAACGCGATTGGCCGCGACCAGAGGGGGCGGCACCGTCATCGCATAGGCGGTTTCGAAGGCTGCTGCGGCGGCCGTCGCCTGTGCGGCCGCCTGGCCACATTGTTCGGCGGCCCCAGTCATCCAGGCTATGTAAGGCATCACGGCAGCCGTCATCGACATCGACGCCGGCCCCAGCCAGGGCTCGTCGGTGAGGCTCGCGATCACCCTCTGGTAGCTGCTGGCGGCCTCCGCCAGTTCGGCCGCCAGCGACTCCCAGCCGGTGGCGGCGGCCAGTAAGGTCGCGGGTCCGGGCCCTGCGTACATTCGACCGGAGTTGATCTCTGGTGGTAGCGCCCCAAAGTCCATGGCTATCCCTGTTTCTTGGTTGAGTCTTTAACCGATGTGGCGGTGGGCGGCGTCGAATTGAAGCCGGCGACGTAGGCCACAACGGTTGGTCGGCAAAGCAAGTGGTGAGTAACGTGCGTGTCTCAGCAACGCGCGACGGCGTCATTCAGCCAGGTCCGAAGACGGCATCGATGATCGCCGCGGACACGAATGAGCTGCAGCTAGTACCGGCTAGCGCTAACCTGCCGCAATGGCGTTGTGCGCAGACTAGCGGCCGTGCTCAATCAGCAACGGGCGACGCAGAATTGAATCAGGAGATTGGGTACGGCGGAACGGGGCACCGGCGCTCGTGCGGGCTGGTCCGTCCGCTGCTCAGACCAGGTCGCGCCAACCGATGACGGGGTCGCAGAATCGGACCATCGTGGCGTGGAAAGCGCCAAAGTTGTTGCCCGATCACGCTTTACGCCAGCGCTTCTGAACGCTTTGTCATCGTTGACGGTCGATCCGACGCCAAGCCGACGGACTGGCGTCACGGCGCCGGCTGACGGCATCGGGTTTGATTCCGGACTGGTCAACGGGGCCGCCGCGGACGACTGCGATGCGATGGCCGCCACCTGGGCGTGCACCGCCCCGCAACCAAAAACGGTGGCGACGAGAGCCAGCGCAGCAACGATGGCCAACGCAGATCGTCGTCGTAACCATCGTGGCGGCATGCTCAATCCGAAACTCACAGTGCCACACAGGCTACCAGTTATGCGTCGACCGCCGCCGAGCCGCACCGCGGCACGAAGCCGAGAAGATCTGCGCTTCAACCGGCTTCACAGCGGGCGAACACAGGGTTTGAATCGCCGCCGGCACCGGGCCGCGGACGTAGGTCCGCAGCCCAATGCCGCGATTGCCTAAGCGCTAGCGATCAGAAGCTAGTGGGAATTGGCCGCGCGCCCCCAAGCTCGATTGCTATGCAGCCCGACGACCCCAGCATCACACCGGTCAGCACCGTGACCAGCGCGGCCGCTTTCAGCATCCTCTTCTTGCTTGCGCTCATCGGTTCGCCTTTCTCCTGGTAGAGACAGCCGTGGCAGAAACTGCCGCCGGTGAGCCGATGTTATCGCTGTCTTTTGACGTGTGTGTAATATTGCGCAAACCGCAAAGGGTTTGCTGTCGGCCGACATATGCCCCGATAGAACCCGCCGCCGAATCCGCTAGGGACCGTGGCGGCCTCGATGCCCCTCTGCCTCCACAGGAGGACTTGCTCTAAGTTCTTGTGGTATCTCGCGGCGCTGCGGCCGCGAGCCTCAGGGGGAGCTGCCGATGGTGAGAGCGACGGGATCCCAGCCGTCTTCCGACCGAGGAGAAAGCGTTCTGATGGCCAGTCGGCGATTGGGGCGCACACGTCGGAAGCGACGCGCTCGCCAGACGAGCCCGTCGCCGTTCGCGCCGGAATGGACGCCGCCCCCGGCGACATACGGGGTGGGCGTTCGTCACAACGTCGCGGTGCCGATGACCGACGGTGTCGAGTTGCGGGCGGACATCCATTACCCCACGGTGCCCGAGACCGGACAGCCCGCGGCGGGTCCGTTTCCCGTGTTGTTGTCGATCACGCCGTATGGCAAGAAGGCGCCACCGCCGGCCGCCCAGATCGGCGGCGGCGCGGCCCCCTACCTGATCAAGCGCGGCTACATCGAGGTGATGGTCGACGTTCGCGGGACCGGATCCTCGGGCGGTTCGTTCGAGATGTGCGGCGAGCGGCAGACGCAGGACGGCGTGGAATTGGTGCAGTGGGCGTCGACGCTGCCCAATGCCAATGGCCGAGTCGGCATGGTCGGGCTGTCCTACCTTGCGATCAACCAGCTGTTCACCGCGGCCGCGGTCGGCCCGGAGTCGCCGCTGAAAGCGATCTTCCCGGTAATGGCGGCGCGGGATTTCTATCGCGACGCCGCCACGATGGGCGGTGTGCCGCACCTGCACGCGGTACGCGGATACGGCTCCGTGTACACGCTGCTCAACGTGGTCAACCCAACCCTGGAGTGGCTCGCGCGCGGTGGTCACGCGCGACCGCGCTCGGGCGGCTTCGCCGCGGTTCGGCAGCGCGGACGCGACCAGCGGCGCTATTTCCGGCCCCTGATCGCTGAGGTCGTCGCCGGGGGTGAAACCGCTTTTGACGGCCCGTTTTGGGACGCGATGAGTCCGGGGCTGGTCCTATCCGAGGTCGCGGCCAACGGAGTTGCGACCTTCCTCGTCGGCGGGTGGCACGACGCGTTCCAACGCGGGGCGCCGCTGAACTACGCCGCCCTGCAGAACGCGGCCGCCGGCCGGCCGCAGGACGCACCGATGGAACCCGGCCAGCCGGTATCGGATCGGATCCGACTGATGATGGGCCCCTGGTATCACGTGTCCAACCATGGCGGACTGCACCTCAACGCGCTGCAGTTGCGTTGGTTCGACCGCTGGCTCAAGGACGACGCCGACGCGGCCATCTGCGGAAAGCCGTTGGCTTTTCAGGCGATTGGAAGCTCGCAGTGGTATCGCGCCGACAACTATCCCCTCGCCGAGGCGACGCCCACCCGTTTCTATCTATCCGACGCGGGCCGCCTGAGCCCGGACGCGTCGCCGGAAGGCACCGTGGCGCCACTCACCTACGTGGCGCGCGGACCCCTGTCCGGTCGCAGCCTGGAGCAGTGGTCGCTGGGTTTGAACAGCTTCATGTTCTCCCAACGGGGCCGCAGCATCAGGTACGACCAGGACAACCGCCGCCTGCAGCGCGGCGCATTGACCTACACCACCGAGCCGTTCGGCGAGGCGAAGCTGGTGGCCGGGCCGATCGCGCTGACCATCCACGCGACGGCCACCACCACCGAGACACTGTGGGTCGCCCACCTCGACGACGTCGCCCCCGACGGGGCCAGCCGCCCGCTGACGCAGGGCGCGCTACTGGGGTCGCACCGAAAGCTGGACCCCGACCGCACTTGGTACCTGCCAGACGGCACCGTGCTGCGGCCGCAGCACCTCAGCACCCGATCGGCCGCCGAGCCCGTCGTGCCGGGGGAGGTGACCCGCTACGACGTGGAGATCTTCCCGACGGCCGCGTTGATCGCCGCCGGCCATCGACTGTGCCTGACGATCACCACCTATGACTTTCCGCATCTGGTGCCCAGCAAGCCGGCCCGCCGGGCGTTGGCCGGGGGGCGCTACCAATTGCATCAGGGCGGGCCTACGCCGTCGCACATTCTGATCTCGTTGGCAGACCCGGACGCTGTGAGCTGACGGGCCTTGTCTTCGACGGCATCCGCGCCTTCCGTTGCGTAGGTGCAGACCAACGCGGGTACTGATCCTTCGAACCCGATGACGGAGAGGATCCGATGGCGGACCGCGATCGTGACTACACCGATGAGCTGCTGCAAGAACTGTTGTTGACTTACGGGCCGTGCGGGCAGGAGGACGAGGTACGCGCGGTTATCGCCCGCGAACTGCAACCCGTCGTCGACGACATGTGGACTGATGACGCCGGCAACCTGATCGGCTACGTCGCCGCCAACCCGTCGGCCGGCGATGCCGGGGCACCCAACCACCGCCACCGCACGGAGTCCATCCCCGGCACCGCCACACGGGTCATGGCGCACATGGACGAGCTGTCCATGATCGTCAAGCGGGTGGAATCCGATGGCACACTGCATCTGACGCAGCTGGGCACCATGTACCCGGGCAACTTCGGACTGGGTCCGGTCGCCGTGCTGGGTGACAACGAAACCCTCACCGCCGTACTGACTCTCGGCTCCGAGCACACCACCCAGGAGAGCTCGCGAATCTGGGAGACCAAGCCCGACCAGGGCGACCGCGCGCTGGATTGGGATCACGTCTACGTGTTCACCGGCCGCAGCAGCGACGAGCTGACCGCCGCGGGGGTGCACGCCGGAACCCGGGTGTGCGTCGACCGCAGCAAGAGAGCCGTTGTCGAGATCGGAGACTTCGTCGGCGCCTACTTCCTCGACGACCGCGCCGCGGTGACCGCCCTGCTGCACGCCGCACGCCAACTGCGCGAGCGTGGGCAACGCCCCGCCGACGACGTGTACCTGGTGTTCACCACCAACGAGGAGGTCGGCGGGGTGGGAGGCACCTACGCCAGCGCCACCCTGCCCGGCGACCTCACCGTGGCGCTGGAGGTCGGCCCCACCGAACGCGAATACAGCACCAGCGTCACCGGCGGCCCGATCATCGGGTACAGCGACGCCCTGTGCGTCTACGACAAAGAAGTCGCCGACCGGCTGCTCAAAATCGCCACCGACCGCGAGCTGTCGCCGCAGGCGGCCGCGCTGGGTGCGTTCGAATCCGACGCGTCGCACTCCAAGGCGAACGGGCTGACCGCGCGCGCCGGCCTGCTGTGCCTGCCCACGCTGAGCACCCACGGCTATGAGGTGATCGCTCGCCGCGCGATCGACGACGTGGCCGCGATCGTCGTCGATTTCGTGCTGCAGCCGAGTCAGAAGAGCGCCTGAGGCTTGCCGAATGCTCCACGCGGCAACGACCCGCGCGTCTGCCTTCCGGCGGGCCGCCCGATCGCACCAGTGACCCGCGCATGCTTGCCCGAGCCGCGACCGTGCTCATAACCTGGCAACATCCGACCGTATCCGGGGGGTCGGCCCGGCGCGGCAGACGACGGCGAGCAGGCGGGCAGGTCATGGCATCACCGCGACGCGCAGAGCGGTGCCGCGCTGCCGCGGGCGGCGGTCCGTAGCGGTGGCCGGGCTCACCGGCGCGCGGGTGGACGAGCTGGCGACGATGGACATCTTCACGGGATGTCCCGCCGAAGACCTCGCGCCGTTGGCGGGCCGCCTGCAACCGCTGCAGGCTCCGGCCGGCCAGGTGCTGATGCGGCAGGGGGAGCAGGCGGTCTCATTTCTGCTGATCTCGTCGGGCACCGCCGAGATCAAACACGTCGGTGACGACGGCGTAATGATCGTCGAGCATGCCTCCCCGGGCATGATTGTCGGCGAGATCGCCCTGCTGCGTGACATTCCCCGGACCGCGACGGTGACCACCGCCGAACCGTTGACCGGCTGGATCGGTGACACCAGGGCGTTCGCCAGCATGGTGCACATCCCCGGCATCACGCCGCGGCTGCTGCGCACCGTGCGTCAGCGGCTCGCCGCGTTCATCACGCCGATCCCGATTCGCGTGCGCGACGGCACGCTCCTGTTGCTGCGGCCGGTGCTCCCCGGCGACAGCGAGCGCACCGTGCACGGACACGTTTACTTCTCCAGCGACACGCTCTATCGGCGGTTCATGACCCCGCGACTTCCGACTCCCGCTTTGATGCATTACCTATCGGAGGTCGACTACGTCGATCACTTCGTGTGGGTGGTCACCGACGGCAGCGACCCGGTGGCCGACGCGCGTTTCGTGCGCGACGAGAGTGACCCGACCGTCGCCGAGATCGCCTTCACCGTCGCCGATGCCTATCAGGGCCGTGGCATCGGCACCTTCTTGATGAGCGCGCTGTCCATCGCCGCCGAGGTCGACGGCGTCGAAAGGTTCTCCGCGCGAATGCTTTCCGACAACGGGCCGATGCGCGCGATCATGGACCGCCACGGAGCCGTCTGGCAGCGCGAAGACGTCGGCGTCATCACCACCGTGATCGACGTGCCGGCCCCCCGCCACCTGCGGCGTGAGGAGGCCGAGCAGATCAAGCGTGTCGCCCGGCAGGTCATCGCGGCGGTTGGCTGAGACCCGCGCTGGCGTGGGGGAGACGGTTTGGCGATGTCCTGTGCTATCAACTCCTCATGCGGCCGTTCTGGATCGGTCCGGCGCTAATCGGGGTGCTCACGTCGGCGATCGCGGCGTGCGGCCACTCACCGGCACGCGCTCCGGCGGCCGGTCCCACGAAATCCGTTCCGGCGAGCGTCGTTACCGTCAACCCCGCCAACATCAAACGGGTCGTTCGCGACCTGCCGCAGGGCTATGAGGTGAACACCGCAATCCCCAGTGCCGCCTCACCCCGGGTGATGTGGAGCCTGGGGGACGGCCTGCAGGCCAAGCCGGCCGTGTGCGGGACGCTGGCCGACCCGGGGAACGGGCGCGACCAGTCGGCGCAGGGCGTCTCGGGATCGGGCAGCGGCGGCATCGTCGACGCCGTGGTGGTGGCTTTGCCGTCACCGGTGGATCTGCCCCAGGACCTGATTACCGCGTGTGCGCAGTGGTCGGAGACCGCCGGGCGGACCGTGGCCCACGTGCACCTCACCGACGCCCCGCACGTCGATGGTGTGGACACCGTCGGAATGGTGGCCGACGTCAAGTCATCCGTCGAGTCGGGTACCGAAATAGATTCGCGCATTTACACATTCACCGCGTACCTGGGCAACTACTACGCATTTACCACGCTGACCACCGATCCGGGTTCGGCGCTGCCGATGCTGCCGCCGCAATTCGCCGCGGATCTGCTCGCCAAAACGGTGTCCACGTTGCGCAGTTGAGCTCTTCGCTTGGGTAGATTGGCGACGATGTCCAAGATCTTGCCCGCGGTCGTAGCTGTCTGCGTCCTGGCCGGCTGCTCATCGGCCATTCACCCGGCGAAGGTCGACATCAACAAGGTCGTCGACGTGAAGTCCAGCTTCGGACCCGAGTACAAGGTCAGCGACATCAGCGAACGGGGAATCGATCCCAAGCTGTTGGCCGGTCGCAAACTGCCGGACGGGTTGACGTTCGACCCCGCGAACTGCGCGAAAGTCGCGGCCGGGCCGGACATGCCGGCGGACCTGCAGGGCAACATGTCCGCGGTCACCGCCGAGGGTCGCGGCAATCGGTTCGTGGTGATCGCGCTCGAGACCTCAAAAGCGTTGCCGCTCAATGATCCTGGGAAGGACTGCGCCAAGGTGACCTTCACCGGACCGCAGCTGCGAGGCGGTGTCCAGGTAGTGGAGGTGCCGCAGATCGAGAGCACCCGCACGCTGGGCGTGCATCGAGTCATGCAGGCGCTGACTTCGGGTGGCCCGCGCACCGGCGAGTTGTATGACTATTCGGCCGCATTCGGCGACTACCAGGTGATCGTCATCGCCAACCCGCTGGTGGTCCCCGATCAGCCGGTCGCCCCGGTGGACACCCAGCGGGCGCGCGACCTACTCGTCAAAGCCGTGTCCGCGGTGCGCGCCTGACTGTTTACCGCACGCCGCGCGGGCGGAACTGGATGCTCACCCGGGGGCCGACCGATGCCGTCGTCTTGGGCACGGAGTGTTCCCAGGTGCGTTGGCACGATCCGCCCATCACCAGCAGATCGCCGTGCGCCTGCGGCAGCCGCAGGGACGGCCCGCCGCCGCGGCGGCGCATCGCGAAAGAGCGGGTGGCGCCCAGGCTGACGATCGCCACCATGGTGTCCTCGGAACTGCTGCGGCCGATGGTGTCGCCGTGCCAGGCCACGCTGTCCGAACCGTCGCGGTAGCAACACAACCCGACCGTCGTGAACGGCTCACCAAGCTCCCCGGCGTAGATGTCGTTGAGCCGGCGCCGCAGCCGGGCCAGTTCCGGATGCGGGGGCTCGTCGACGGCGAGGTCGTGAAAGCTCACCAGCCGCGGCACGTCGACGACGCGGTCGTACATCTGGCGGCGCTCCTCGCGCCACGGCACCGTCGACAGCAGGGCGTCCAGCAGGTCATCGGCATCGGTGAGCCAGCCGGCACGGATCTCGATGAACGCGCCGTCGCCGAGTTGTCTGCGCTCGGTGTGCTGGAACAGGGAGCCTTGGACCGCGATCTCCACGGAAGCGAGTTTATCGCACATCCGTTCGATGGCGGGTGGCGCGCGACGGGCGTGTGTGGCGGGACGGCAAGGCGGGGCGCCGCTACGGTTGAGCTGTGGGTGTTGTCGAGCTGGGCACCAATTCCGAGGTCGGCGCGTTGCGCGTGGTCATCCTGCACCGCCCCGGCGCCGAACTGCTCCGCCTGAATCCGCGCAACCTCGACCAGCTGCTGTTCGACGGCCTGCCCTGGGTCGCCCGCGCGCAAGACGAGCACGACCAGTTCGCCGATCTGTTGCGGTCCCGCGGCGTCGAGGTGCTGCTGTTGTCGGACCTGCTCACCGAGGCGCTGACGCACAGCGGAGCCGCCCGGATGCAGGGCGTCGCGGCCGCCGTCGACGCGCGACGACTCGGAGTGCCCTTGGCGCAAGAACTTTCGGCATACCTGCGGGGGCTCGAGCCGGCCCGGCTGGCTCAGGTGCTGATGGCCGGCATGACGTTCAACGAGTTGCCCTCCGACACCCGGACCGACGTCTCACTGGTGCTGCGCATGCATCACGGCGGCGACTTCGTCATCGATCCGCTGCCCAACCTGGTGTTCACCCGCGACTCGTCGATCTGGATCGGTCAACGGGTGGTCATCCCGACGCTGGCGCTGCGAGCCCGCACCCGCGAGGCGTCGCTGACCGATCTGATCTACGCCCATCACCCGCGATTCACCGGCGTGCGGCGCGCCTACGAGTCGCGCACCGCCCCGGTCGAGGGCGGTGACGTGTTGCTGCTGGCGCCCGGGGTGGTCGCGGTCGGGGTCGGGGAGCGGACCACTCCCGCCGGCGCTGAGGCGTTGGCGCGCAGCCTGTTTGACGACGACCTCGCGAACACGGTGCTCGCGGTGCCGATCGCGCAGCGGCGCGCCCAGATGCACCTGGACACGGTGTGCACCATGGTCGACACCGATACGGTGGTGATGTACGCGAACATCGTCGACTCGTTGTCCGCCTTCACGATTCAGCGCACGCCGGACGGGGTCGCCATCAGCGACGTGGCCCCCTTCTTGGAGGCAGCGGCCAAGGCGATGGAGATCGACCAGCTCCGCGTCATCGACACGGGCCTGGATCCCGTTGTCGCCGAACGCGAGCAGTGGGACGACGGCAATAACACGCTGGCGTTGGCGCCCGGCGTGGTAATCGCCTACGAACGCAATCTGCAGACCAACATTCGTCTGCAGGACGCCGGCATCGAGGTGCTCACCATCGCCGGCTCCGAACTGGGTACCGGCCGCGGCGGACCCCGGTGCATGTCCTGCCCCGTCGCCCGCGATCTGCTGCCCTAGACGCGTCGAGATTGCCGCCACGGTCGCGATTCGCGCGTGAACCGCAGCCGTCATGGCAATCTCGACGACGAACGGCGGGCCAACGCTTCGCGCGCACGTTGGACGATGAGGTTCGGGCGGTCCTCGTTGATCACCCTGATCACGTTCCAACCGAGCCGGCCGACCATCTCGGCTCGGCGGATGTCTTTGACGTACTGTCTTCGATCGGTGCGATGTTGCTCGCCGTCGTACTCGACCGCCACCATCGGCGCTTCCCACCCCATATCCAGGTAAGCCACGTGGCGTCCGTCGGTGACCCGAATCTGCGTGGCAGGCGCGGGGAGTCCCGCGTCTATGAGGACGAGTCGCAGCCAGCTTTCTTTGGGTGATTGCGCGCCGCCGTCCATGAGTGCCAAGGGCGTTCGGCACCGGCGCACTCCTCTCGCTCCCTTGTGGGTGATGATCAATGGAGTCACTTCGGCCGCGGTGACACCCGTCGCGGCGGACAACGCGTCGAGATGAGCGACTGCTGATCCCCGCGGTAGGTGCCGGCCCAGATCGAACGCCGTACGCGCCAGGCTGGTGACAGGTAGCCCGCCCAGGTCAACGATCTCGTCGGCGCCGATTCGTTCACGGCGAACGATGATTCCGGGCGGAGGATGGTTGAACGGGCCGATGATCTCTATCGGTGTGGATTCGTCGACCCACTTGGCCCCATGGAGCGCCGCCGCCGCGCGGCCCGCGACGATTCCCCGGCGGCCTGACCATAACCACGCCCCGACGATGTTGTCCCGCAAGGATCTCGAGGCGCCTTTCGGCAGGTAGACGTCTGGATGAATCCGCCGGTAGTTCCAATCCAATCGGCCCCGGGTCAGCCCGCCGCGCGCTACCGCCTCGGTCCCGAGGAAGGCCCCCGCCACGCGCTCATCATGATGGTTGGCGCCGCTGTCGCGTCCACATTGCCGCCATGGCTGTGGACAAGGCGCGAAGCGCAGCCCTCACGGCAATCTCGGCGGCGAAAACTAGCGCCAGCTGGGCAACCAGATCTCCATATTCCAGGTCTGCTGCGAAATCGGCAGACCGGTGAGCACCGGGAACAGCCACGCGAAGTTGGTGACCACCAGGGCCACGTAACAGCACACGGCGATCAGCCCAAGCGTGCGTCGCTCGGAATTCGGCTGCAGTCGCAGCCGCCGGGGCGGGGCGCCGGGGGCGTAGAGAATGTCGCCGCAAATGAGCGCGATCGCCATCACCAAGAACGGCGCCATGGTCGCGGCGTAGAAGAAGTACATCTGCCGGTCGATGTCGGCGAACCAGGGCAGCCAGCCCGCGCAGTAACCGACCAGCACCGCGGCGTAACGCCAGTCGCGGCGTACCAGCATGCGCCACAACGCGAAAACCAACACCGGCACGGCCAGCCACCACATCGCCGGGGTGCCCACCAGCATCTCGGCCTTGACGCACGATTGCGCGCCGCACCCGGCGACGTTCTGCTCGTCGATGGCGTAGAGCACCGGCCGCAACGACATCGGCCAACTCCACGGTTTCGATTCCCACGGGTGGTAGTTGCCCGCGGAATTCGTTAAGCCCGCGTGGAATTGGAACGCCTTGGCCGTGTAATGCCACAGCGATCGGATGGCGTCGGGCATCGGAACAATCGCATGGTCGCCGATCGTCTGGCCCACCTCGTGCCGGTCGATCGCGGTCTCGGAGGCGAACCACGGCGCATAGCTGGCCAGGTACACCAGCACCGGCATGACGCCCAACGCGTATGCGGTCGGAACCAGGTCGCGGCGCAAGGTCCCCAGCCACGGCCGGGTCACCTGGTACTGACGCCGCGCGGCCACGTCGAAGGCCAGCGACATGGCACCGAAGAACAACACGAAGTACAGGCCGGACCACTTTGTGCCGCATGCCAAGCCGAGGAGGATCCCGGCGCCGAAGCGCCACCACCGCACACCCAGCCGCGGACCCCACACCGTCTCGGCGTTGCGGCCCTCGGCCAGCGCGATGTGCATCCGCTGCCGAACCTGGTCGCGGTCGACGATCAGCGCGCCGAACGCAGCGACCACGAAGAACGTGAGGATGCCGTCGAGCAGGGCGGTCCGCGAGGCGACGAAGCTGACGCCGTCGCAGATCAGAAGCACGCCGGCGATCGCACCGATCAGCGTCGAGCGGCTGATCCGCCGGACGATCCGCATCACCAGCGCCACCATCACGACGCCGAGCAGTGCGCCGGTGAACCGCCAGCCGACCCCGCTGTAGCCGAAGATCGCCTCGCCGAGGGCGATCAGCTGCTTGCCGACCGGCGGGTGGACGACCAGGCCGAAGCCCGGGTTGTCTTCCACGCCGTGGTTGTGCAGCACCTGCCAGGCCTGCGGCGCGTAGTGCTTTTCGTCGAAGACCGGGGTGCCGCCATCGGTGGGCGAGCCCAAGTTCAGGAACCGGGTCACCGCCGCCACCAGCGTGATCACCCCGGTCACCACCCACCCGCGGATCTGATCGGTCGGCCCGAAATCGGCCACCGGCACCAGCGGTCCGGGGCTGACGACGGGCACGGCGCGCTCCGCGTCGGCACCCTCGGTGTGCAAGGGGGATTCGCGGGGCGGGGCAGTCATCGGTGTCGATCGTAGGCTGTCGGTCATGACCACCGGCCGCCTGTTGCTGGGCGCGACCCCCCTGGGCCAGCCGTCGGATGCCTCACCCCGCTTGCTGGACGCCCTGGCCCGAGCCGATGTGGTGGCCGCCGAGGACACCCGCCGGGTGCGCACGCTGGCCAAGTCCCTCGACGTGCGAATCGCCGGTCGGGTGATCAGCATGTTCGATCAGGTCGAGAGCACCCGGGCACAGTCCGTGATCGAGGCGATCCGCGCGGGCGCGACGGTGCTGGTGGTCAGCGACGCCGGGATGCCGCTGATCAGCGATCCCGGCTACCGGCTGGTGACGGCCTGCGTCGAGGCCGGCCTGCCGGTGGGATGCCTGCCCGGGCCGTCGGCGGTGACGACCGCGCTGGCCCTGTCCGGTCTGCCGGCCGAGAAGTTCTGCTTCGAGGGATTCGCGCCACGCAAGAAGGCGGCGCGGCGGACCTGGCTGGATTCGCTGGCCGACGAGCGGCGCACCTGTGTGTTCTTCGAATCGCCGCGCCGGTTGTCCGCCTGTCTGCGCGACGCGGTCGAGCGGTTCGGCGGCGAACGCCGGGCGGCGATCTGCCGGGAGCTGACCAAGGTGCACGAGGAGGTGGTCCGGGGATCGCTCGACGAACTGTCGGCGTGGGCGGCCGACGGTGTGCTGGGTGAGATCACCGTGGTGCTGGCCGGGGCCACCCCGAGCGCCGACCTGGCGTCGCTGGTCGCCGAGGTCGAGGAGTTGGTGGCCGACGGCGCTCGCGTCAAGGACGCCTGCGGCCAGGTGGCGGCCGCCCATCCGGGGGCGCGTTCGCGCCAGCTTTACGACGCCGTGCTGCGGTCACGACGCGACTAGCGGCGGTCGCAAGCGCGGCGAAGCCGGGCGTAGCGGGCCGCCGCCATCAGGACTAGCCGCTCGGTCAGCCGGCGGCGATGGACGGCAGCCCGACGATGGGGGACGCCTTGTGCAGGCATTCGGCCCACTCGGCGTCCGGGTCGGAGTCGGCGGTGATCCCGCCGCCGACACCGAGCACCGCGCCGCCCGCGGCGTCGAATTCGACGGTGCGGATCGCGACGTTCAATTCGCAACCGGCCACCGGCGAGGCCAAACCGATTGTGCCGCAGTATATTCCACGACGATTCGGCTCCCACTGCGAAAGCAGTTGACGGGCACGGTGTTTAGGCGTCCCGGTGACCGAGGCTGGCGGGAACGTGGCGTCCAGCAGCGCCGACGTCGGCAGTTCGGTGGGGACCTGCGCGGACACGGTCGACACCAGGTGCCACACCCCCGGGGCGCGCCGCACCACCAACAACTCTGGCACGGTCACCGTTCCGACGATCGCGACCCGGCCGAGGTCGTTGCGCACCAGGTCGACGATCATGATGTTCTCCGCGACCTCTTTCGCCGACGCCCGCAGCGCCGACGGCCAGGCGTCCAGCGGCAAGGTGCCCTTGATCGGGCTGGACGTGACGATCGTGCCGCGCCGCCGCAGGAAAAGCTCTGGCGACAGCGCCGCCACCGCACCCCAGGCGCCGGTGACGTAGGCCGCCCGTGCCGGGGAGGTGCGCGCGACGCCGTCGATGAAGAAGTCCAGCGGGTTGCCGGTGACCGTTCCGGTGAACTGCGTGCACACGCACGCCTGGTAGACCTCGCCGGCGCGGATGGCTTCCAGGCAGGCCAGCACCCCGTCGCGATGCGCCGCCCGATCGGCGATGCCCCAGTCGATGTGGCACTCGCGCGGCGGAGCCGTCGGCGTGGTCAGCGCGGTGGCGAGCCAGTCCGGCATCGGTGCACCCGAGAGGCTCTCGTACCACCACTGCCCGTCGCGGTCGCGGCGAAGCACGCTGTCGGTCCAGCCGCCGGCGGCCTCGGGAATCCGGTTTGGCCGGGCGTCGGCGCCGGGGTCGGGATACGACAGGTAACCGATCCAGCCCCCGCCCACCGCGTGCGGCTCGGACGTCCGCGATGCCGGGACCGCGAACACGTCGCCGACTTGGACCGGGCGCACCGACAGGCTTGGCGCGATCACCGCCAGGGCGCCGAACCACTCGCCGGTCAGCGCGGCCGGCGGCGGGAGACCCAGCCGGGTGGTGGCGTCACCGACGGCGCGCAGCACCTGGGGTGCGGCGCCGAGATCGCCGAGCCGGTCGATGCGCACCGACCCAGTGTGCCGCTCAGCCGCGGCTGATGTCGCGGGCGGTGGCCAGGGCGGCCAGCTTCTGCGGGTTGCGCATCACGTAGAAGTTGGTGATCTTGTCCTCGGCGATCTCGAGAGTGATCACGCCCTCGAGCTGTTCGCCGAGGTAGAGCAGCACCGCCGGGGCGCTGTTGCAGGTCACCATCTCCACCCGCATCGCGCCCATCGTCGCGGCCCGGCGCATCAGGCCGGCGATCGCGCGGGCGACCTTCTGCGCGCCGACCACCGGCCGGCGGGCGGCGCTCACCACGCCACCGCTGTCGGCCGTCCAGGTCGCGTCGGGGGCGAGCATCGTCATCAGCGCGTCCACGTCACCGCCGGCCGCCGTCGCCAGGAACTGCGCGGTGATCTCGGCGTTGCGTTCCGGGTCGACCGAGTCGAATCGCTTCCGCCGGGCCCGCACGTGTTCGCGGGCCCGGTGCGCGACCTGCCGGACGGTGGGCGCCGGCCTGCCCACCGCCTCGGCGATCTCGGCATAGTCGAAACCGAACACCTCGCGCAGCACGAACACGGCCCGCTCGTCGGGACTCAGCGTCTCCAGCAACACCAGCATCGCCATCGAAATCGATTCCGCCAGAACGACGTCGGCCGAGGGGTCCTGCTCGTCGAGCAGCAGCGGTTCGGGCAGCCACGGCCCCACGTAGTCCTCGCGCCGGCGAGCACCGGCCCGCAGCGAGTTCAGCGCCTGGCGGGTGACCAGCTGGGCCAGGTACGACTTGGTGTCGCGCACCGTCGCCAAGTCGACCGCCGCCCACCGCAAATAGCTGTCCTGCAAGACGTCGTCGGCCTCGGTCGCCGAGCCCAGCATCTCGTAGGCGATGGTGAACAGCAGTGGCCGCAGCAAGGTGAACCGTTCGGCGTGCTCGCTGCCGGTCGGTGCTTGCGTCATCGCGCGGCGACCTCCTCGTCGGCCGGTGACTGCGCGGGCCGCTTGCCACCCTTGATCCAGAAGTACGAACCGGGCTTGGCGGCCTCGCGCCGGATCGACCACAGCGTGCCCTTGCAGATCGCCTCCTTGAGCGAAGCCGCCGCCCGGCCGCCGAGGAACATGTTCACCGGGGTGTCGTCGGTGCGGGAGAACTGCACGGTCGCGTGGGTGCGGCCCAGGCTGATGCATTGCCCGACGAACGCCTGGCTCAGGGCCGCGGGGACGTCGCCGGCGATGCGGCTGAGCACCGTGTTGGCGGCCTGGACACCCAACGGGCCGGCGGCCTGGCAGCTCATCCGCAACGGCTGACCCGACGGCGCGGCCGCGTCACCGGCGGCCACGATGCGCTCGTCGTCGATGCTGGTGAGCGTCTCGTCGGTGAGCAGCCGGCCCATCGGGTCGGTGTGCAGCCCGCTGCGCGTGGCCAGATCCGGCACGGCGAATCCGGCAGTCCAGATGGTCGCCGCGCTGGGCAGCACCACGCCGTCGGTGAGCACCACCTCATCCCAGCGCACCTCGGCCACCGCCACGGACTCCAGCACGTTGACACCCAGGCCGCGCAGTTGTTTGGCCACCGAACGCCGGCCCCGCTTGCTCAATGACGGACCGAGCACCGGGCCGCAGACCAAGGTCACCGGACGGCCACCCTCGGCCAGCTCGGACGCGGTCTCGATCCCGGTCAATCCGCCACCCACCACGGTGATGGGTGCCGGCAGCGGCAGATCGGTGAGCGCGTAGTGCAGCCGCTGCGCGCTTTCCAGATCAGCGACCGAATGTGCGAATTCGGCGAAGCCCGGCACCGCCGATGCGGTGACGCCGGTGCTTCCCACGGCGTAGACCAGATAGTCGTAGCTCAGCTCGGCACCCGAGGAAAGCAGCACCCGCCGGCCGGCGGTCTCGATCCGATCGACGCTGTCGACGATCAACCGGATCCCTTCGCCGAGCAACGTCGCGTAATCGGCCGTCGCCGCGCCGGTGTCGGCGACCAACTGGTGCAAGCGGATTCGCTCGACGAAGACCGGTCGCGGATTCACCACCGTGATGTCGATGTCCGGGCGCTGGCGCAGATGGTTGGCCGCCAGTGTTCCGGCGTATCCGGCGCCGACAACGACGACATGGGTTCTTTCGGGGGCCACCTCGGTCATGGCTGTCTCCTTTTTCGTGAGGACCTGTGCCCTTTGAGACACCGCAGAACCGCCGAGCGTGACAGGCACGTCCGCAATTGTGACCCGTCTCACTGCGCGCTGCTTGCCCGTGCACCCCGCTGAGCTGCAGCGAAGCTATGCCGAAACGCGCATGATACGCTGCGCTACGCCAATTTGTGGCCTGCCCCAGGCCGGATTCACGCACCACTGGAACGCGCGAAAATATGGGGCCACCTACCGCGCATCGGTGTGTATTGGGAGAAGCAACCTTGACGACGACGATCGTTTTGACTGGGCCCGGCGGCGCGCCGGTGCAGTCGCACAACCCCCGCGACCCGTGGTCGCCGGGCGCGATCTGACGCCACCATGGTGTGCTCATGGAGGAAGCGCGCGCTGGCCGCTGTCCTGTGCGCGGCCGCGGCGCTCAGCGGTTGCGGTGACAAAAGCGACCCTGGACCGCTATCTGCGATGGTCAGCCCGGCCATCCCGCCCACCGCGCAAGAGATACCCAACCCGCTGCGTGGCCAGTATGAGGAAATGCTGAATCCGCTCTTCCCGCAGGGTAATTCGGCGCAACAGCGATACTCCGCCTGGCCGGCGTCGTACGACGCCAGCCTGCGTGTCTCGTGGCGGCAGCTGCAGCCCGTCGATCCCCGCACCTTGCCCCCCGACGCGCCCGACGACCGCAAGTTCGACTTCAGCGCCATAGATGACGCGCTGACCAAGCTCGGCAGTCGCAACATGCGCCTCACCCTGGGCGTGTACGTCTACAAGTCCTGCTGCAACGATTCCTACGCCGGCAACACCAACATCGCGATCCCGGACTGGCTGCGTCCGTCGGCGGCCAGCTATCCCGCGGCGCCGGCCGGTTCCGCACCGGGCGTCACCCAGGTGGTGCCGAACTTCAACGACCCCGACTACCTCAACGGCGTGGGCCAGCTGCTGGCCGCGCTCGGCCGCCGCTATGACGGCGACGAGCGGCTATCCGTGTTCGAGTTCTCCGGATACGGGGACTTCGGCCAGAACCAGCTCGCCTATCTGCGGGATTCGCTGGGCACCGCGGGGCCCACCCCCGACGAAAGCACCGCAAAGCTGGGCTATTACAGCCAGTTTCGCGACCAGAGCATCACCAAAGCTTCGATCGCCCAGCTGGTAGCGGCCAACGTCAACGCCTTCCCGCACACCCAACTGGTGGTTGCTCCGCAGAATCCGGAGATCGTCCGCCAGCTGTTCGCCGAGGACGTCACCAAGAAACTGGCCGCACCGGTCGGCGTCCGCGCCGACTGCCTCGGGGTGCAGACGCCGTTGCCGGACTGGGCCGAGTCGAACGACTCGCAGTACGTTCGGTCCAACGACGCGGTCGTCAACGCGATCAGGCAGCGGCTGATGAGGGCGCTGGTGATCAGCCAGTGGTGCCGTTTGCCCAAAGGAGCCGATGCGCGGTCGTACTACGAAAAGGGGCTGCACGACGTCATCCGGTACCACGTATCGATGACCTCCAGCACCGATTTCCCGGACCGCGATGCGGCGTCGGCGATGGACCCCAAGCTGTTTCAGTTATGGAGCCAGGCCAATACCTCCGCCGGCTACCGGTATTCGGTCGAGGCGAAGCCGGGCTCGCAGTCGATCCAGGGCAAGGTGGCGACGATCTCGGTCGACTGGACCAACTACGGCGCGGCGGCGGCCACCGAGACCTGGGTGCCCGGCTACAAGCTGGTCGACTTCTCGGGCGCGGTGGTTCGCAGCCTGCCCGCGACGGTCAATCTCAAGACCCTGGTCCACGACGAATCCAGCCCGTCACGCGAGGAGCCGGTTGCGGAGTCCGCCACCGAGTCGGTACGCGTCGACGTGACGGGCCTGGCGCCCGGTCACTACACGCTGCGCGCCTCCGTTGAATGGCAACAGCACATACCGGGCGCCTCACACGTCGTGAACTACGCACCGATGGCCCTGGCGCGGGACGGGCGCGACGGTGCCGGGCTGTACCCGATTGCCACACTTGACATCCCGAGTGACTCCGTTAGCGGGCAAAACTAACGATCCACGGCGTGTGACACGTTCTGATGGTTCGACGACCGCCTATGCTGGAGATCTGCGGTATTGACGCAGGTGTCAACCGTCGGTTATGTGGCTGCTAACCTCGGGAGGCAGCTCGATGTCTTAAGCGACACGGACGCGTGTTCGCTCCACTTTCGGAAGAAAACGAGGTAGTTGTGCCCTGCGTGAGCAAGGCGTTTGTCGAGGTTGCGGCCGCCGATGCGAGCCCCCGGCGGCTATCTCGCCGGGAAATGCGCGTCAAACCCCGCTCCGCGGGGAACCCGAGCTAGCGAGTGCGATGACGACTCATTCGACTGAAGGACGAGCGGATGCGACCCGGCAACAGATCCTGCGGGCCGCATCCCGTGAGTTCGCCCGCCGTCCGTACCACGCCGTAGGTCTCGACGACATTCTGAGTGAGGCCGAACTCACCAAAGGCGCGATGTATTTCCATTTCAGGTCGAAGCACGCGTTGGCAGTCGCGATCATCGACAGCCTGACCGAGGCGGGCACCGACGACGTGCACGAGCTGATGACGCGCGGGCGCTCGGGCCTCGAGACCCTGATCGACTTCTCGTATCTGATCGCCGTCAAGGACATCAAGACCGACGAGGTCAGGTCGGGGCTGAATCTGATGGAGTCGGTCGGCCTGGCGGATGGGCTGCAGGAGAAGTTGCAAGATCAATGGATCAGCGCCCTGGCCGGTGTCGCCGAGCAGGCCAAGAGCGAGGGCGACATCGACCAATCGTGCGACCCGGAGGACATCGGCCGCTTGATGGTTTCGCTGCACATCGGGCTGCGAAAAACCAGCAATCTGGACGAACCCGCGCGGTTCCTGCTGGACCTGGAAAAGTGTTGGTTGCTGCTGCTGACCGGGATTCTGCAAGCGGGCCGCACCGAGTACTTCCGCCAATTTCTCCGGAGGCGAGCCGCGCTGGCCATCGACACCAGTTCAGCGGATGCCGACGAGCAGCAGTGACGGCGGACTGCCACCATGGCACGCCAAGTTCGGGCTGAAGCCACTCGCCGAAAAATTCTCGATGCCGCGATCGAAGTTTTCGGTGACGTGGGGTACGCCGCCGCTGGATGGAACACCATCATCGAGCGGACGGGAATGACGAAGGGCGCCCTCTATCATCATTTCGATTCGAAGGAAGCGTTGGCGGCGAACATCATTGAGGAAGGGTCCTACACACTTCTCAGGGCTTTCCGCAACGTCGGTGGGTCGTCGTCGCCCGGGCTGGAGAACCTGTTGCACGGCACATTCACAGTCGTTGAGCTGTTGAGCTCGGACAGAATGGCCCGCGCGGCTGCACAATTGGCCATCGCTTTGGGCGGGTTCAACCCGACCGCCTCGAGCTTCTACGCCAACTTGATTCGGGAGGCGGCACACGAGGCGCGGCGCGCTATCAAAGAGGGGGACCTCCGCAGTGAGATCGACCCCGACGTGTTCAGCGCCTCGATCATCGGCGCCATATTCGGAACGCAATTGGTAGCCAACGCGATATGGAGCCACGACAAAGTCGGCAAGGTCATCGGTGATCCCACCGCACGCTTGCATCAAATATGGAATTTGCTGCTCCCAGGTGTTGTCTCAAAAGCGTCGCTGCCCTACTTCGAGCAATTCCTCTACCGCGAAGAAACACGCCGCGCCGCGGCCAGGGCTTCCCGTGAAGAGGCCGCAACGGAATCGGAAATCAACTAGATCCCGCGCGTTGTTGCCTCGACCCGCGGCGGAGGCTAGTGGCCTCTTCCCAGAGCTGTTCGGTCAGATCCTGAAACGCCGCAATCGCGAACTGGTCGTCCACTTGCGTGGTTGCGGAGTTGCTCATCATCGCGCGCACGACCGAGCCGTCTTTGTGCGCCATTTCGACGACCGTATTCGCTAGCGCATGAACCGTCGCCAACACCGAATCCGATTCCTGCGCGTGGAGGAAGACCTCTTCGAATCGCAGCGACAAGGCCTCGTCTCGCCGATAGCCCATCATGTCGGCAAAGGCGGTGTTGGCGAACAGGACACTGCCGTCATGTCCGATCGCCAGCACGGGAACCGCGATTTGCTCCAGCGCGACCAAAGCCGGCAGGCGCTGCAATGCGGCCATCGGCGATTCGCTCGGTGGCCGGTGGTTTCGTCGGTCCACCGGCCGATTATGGCCTATCCGTGAAGGCTGTGCTCGGCGCTTTCACCGATGCGGACGACCCATTGCTCCCGGCTGCTCACCCAGCTTCGGAAACCGGCTGGTAGCGGGGGAACACGCCCGTGGGAGCGGGCAGCGCCGTGCCGGGCGTCAGGCGCGTGCCGACGGCGGCGAACGCTCGCTGGTCGCGCTCCTGCCCGAGCAGATCGAGCAGCTTGCCGGCCGACTCCGGCATGACCGGCTGGGCCAGCAGCGCGGCGATGCGGACCGCCTCACAGGTGACGTACAAGACCGTGCGGAACCGTCGCTGGTCGGCCGCGGATTCGCTCTTGCGCAGGACCCACGGTTGCTGCGCTGAGAAATACTTGTTGGCCTCGCCGAGCATCAGCCAGATCGCCTCCAGGGCCAGATGCATCGCCTGGGAGTCGAAGTGGGCCCGCACCCGGTCCATCAAACCGTCGGCCGCCGCGAGCAACTCGGAGTCGGCGGCAACCAGCTCACCGGGCTCGGGGACGACCCCGTCGAGGTTCTTGGCGATCATCGACAATGACCGCTGGGCCAGGTTGCCCAACTCGTTGGCCAGGTCGGAATTGATCCGGGTGACTACGGCGTCTTCGCTGAAGCTGCCGTCCTGCCCGAAGGGAACTTCCCGCAACAGGAAATACCGCACCTGATCCACGCCGAACGTGTCCACCAGGTTGATCGGGTCGACGACGTTGCCCACCGACTTGCTCATCTTCTCGCCCTTGTTGAGCAGGAAGCCGTGCGCGAAAACCCTACGCGGAAGCTCGATTCCGGCCGACATCAAAAACGCCGGCCAGTACACGGTGTGGAATCGGATGATGTCCTTGCCGATCATGTGTAGGTCGGCCGGCCAGTAGCGCCGGAACCGCTCGGATTCGGTGTCGGGGTAGCCGACCCCGGTCAGGTAGTTGGTCAGCGCGTCGACCCAGACGTACATGACGTGGTCGGGATGCTCGGGTACCTGCACGCCCCAATCGAACGAGGTGCGCGAGATGGACAGGTCGCGCAGGCCGCCCGAGACGAAGCTGACCACCTCGTTGCGCCGCACGTCGGGTCCGATGAACTCGGGGTGCGCCTCGTAGTGGGCCAGCAGTTTGTCGGTGTACGCCGAGAGCCGAAAGAAGTAGGTCTGCTCCTCGGTCCACGTCACCGGGGCGCCGGTCTCCACGGCAAGCCGGGTGCCGTCGTCGCGGAGTTTGGTCTCCGATTCGACGAAGAACCGCTCGTCGCGCACCGAGTACCACCCCGAGTAGGTGTCCAGGTAGATGTCACCGGCCGCCGCCATCCGACGCCAGATCTCCTTGGACGCCTCGTGGTGGTCCGGATCGGTGGTGCGGATGAAGCGGTCGAAGGAGATGTTCAACCGCTCCTGCAGCCGCTGGAACACATCGGAGTTGCGCCGGGCCAGCTCGGCCGTCGGGATGCCCTCGGCCGCCGCCGTTTCGACCATCTTGAGGCCGTGTTCGTCGGTGCCGGTCAGAAACCGCACATCGAACCCGTCGAGCCGCTTGAACCGGGCGATCGCGTCGGTCGCGATGTACTCGTACGCATGCCCGATGTGTGGATCGCCGTTCGGATAGGTGATCGCGGTGGTGACGTAATAGGGCCTCATCGCCCTCAACCTTATTTGGGGGCACCTTATTGTGTGCGCGTGAGCTCCAAACGCCAGCCGCCCCCGGCCCCCGAGCCGTTGAGCCCACTCGTCGACGCGCACACCCACCTGGATGCGTGCGGCGCCGCCGACGCCGAGGGCGTGCGGGCGATCGTGGACCGCGCGGCGGCGGTAGGGGTGCGGGCGGTCGTCACCATCGCCGACGACCTCGATTCGGCGCGCTGGGTCACGCGCGCCGCCGAGTGGGACCCGCGGGTCTACGCTGCGGTGGCCTTGCACCCGACCCGCGCCGACGCGCTCGACGACGCCGCCCGAGCCGACATCGAGCGACTGGTGGCCCATCCCAGGGTGGTGGCGGTCGGCGAAACCGGCCTGGACTTGTATTGGCCCGGCCGTCTGGACGGCTGCGCCGAGCCGGCCGTGCAGCGCGAGGCGTTCGCCTGGCACATCGACCTGGCGAAGCGATGTGGCAAGCCGCTGATGATCCACAACCGCGACGCCGACGCCGAGGTCCTCGACGTGCTGGCGGCCGAGGGCGCCCCGGACGCCGTGATCTTTCACTGCTTTTCGTCTGACGTCGCCATGGCCCGCCGCTGCGTGGACGCCGGGTGGCTGCTGAGCCTCTCCGGTACCGCGAGCTTCCGCAACGCGCACGCCCTGCGCGAAGCCATCCCGTTGATCCCGCCGGGGCAGCTGCTGGTGGAGACCGACGCGCCATTCCTGACGCCGCACCCCTATCGGGGGACTGCGAACGAGCCCTATTGCCTTCCTTATACTGTTCGGGCGATCGCCGAACTGGTCGGTTGTCGCCCGGAAGAGCTGGCCGAGATGACAACTCGCAATGCTGCGCGGGTGTACGGATTGGTCACAGTGTGAGGTAAACGACCAGGCGATTTGGTTTAAAGTCGCCGCGTTGGAGTTGCCCAACCTTGACCGGTTCGTTACCGTCTTGTGATCGAACGGTAGGGCCTACGGGCCCTTAATTTGTGACTTGCTGCTGAATGAGTTGGTCGTTGAGGGTTGGGTAGCGCGCGTTGAGTGTATTGACAAAACTGCATCAGAATCCTTCGCCGATGTTGCGGCTCGTGGTCGGAGGGCTGCTGGTAGTCCTGGCATTCGCGGGCGGATACGCGGTCTCGGTGTGCAAGACGGTGACGCTGACCGTCGACGGGGTCGCCATGCAGGTGACCACCATGAAGTCGCGGGTGATCGACGTCGTTGAAGAGAACGGCTTTGCCATCGACGAACGCGACGACTTGTATCCCGCCGGTGATGTCGCGGTCCACGACGCCGGCAAGATCGTGTTGCGGCGCAGCCGCCCACTGCAGATCTCGTTGGACGGCCGCGACACCAAGCAGGTGTGGACCACCGCATCCACAGTCGACGAGGCGCTGGCTCAGCTTTCGATGACCGACACCGCGCCGGCCGCGGCCAACCGCGGCAGCCGCGTTCCGCTGGCCGGAATGGCGCTGCCCGTGGTCAGCGCCAAGACCGTCCGCATCAACGACGCCGGCGCTATCCGCAATGTGCACCTGGCGGCGCCCAACGTCGCCGGCCTGTTGAGCGCCGCGGGCGCACCGCTGCTGGACAGCGACCAGGTGACGCCCCCCGCGAGCATGCCGATCGTCGACGGGATGGAAGTCCAGGTCACCCGTAACCGGATCCAGCAGGTCACCGAGCGAATCCCGCTGCCGCCCACCGCCCGTCGCATCGAAGATCCGGGCATGAACATGAGCCGCCAGGTCGTCGAGGATCCGGGCAGCCCGGGCACCCAAGACGTCACCTTCTCGGTGGCCACCGTCAACGGCGTCGAGACGGGCCGGCTGCCGATCGCCAACACGGTGATCACGCCCGCCCGCGACTCGGTGGTGCGCATCGGCACCAAGCCCGGCACCGAGGTGCCTCCGGTCAGCGACGGTTCCGTCTGGGATGCGATCGCGAGCTGCGAGGCGGGCGGAAACTGGGCGATCAACACTGGAAACGGGTATTACGGCGGTGTGCAGTTCGACCAGGGCACCTGGGAGCGCAACGGCGGTTTGCGGTTCGCCTCTCGCGCCGACCTCGCCACCCGTGAAGAGCAGATCACCGTTGCCGAGGTGACCCGTGAGCGCCAGGGTTGGGGCGCGTGGCCAGTGTGCAGCGGAAGAGCTGGTGCACGCTGACCGTTCGGCTGCTCGGGCGTTCCGAGATCAGGCGGCTGGCGAAAGAACTTGAATTTCGGCCACGGAAATCCCTCGGCCAAAACTTCGTTCACGACGCGAATACGGTGCGCCGGATCGTTTCGACCTCCGGGGTGGGCCGGTCTGACCACGTCCTGGAAGTCGGGCCCGGGCTGGGGTCGCTGACCCTGGCATTGCTCGACCGCGGCTCCTCCGTCACCGCCGTCGAAATCGATCCGGTACTGGCCGAACGGCTGCCACAAACCGTCACCGAGCACTCCAACAGCGAAAGCCAGCGCCTGACGGTGGTCAATCGCGATGTCTTGACCCTGCGCCGCGACGAGCTCGCCGTCCCGCCGACCGCGGTGGTCGCGAATCTGCCCTACAACGTCGCCGTTCCGGCGCTGTTGCACCTGCTCGCCGAGTTTGAGTCCATTCGCACCGTGACCGTCATGGTGCAGGCCGAGGTCGCCGAGCGGCTGGCCGCCGAGCCGGGTGGCAAGGAATACGGCGTGCCCAGCGTCAAGGTGCGCTTCTTCGGTGGGGTTCGTCGCTGCGGCATGGTGTCGCCGACCGTCTTCTGGCCGATTCCCCGCGTCTACTCCGGCCTGGTTCGCATCGACCGGTACGCGACCTCGCCGTGGCCCACCGACGAAGCCTTCCGCCGCCAGGTGTTCGAACTGGTCGACATCGCGTTCGGGCAGCGGCGCAAGACGTGCCGTAATGCGTTCGTGGGCTGGGCCGGCTCGGGCAACGAGTCGGCGGATCGGCTGCTGGCCGCCAGCATCGACCCCGCCCGCCGCGGTGAGACCCTTTCCATCGACGACTTCGTCCGGTTGCGGCAGCGGTCCGCCGATCGGCCCCCTGGCACAGCAGCGACCGCCGAGCAGGGAGCGTCCGCGGGCTGACGGCGGCCGCCGGGGCGCCGTTGCGTGTGATCTGCCGGTTGCAGCGATAGTCTGCTGCGGTGTCAGCGTCTGATGGCAACACCGCCGCGCAGTGGGTTCCCACCGGCTCGGTCACGGTTCGGGTGCCCGGAAAAGTCAACCTCTACCTGGCGGTCGGTGACCGCCGCGAGGACGGCTATCACGAGCTGAACACGATCTTTCAGGCCGTCTCGCTGCTCGACGAGGTGACGGTCCGCAACGCCGATGTGCTCTCGTTAGAGATCGTCGGCGAGGGCGCCGAGACGCTGCCCACCGACGAACGCAACCTCGCCTGGCAGGCCGCCGAGCTGATGGCCGAACACGTCGGCCGGGCGCCGGATGTGTCGATCATGATCGACAAGACCATTCCGGTGGCCGGCGGTATGGCCGGTGGCAGCGCCGACGCTGCGGCAGTGCTGGTCGCGATGAACTCGCTGTGGGAGCTCAACGTGCCCCGCCGCGATCTGCGCATGCTGGCCGCCCGCTTGGGCAGTGACGTGCCGTTCGCGCTGCACGGCGGAACCGCGCTGGGCACCGGCCGCGGTGAGGAGTTAGCGACCGTGTTGTCCCGCAACACCTTCCACTGGGTGCTGGCGTTCGCCGATAGTGAGCTGCTGACGCCGGCCGTGTTCGCCGAGCTGGACCGGCTGCGCGAGGCGGGAAATCCGCCCCGGTTGCCCGCTCCCGGGCCGGTGCTGGCCGCCCTGGCCGCCGGCGACGCCGAGCAGTTGGCGCCGCTGCTGGGCAATGAGATGCAGGCGGCCGCGGTGAGCCTGCACCCCGCCCTGCGGCGGACGTTGCGCGCCGGTGCCCAGGCCGGGGCGCTGGCGGGCATCGTGTCCGGTTCGGGCCCGACGTGCGCCTTCCTGTGCTCGTCGGCGGCCGCCGCGGTCGACATCGGGACCGAGGTGTCCGGCGCGGGTGTCTGCCGCACGGTGCGGGTCGCCAGTGGGCCGGTGGTGGGCGCGCGCGTGGTGCCTACACCCACCGAAGTGTGAATTTCTTCCCAACGTGTGCGTTGGTTTGGCGCCTCCCTAAGAGGAGTTTAAGATGAGGCGCGGTGACCGGAAGCGCTGCCGGATCGCGGCGGATGCGGACGCATCATCGATCCGAGACCTAACCGCCGCTCAACTGTGTTGGCGTGCTTGCGGCGAAGCGCTACCCAGCGGGCGGACCATGAAATCCGGGGCGTTGGTACGAGGGCTGCAACCGAGGAGGATTTGTGAGCAGGTTTACCGAGAAGATGTACCGCAATGCCCGGTCCGCGACGACGGGCATGGTCACCGGTGAACCCCACGAACCGGTCCGTCACACCTGGGGAGAGGTCCACGAACGCGCGCGCCGTATCGCGGGTGGCCTGGCCGCCGCGGGCATCGGGCCCGGCGACGCGGTCGGCGTGCTCGCCGGTTATCCGGTGGAGATCGCGCCGACGGCGCAGGGCCTGTGGATGCGCGGCGCGAGCCTCACCATGCTGCACCAGCCAACGCCACGCACGGACCTAGCGGTGTGGGCCGAGGACACCATGAACGTCATCGGCATGATCGAGGCGAAGGCCGTCGTCGTCTCGGAGCCCTTCCTGGTGGCCATCCCGGTCCTCGAGGAGAAGGGCATTCACGTCGTCACCGTTGCCGATCTGCTCGCGGCGGAACCGGTCGACCCCGTCGAGGTCGGCGAGGACGCGCTCGCGCTGATGCAGCTGACGTCGGGATCGACCGGATCGCCCAAAGCGGTACAGATCACCCACCGCAACATCTACTCCAACGCCGAGGCGATGTTCATCGGCGCCCAGTACGACGTCGACAAGGACGTCATGGTCAGCTGGCTGCCCTGCTTCCACGACATGGGCATGGTCGGATTCCTCACCATCCCGATGTACTTCGGTGCCGAGCTGGTCAAGGTCACCCCGATGGACTTCCTGCGGGACACGCTGCTGTGGGCCAAGCTCATCGACAAGTACAAGGGCACCATGACCGCGGCGCCCAACTTCGCCTACGCGCTGCTGGCCAAGCGGCTGCGCCGGCAGGCCAAGCCCGGCGACTTCGACCTGTCGACCCTGCGGTTCGCGCTGTCCGGCGCCGAGCCCGTCGAGCCCGCCGACGTCGAGGACCTGCTCGACGCGGGCAAGCCCTTCGGCCTGCGGCCGTCGGCGATCCTGCCGGCCTACGGCATGGCCGAGACCACGCTGGCCGTGTCCTTCTCGGAGTGCAACGCCGGTCTGGTGGTCGACGAGGTCGACGCCGACCTGCTGGCCGCCCTGCGCCGGGCCGTGCCCGCCACCAAGGGCAACACCCGCCGGCTGGCCACGCTCGGCCCGCTGCTGAAGGACCTCGAGGCGCGCATCATCGACGAGAACGGCGAGGTGATGCCGGCGCGCGGGGTCGGAGTCATCGAGCTGCGCGGCGAGTCGCTGACGCCCGGCTACCTCACCATGGGCGGGTTCATCTCGGCCCAGGACGAGCACGGCTGGTACGACACCGGTGACCTCGGCTACCTGACCGAGGAAGGCCACGTGGTGGTGTGCGGCCGCGTCAAGGACGTCATCATCATGGCGGGCCGCAACATCTATCCCACCGACATCGAGCGCGCCGCTTGCCGCGTCGAGGGTGTGCGGCCGGGCTGCGCGGTCGCCGTGCGCCTGGACGCCGGCCATTCCCGCGAGACGTTCGCGGTGGCCGTGGAGTCCAACGCCTACCAGGACCAGGCCGAGGTGCGCCGCATCGAGCACCGGGTCGCCCGCGAGGTGGTGGCCGAGGTCGACGTCCGGCCGCGCAACGTGGTGGTGCTCGGCCCGGGCACCATCCCGAAGACGCCGTCGGGCAAGTTGCGCCGATCCACGTCGCTCGACCTGGTCACCTAGTCCGGCTACGCGGCGGCTACCAGGCGTGGACGCGGTTCTGCGCGGGCTCTAGCCCCAGTTCGATCAGCAACTCGGTGGCATCCGCGGCCTGCTCGCAAATGGTGGGGACCTCGGGGCGCTCAGCGGCGCCGAAGTTCTCCAGCACGAACACCGCCGGATCCTTGCGTCCGGGCGGACGGCCGATCCCGATGCGAACCCGCTGAAAGTCCTTGCTGCCCAGAGCGTTCCCGACCGAACGCAGACCGTTGTGGCCACCTTCGCCGCCGCCGATCTTGAGCCGGATACGGCCGAAGTCCAAGTCGAGATCGTCGTGTATGACGATGATGTCGCCCGGTGTCACCGAATAGAACTTCGCCAGAGGGCCGACCTGACGGCCGGATTCGTTCATGTAGCAGCGCGGCTTGGCCACGATCACCGAGTGCCCGGCGAGGCGGCCGCTGACGATCTCGGCGCCGGAACGCTTGTGCGCCTTGAACTTCGAACCCATCCGCGCCGCGAGCAGGTCGGCGACCATGAAGCCGACGTTGTGTCGCGTCCGGGCGTAGTTGTCTCCGGGATTGCCCAGGCCGACGACCAGCAACGGCTCGGCCACGTTGTGATCCGCCTACTCGGACTCGGCTTCGGCGGCCTCTTCTTCGCCGGTCTCGCCCGCTTCCTCGCCTTCGGCCGCAGCGGCTTCCTCGGTGACCTCGCCGGCGCCCTCTTCGGCGAGCTCCTCCTCCGTCGGCGCGGTGACGACGTTGACCACCAGCGTCTCCGGGTCGGAGATCAGGTTGACACCGTTGGGCAGGGCGATCTGTCCGGCGGAGAACTGGGTGCCGGGCTCGGCGCCCTCAACCGACACCGTCAACTGCTCGGGAATCGACAGGGCGTCGGCCTCGATCTCGATGGCGCTGGCGTCCTGCGTCACCAGGGTGCCGGGCACGGCGTCGCCCTCGATGACGACGCGGACCTCGACGACGACCTTCTCGCCGCGACGCACGACCAGCAGGTCGGCGTGCTGAATGGTGCGGCGAATGGGGTGGATGTCGAGCGACTTGGTGAGCGCCAGCTGCTCCTTGCCCTCGATGTCGAGGGTCAGCACCGCGTTGGTGCCGGCGTGCCGGAGCACCGCCGCGAAGTCATGGCCGGGCAATTCCAGGTGCTGCGGGGCGGAGCCGTGGCCGTAGAGGACGGCCGGGATCTTGCCGTCGCGGCGGGCCCGCCGCGACGCACCCTTGCCCGTCTCGCCGCGGACCGCGACCTTGAGCTGGTTGAGTGCTTGCTTGGCCATCTTGTCGCTCCTGTGTGCTCGCCTGTGTTCGGGGCACGGCCGGGGTCGCGACGATTCGTCGGTCTCCGTCGATAACGGTGCTGGCCAGCCAGCCACCCTCGCCGTGACGCCCGGCCAGGTTAGCGCATCCGCACCTCACAGGGGAAATTCGTGGCCGGTCGCGGTCTTGTCACACCCGTCACTTGCCGGGGGCATGTTGCTTTTGCGGTCGTGTGCGGTCGTGTGCGGTCGTGTGCGGCCGTGGTGCGGTCGACCTGGGTTGTCGCTCGAAGGCGGGCAAAACGTCTATCCGTCGGCGAGGAGCTCACGTGACGGACGTGCTCAGAGGGGAAACTGGGTCTTCGTGAGCTGCTCGGACAGCGACCACAGCGCCGACGCGGTGGCCGTGTCCCGGGCCCGCCGGCTGCGCGCGACCGGTTGCGTCCGGCCGATCTGGCCGAATCGCGGGCCCACGAAGGTGTCGCCGGGCAGATCCTGGGACGCTGCGTACAGGGTTTGCCGGGCGCCGAAATCGGCGTCCGTCGCGACCACCCGGGTGACGGCCGACATCAACGTGTCACCCAGCTTGCGGCCGGAGGCGCCCTGCAGGTTCGTGTGCGAATAGCCGGGGTGGGCGGCGAGCGCGCGCAGCGGGGAACCGGCGGCGGTCAGGCGGCGCTGCAGCTCGCTGGTGAACAGCAGGTTGGCGAGCTTGGACTGGCTGTAGGCCAGCCACGGCGAGTAGCGCCGGTTCTGCCAGTTCAGGTCGTCGAGGTTGATGGTTCCGGGCCAGTGCGCCATCGACGACACGGTCACCACCCGATCGGTCAGCTTGGGCAGCAGTAAGTTCGTCAGCGCGAAATGGCCGAGGTGATTGGTGCCGATCTGGGTCTCGAAGCCGTCGACCGTCAGGCCGAAGGGGGCGGCCATGATGCCGGCGTTGTTGATCAGGACGTCGGCCTGGCCCACCCCGTCGGCGAATCGCCGCACCGACGACAGGTCCTGCAGATCGAGCTCCCGCACCTCGACCCGACCGGCCATCCGGCGGGCCGCGGCCTCGCCCTTGCGGATGTCGCGGACGGCCATGATGATCGTGGCCCCTCGTCGCGCCAGCTCGCGGGCGGTCACGGCGCCCAGCCCGCTGTTGGCGCCGGTGATGATGACGGTTCGTTCGGCGAACGACGGTAGATCAGCGGCGGTCCAGCCAGTCATGGCAGACAACACTAATCGCGGAGCGCGCCGCGCCGCCGAACGGCCGCCGAGATTGCCGTCAGGGCTGTGTTTGATTGTCGATTACGACCGTGACGGCAATTTCGTTGAGATCAGCGCCGTATCGCCAATCACTTCGCCGCGACGACAAACCCGTGAATGATCGTGTCGATGTCGCTCGCCTGCGCGGCGGCCTGATTGGCGAAGCCGGTGATGGTCAACTGCACAAGATAACGCTGGCGCGCGGGCGGTGATCCGGTCGCGATGACGATCCGGTTCCAGCTGTGCAGCCGCATACCAGCGTCGAGGTCGTAGCTGCCCTGGATCATCGACGAGGGGAAGCCGTTATAGGGCGCGCCCGAGGCGTCCAGTTGCTTGAAGTTCTCGAACAGTTGGGCATCGTCGTTGCCGTGCTTGATGACCTGGGCGGCGTCGAAGTCGCCGTTGAGCTTGAACACCACCAGCCTCGCCGTCGGAAACTTGCCGCCCTGCGAGATGATCAACGTCTGCGGGCTGATGTTCGGGCTGGTGAACGGCGACCAGCCCGGCGGTGTGGGTATCGACACCGTCAGGTCGGGCAGCGATCCCGGCGCCACCGGCTCTCCGGTCACCCCGATGCTTTGCAGATACTGCGACAGCGGAACCGGCTTCTCCGCCGGCTTGGTGGTCGTGGTGGTGGGGGTGTTGGACAGGATCGATTGGTAGTCAGGCGGTTTCGGTGCGCAGGCGGCGGCGAAGAAAGCCGCCGCAACCGTCGCGGCAGCGGCCACGAGGCGGCCGAGCCGATTCACAGAATCTCGCGGACCGCGTCGATCGGGCGGGCCAGCCGAGTGCCCTTCGGCGTGACGACGAAGGGTCGTTCGATCAGGATGGGGTGTTCGACCATGGCGTCGAGCAAGCGGTCATCGTTCGCGGCCGCGAGATCGAGCTCCTCGTAGAGGGCTTCCCGCTTGCGCACCGCAGCGCGCACGTCGATGCCGGCGTCGCGGATCATCTTCACCAGCTCGCTGCGCGACGGCGGGGTTTTCAGGTATTGGACGACAGTAGGCTCAATGCCGTTGTCCCGCAATAAATCCAGCGTCTTGCGCGAGGTGCTGCATTTGGGGTTGTGATAGATGACGGAATCGGCCATCTAGGCGTCTCCGTCGAAAAGCCCGGTGACCGAACCGTTTTCGAAGACGGCGCGGATGGTGCTGGCCAGCAGCGGCGCGATGGACAGGACCGTCAGCTGGGGGAAGCGCTTCTCCTCGCCGATCGGCAGGGTGTTCGTCACGATCACTTCCCGGGCGCCGCAGGCGGCCAGCCGCTCGGCGGCCGGATCGGACAGCACGCCGTGGGTGGCCGCGATGATCACGTCACCGGCGCCCTCGTCGCGCAGCAACTTGACCGCGCCGGCGATGGTGCCGCCCGTGTCGATCATGTCGTCGATCAGGACGCAGGTCCGCCCCTGCACCTCACCGACGACGCGGTTGGACACCACCTGGTTGGGCACCCGCGGGTCGCGGGTCTTGTGAATGAAGGCCAGCGGGACGCCGCCCAGCGCGTCGGCCCATTTCTCGGCGATGCGCACCCGGCCGGAGTCGGGCGAGACGACCACCATGTTGCCGTCGGGGTAGTTGTCGCGGATGTAGCCGGTCAGCAGGTTCTGCCCGCGCATGTGATCGACGGGCCCGTCGAAGAAGCCCTGGATCTGGTCGGTGTGCAGGTCGACGGTGACGATCCGGTCCGCGCCGGCGGTCTTGAGCAGGTCGGCGACCAGCCGAGCCGAGATCGGCTCGCGGCCGCGGTGCTTCTTGTCCTGCCGGGCATAGGGGTAGAACGGCATGACCGCGGTGATCCGCTTGGCGCTGCCCCGCTTGAGGGCGTCGATCATGATCAGTTGTTCCATCAGCCAGTTGTTGACCGGGTCCGGGGCCGACTGCAGGACGAAGGCGTCACACCCGCGCACCGATTCGTGGAACCGCACGAAGATCTCGCCGTTGGCGAACTCCCGCGCGGTCTGTGCGGTGACGTGGACGTCGAGTTCCTTGGCCACCTGCTCGGCCAACTCCGGATGCGCGCGGCCGGAGAAGAGCATCAAGTTTTTGCGGTTATCGGTCCAGTCGTGGCTCAACGCACTGCCCTCGCCAAATCGGGGTGGGGGATGGAAGGCCCCATCGTACGAAGCGAATGGTACGGAACGATGGCCGGGTTGCCAGCTAGCAAATTCACGGTGTCGGTTCGGCTTCTGGCGCTGAGCCGGCCGTGACGCTCTGACCGGCGGCTTTCTCGGCGGCCTCGGCGGCCTGCGCGGCCGCACTGCCCGGGCGCTTGCGGCGCACCCATCCTTCGATGTTGCGTTGTGGACCGGCGGATACCGCGAGCGTTCCGGGCGGGACGTCGTTGCGCACCACCGTGCCCGCCCCGGTGTAGGCGCCGTCGCCGACGGTCACCGGCGCGACGAACATGGTGTCCGAGCCGGTGCGCACGTGCGAGCCGATGGTGGTCCGCCGCTTGGATTCGCCGTCGTAGTTGACGAACACGCTGGACGCGCCGATGTTGCTGTGTTCGCCGATGTCCGCGTCCCCGACGTAGGTCAGGTGCGGCACTTTCGAGCCGGTGCCGATGGTGGCGTTCTTGGTCTCGACGAACGCGCCGAGCTTGCCGTCGTCGCCCAGCACCGTGCCGGGTCGCAGATAGGTGAACGGTCCGACGGTCGCGCCGGCGCCGATCGACGACGCGGTGCCGTGGGTGCGGACCACCGAGGCGCCGTCGCCGACGCTGACGTCGGTCAGGGTGGTGTCCGGCCCGACGACGCAGTGGCTCCCGACCTGGGTGCGGCCGAGCAGCTGCGTCCCCGGCTGGATGACGGTGTCGCGCCCGATGCTGACGTCGACGTCGATCCAGGTGGTGGTCGGGTCGACGATGGTGACGCCGGCCATCTGATGGGCCGCGATGATGCGGCGGTTCAGTTCGGCACCCAGCTGCGCCAGTTGGACGCGGTTGTTGACGCCGGCCACCAGCGCGCTGTCATCGACGTGGCGGGCGTGGATGGCCAGGCCGTCGCCGCGCAAGATGGCGATGACGTCGGTCAGGTAGAGCTCCTGCTGAGCGTTGTTGGAGCTCAACCGATTCAGCGCGGAGCGCAGCGCCGCGGTGTCGAAGGCGTAGACGCCGGCGTTTACCTCACGGATCTCGCGTTGCGAGGGCGTGGCGTCGGCGTGTTCCACGATCGCCATCACCTCGTTGTCCTGGGTGCGCAGGATGCGGCCGTAGCCGCTGGGGTCGCTCACCGTGGTGGTCAGCACGGTGACCGCGGCCGGCGCCGCGCTGTGGGTGGCGATCAGGTCGGCCAGGGTGTCGGCGTCCAGCAGCGGGGTGTCGCCCGAGGTGACGACGACGACCCCGGCGTAGTCGGGGGGCAGCGCGGACAGGCCGCACAGCACGGCGTCGCCGGTGCCGCGGGGGCGCTCTTGCAGCGCCACATCGATGGGGCGTCCCAGGGCGTCGGCCCAGTCGGCCACCAGCGGGGCGATCCGCTCGTGATCATGGCCCAGGACGACGGCCAGGTGCTGGGGAGCCACCTTGGTGATCGCGTGCAGAAGATGGGACAGCATGCTGCGCCCACCGATGGTGTGCAGGACTTTCGGGGTGTCCGAGCGCATCCGGGTGCCGGGCCCGGCCGCCAGCACCAGGACCGCGGTATCACCAGGAGACGACATCAACCCTCCTTGCGTTGGTTCGCGCGGGCTGCGCGCTTCAAGCGCCGACACGCCGTCAAGCGTGTCACTTCAGCTGCGGTGAAGGCAAAAAACGATGGGATATCGCAATCAGCAATCAAAGCTCCGTCGCCAGGACTCGAACCTGAACTATCTGAACCAAAATCAGAGGTGCTGCCGATTACACCACGACGGATCGCTAACCGATGGCGAGCGGCGGTTTTATACCGACGGCGCCAAGAAGACTTTAGTCTGACGACGATGCGGGCCGCTTGTCGGCTGTTCACCGATACGCTGATTGACGTGGCCGTGCTCGATCGTGACCCGGACAAGGTGGAGAAGGAAGTGCGGGCGCCGCGCGCCCGGATGACCGGCACCGAGCGCCGCCAGCAGCTCGTCGGCATCGCGCGCACGCTGTTCGCCGAACGCGGATACGAAGGCACCTCGATCGAGGAGATCGCGCTGCGCGCCAACGTGTCCAAACCGGTGGTCTACGAGCACTTCGGCGGCAAGGAAGGCCTCTACGCGGTCGTCGTCGACCGCGAGATGTCCGCGCTGCTGGACGGCATCACCTCGTCGCTGACCAACAACCGGTCGCGGGTACGCGTCGAGCGCGTCGCACTGGCGCTGCTCACCTACGTCGAACAGCGCACCGACGGCTTCCGGATCATGATCCGCGACTCACCGGCCGCGATCAGCTCGGGCACCTACTCCAGCCTGCTCAATGACGCCGTGAACCAGGTCAGCTCCATCCTGGCCGGCGATTTCTCCCGCCGTGGCCTGGATCCCGGGCTGGCGCCGCTGTACGCCCAGGCCCTCGTCGGCTCGGTGTCGATGACGGCCCAGTGGTGGCTCGATACGCGGGAACCCAAGAAGGAAGTGGTGGCCGCCCACCTGGTCAACCTGATGTGGAACGGGCTGACCCACCTGGAGGCCGACCCTCGGCTGCAGGACGAGTAGCCGCGCGGGCTAACCGCAGTCGCGGGCCAGCAGGTCGGCGACGGTCTCCCGGCGAACCAATTCGCGGACGTGCCCGTCCTTGACCGCCACCAGCGCCGGGCGGCCGACCATGTTGTAGTTCGACGCCATGCTGTGGTGGTAGGCGCCGGTGCAGGCCACGGCCAACAGGTCGCCGGGGTGCAGGTCCGCGGGCAGCTCGATGTCGCGGGCGATCTCGTCGCCCGCCTCGCAGTGCCGGCCGACGACGGTGACCCGGTGCTTGGGCCCCAGCGCATGCCGGTTGGCCAGCGCGGCCGTGTATTGCGCGCCGTAGAGCGACACCCGCGGGTTGTCGCTCATGCCGCCGTCCACCGCGACGAAGGTGCGTCCACCCGGCTGGGTTTTGATCGAGCACACCCGGTACAGCGTCACGCCGGCCCGGCCGCAGATGGCCCGCCCCGGCTCCGCCACCATCTGGGGCCGCGGGAAATGTTCGGCGGCGCAGGCTTCGTCGAGTGCGTTCTCGATGACGTCGGCCAACTGTTCGAGGTTGAGCTCGCGGTCGCCGGCCAGATAGGGGATGGCGTGGCCGCCGCCGATGTTGAGCTCGGTGAGGATGACGCCGTGCCTGGTTCGGATGTCGGCCATTGCCGCGATCATCCGGCGGATCGCTTCGCCGTACAGGTCGGCGTCGGTGACCTGGGAGCCGATATGGCAATGCAGGCCGACCAGGTCGAGTATCGGGTGCGCGAGCACCCGCTGGGCCGCGACGTCGGCGCGGTCGCCATGCAGCGTGAACCCGAACTTCTGGTCGCTGATGCCGGTGGTGACCGCCCGGTGGCCGTGGATGTCGATGTCCGGGGTCACCCGAATGAGCACCCGCTGGCGGCGCTGTGCCAGCCCGGCGAGGTAGGCGATTTCCATGCCCGAATCCAGCACGATGCGTCCCACCCCGACCCGCACCGCTTCGCGCAGCTCCTCGGGCGATTTCGCGTTGCCGTGCATGACGATGCGCGCGGGGTCGACTCCGCCGGCAAGGGCGACGGCCAGCTGGCCGCTGGAGCAGACGTCGAGCCCGAGGCCTTCGTCGCGGGCCCAGCGGGCCACCGCGGTGCTCAGCAGCGACTTCCCGGCGTACACCACCTCGACGCCGCGCAGCGCCTTGCGGTAGCGGCGGGCGCGATGCCGGAAGTCGGTTTCGTCGATGACGTAGGCCGGGGTGTGAAACTCGTCGGCGATATCGGTCAGTGGTACACCGCCGACGCACAGCCTGCCCGCCTCGTCGGGGTGTGCGGTGATGGGCCAGATCGCGGGATCGAAACGCGGGGAAGCCGCCTGACCGAGAGACGGCAGGATGTCCAGCAATGTCATGAATTCAACGTGCGTCCGCGGGTAACCCGGTGGTGCCTTCCTTACGATCCCTTGACGCCGGAGAGCTCGATATTGACGAGGTTCGGTGTGTCCGGCCCGGACACCGAGGGCCCCTAGAATGGAATTCATCATGACCGCACCGGGGGCTGCTCGCCCAGAAACCCCGATCGCGGGGCTCGTTGAATTGGCGCTCACCGCGCCGACCTTCCAGCAGCTGATCGACAGCGCGGCCGCTTCGCCGGCCGAATTACACCTGGTGGGTCCAGCCAGCGCACGGCTATTCGTCGCCAGTGCGCTGGCGCGGTTGGGTCCTCTGCTGGTAGTCACCGCGACCGGGCGCGAAGCCGACGACTTGACCGCTGAACTGCGCGGCGTCTTCGGCGACGCCGTCGCGGTCTTTCCGTCGTGGGAAACCCTGCCCCACGAACGACTTTCGCCCGGCGTCGACACCGTCGGCGCCCGGTTGACGGTGTTGCGCCGGCTGGCCCATCCCGGCCTCGGTCCTGACGGGCGCCCATCCGGGCCCCCTTTGCGGGTGGTGGTGACCGCGGTGCGCTCGTTGCTGCAGCCGATGACGCCGCAGCTGGGGCTGGTGGAGCCGGTCACGTTGAGCGTGGGCGCGGAAATCGAATTCGAGGGCGTGATCACCCGGCTCGCCGAGCTGGCCTACACCCGGGTGGACATGGTCGGCCGGCGCGGCGAATTCGCCGTGCGCGGAGGCATTCTCGACGTCTTCCCGCCGACAGCCGAGCACCCGGTGCGCATCGAGTTCTGGGGCGACGAGGTCAGCGAGATGCGGATGTTCTCGGTCGCCGATCAGCGCTCGATCCCGGAGCTCGACGTCGACACCCTGATCGCGGTGGCCTGCCGCGAACTGCTGCTCACCGATGAGGTGCGTGAGCGCGCCGCCGAGCTGGCCGCGCGGCACCGCACCACCGAGCCCGCCATCACCGGCAGCGTCACCGACATGCTGGCCAAGATCGCCGAGGGCATCGCGGTCGACGGTATGGAGGCGCTGTTGCCGGTGCTTCGGCCCGGCGAACACGTGCTGCTCACCGACCAATTGGCCCAGCGCACACCGGTCTTGCTGTGCGATCCGGAGAAGGTCCGCACCCGGGCCGCCGACCTGATCAAGACCGGCAGCGAATTCCTCGAAGCGTCGTGGTCGGTTGCCGCGCTGGGCACCGACGCCCCCGTCGACGTGACGCAGTTCGGCGGATCGGGTTTCGCCGAACTCGATGACGTGCGAGCCGCGGCGGCCCGCGGCGGGCATCCGTGGTGGACGCTGAGCCAGCTGTCCGACGAGTCGGCCGTAGAGCTGGAGATCCGGTCGGCGCCGTCGGCGCGCGGGCACCAGCACGACATCGACGGCATCTTCGCGATGCTGCGCGCGCACGTCAGCACGGGCGGCTACGCCGCCGTCGTCGCACCCGGCGCCGGCACCGCGCACCGCGTGGTGGAACGGCTGGCCGAATGCGACACCCCCGCCGCCATGCTCGAATCGGGCGCCGCCCCCAAAGCTGGCGTGGTCGGGGTGCTCAAGGGCCCGCTGCACGACGGCGTCATCATCCCCGGCGCCACGTTGGTGGTGATCACCGAGACCGACCTGACCGGCAGCCGGGTGGCGGCCGTCGAGGGCAAGCGCCTGGCGGCCAAGCGGCGCAACACCGTTGACCCGTTGGCGCTCACGGCCGGTGATCTGGTGGTGCACGACCAGCACGGCATCGGCCGGTTCGTGGAGATGGTCGAGCGCACCGTCGGCGGCGCGCGCCGCGAGTACCTGGTGCTCGAATACGCCTCGAGCAAGAGGGGTGGCGGCTCGGACAAGCTGTATGTGCCGATGGATTCGCTGGACCAGCTGTCGCGGTACGTCGGCGGGCAGGCGCCCGCGCTGAGCAAGCTGGGCGGCAGCGACTGGACCAACACCAAGACCAAGGCCCGCCGCGCGGTGCGCGAGATCGCCGGCGAGCTGGTGTCGCTGTACGCCAAGCGGCAGGCCAGCCCGGGCCACGCGTTCGGTCCGGACACGCCCTGGCAGGCCGAGATGGAAGACGCGTTCGGCTACGCCGAGACGGTTGACCAGCTGACCGCGATCACCGAGGTCAAGGGCGACATGGAAAAGCCGATCCCGATGGACCGGGTGATCTGCGGCGACGTCGGCTACGGCAAGACCGAGATCGCGGTGCGGGCGGCGTTCAAGGCGGTCCAGGACGGAAAGCAGGTGGCCGTGCTGGTGCCAACCACCCTGCTGGCCGACCAGCATCTGCAGACCTTCAGCGACCGGATGACCGGATTCCCGGTGACCGTCAAGGGCCTGTCCCGGTTCACCGACGCGGCCGAATCCAAGGCCGTCATCGAGGGGCTGGCCGACGGATCGGTGGACGTGGTGATCGGCACGCACCGGCTGCTGCAGACCGGCGTGCGCTGGAAGGACCTCGGGCTGGTCGTGGTCGACGAGGAGCAGCGGTTCGGCGTCGAGCACAAGGAGCACATCAAGAGCCTGCGCACCCACGTCGACGTGCTGACCATGAGCGCCACCCCCATCCCGCGGACGCTGGAGATGAGCCTGGCCGGGATCCGCGAGATGTCGACCATCCTGACGCCGCCCGAAGAGCGGTATCCGGTGCTGACCTACGTCGGGCCGCAGGACGACAAGCAGGTCGCGGCCGCCCTGCGGCGCGAGCTACTCCGCGACGGGCAGGTCTTCTACGTGCACAACCGGGTCAGCTCGATCGACCGGACGGCCGCCCGGATCCGGGAGCTGGTGCCCGAGGCGCGCGTCGTCGTCGCGCACGGGCAGATGCCCGAAGAACGGCTCGAGCGCACGGTGCAGGGGTTCTGGAACCGCGAATACGACATCCTGGTGTGCACCACGATCGTGGAAACTGGGCTGGACATCTCCAACGCCAACACGCTGATCGTCGAGCGCGCCGACACCTTCGGTCTCTCGCAGCTGCACCAGCTGCGCGGCCGGGTCGGCCGCAGCCGAGAGCGTGGCTACGCCTACTTCCTTTATCCGCCGCACTCGCCGCTGACCGAGACGGCCTACGACCGGCTGGCCACCATCGCGCAGAACAACGAGTTGGGCGCGGGCATGGCCGTCGCGATGAAGGACCTCGAAATCCGCGGCGCCGGCAACGTGTTGGGGGTCGAACAGTCCGGACACGTCGCCGGGGTCGGCTTCGACCTGTACGTCCGATTGGTGGGCGAGGCGGTGGAGGCCTACCGGGCGGCCGCCGACGGCCAGACCGTCACCACCACCGAGGAGCCCAAGGACGTGCGCATCGACCTGCCGGTCGACGCGCACCTGCCGCCGGACTACATCGCCAGTGACCGGCTGCGCCTGGAAGGGTATCGGCGGCTGGCCGCGGCGTCCTCCGACGGTGAGATCGACGCGGTGGTCGAGGAACTCGTCGACCGGTACGGGGCGCTACCCGAGCCGGCCCTTCGGCTGGTGGCGGTGGCGCGCCTGCGGCTGCTGTGCCGCGCCGCCGGCATCACCGAGGTGTCCGCGGCGTCGGCGTCGACCGTGCGCCTGTCGCCGATGACGTTGCCGGATTCCGCTCAGGTGCGACTCAAGCGGATGTATCCGGCGGCGAGCTATCGGGCCACGACGTCGACGGTGCAGGTTCCCATCCCGCGGGCCGGCGGGGTCGGCGCGCCGCGTCTGCGCGATGTCGAGCTGGTGCAGATGGTGGCCAACCTGGTGACGGCACTGCAGGGTAAACCGCAGACAGATATTGGTATAACGAGTGAGCTGCCTGCATCGATGGCAAGTGAGGAGCGACAGGCGCGATGATCCGCGCCAGCGACGATGCAGAGCGAAGCGATGAGGAGGAGGGGCGCAGTTGATCGTCGTCTTGTTCGACCCCCGCCGGCCCTCGCTGGTCCCCGTCGAAGCCATCGAGCACCTGTCCGGCGAGGTGCAATACACCGAGGAGATGCCCGTCGCGGTGCCCTGGTCGCTGTCAGCGGCGCGCCCGGTGCACTCCGGCGACGACGCGCCGGTGCTGCTGTCGTCGGACCGCGAGCACCCCGCCGTCGTCGCACGGTTGGCGGCCGGTGCCCGGCTGATCTCGGCGCCCGAGACGCCACGTGGTGAACGGCTGGTCGATGCCGTGGCGATGATGGACAAACTGCGCACCGCCGGCCCATGGGAAAGCGAGCAAACGCACGACTCCCTGCGCAGATTTCTGCTGGAGGAGACCTACGAACTGCTGGACGCGGTCGGCAGCGGCAACGCCGAGGCGTTGCGCGAAGAGCTCGGCGACGTGCTGTTGCAGGTGCTGTTCCACGCCCGCATCGCCGAGGATGCGGCGCAGTCTCCCTTCACCATCGACGACGTCGCCGCCACCCTGATGCGCAAACTGGGCAATCGGGTACCGGGAGTGCTTGCCGGGCAATCTATTTCGCTCGAAGAACAACTGGCCCAGTGGGAAGAGCGCAAGGCGGCCGAGAAGCCACGGAAATCGGTGATGGACGACGTGCACACCGGGCAGCCCGCATTGGCGCTCGCCCAGAAGGTCATTGCCCGTGCCGGCAAAGCGGGCCTACCCGCCGACCTGATCCCCGAGGCGATCAGCTCGATCTCGGTGTCGGCCGACGTCGACGCCGAAAGTGCCCTGCGCGCCGCCGTTCTGGGCTTCGTGGAGACGGTCCGCGACGTCGAGCGGACGATCTCGGCCGCACGCCGCGGCACCGACGTTCCCGACGAGTTCGACGTGGCCCCGCCCGGCGAGATCTCCGAGGAGGAGTGGCGTGAGCACTGGCCGACCGTCGCGGCGGCACTCGACGATGAAGCGTCGGCGGTCGAGGCCGACTCCGACTTGGTCGAGGTGGAATCCGGCGCCGACGCCGCGGCCGGTGACGCCTGAGGCAGTGGCCACGTCGTTACCGCGGGGCCCCGCGCCTTTTTTCAACACTTTCGCCCGTCCGCGTGAGCGATCACCGAAATGTTTGCCGGATATGTCATCGGCCACTCGGTAATATCGCGGATGAGGTTGCGAATCACCGTGGTCGGCCTCGGTCTGGCCGGGCTAGCCAGGGCGACCAGCAGCTAACCGATGATTAGCTGAAACCGGCGATAGGTCGGTGCGCCGAGGCCCGAGGCAACCGGGTAGTTGCCGAACGCATGGGACGATGGTGTGGCGGAAGTTGGTGCAGGCGAGTGTGGGGAGCTCAGGAAAGCATGGTGTCGCCGAGGCGTTGGCTGCGCGCGGCCGCCGTGATCGGCGCGACCTCGATCGTGCTGGCCTCTAGTTGTACCTGGCAGCTCAGCCTGTTCATTCCCGACGGCGTCCCGCCGCCGGCCGGGGATGCGGTGCCGGCGGTGGACACTCATGCCAGCGGCCGGCCCGCGGATCAGTTGCGGGAGTGGGCGCAACAGCGGTCGGCGGGGCTGGAGATCCCGGTGATCGCGCTCGAGGCCTACGCCTACGCCGCCCGGGTCGCGGAAGTGGAAAACCCGAAATGCCACATCGCCTGGACCACCCTGGCCGGCATCGGCCAGGTCGAGAGCCACCACGGCACCTATCGCGGCGCGCGGCTGGCCCCCAACGGCGATGTGAGCCCCCCGATTCGGGGCGTCCGCCTCGACGGCAGCGGCGGCACCCTGCGCATCGTGGACACCGAGGAAGCCGTCACCGACGACGACGGCGTGACGCGCGCCATGGGGCCGATGCAGTTCATCCCGGAGACGTGGCGGCTCTATGGTGTCGACGCTCACAACGACGGCCGCGTCAGCCCCGACAACATCGACGACGCCGCGCTCGCGGCGGCCGGCTATCTGTGTTGGCGCGGAAAGGATCTCGGAACTCCCCGTGGTTGGATCACGGCGCTGCGCGCCTACAACAATTCCGGTGTCTACGCCCGGGCCGTCCGGGATTGGGCGACCGCTTACGCGAAAGGTCACCCGCTGTAGCAGGATGTATCGCTGACCGGCGAAAGCGCACCGGCGACTACGCAAGTCCAAGCAAGGAGAACTCAGTGCCGATTATCGAGCAGGTCGGGGCCCGCGAGATCCTCGACTCCCGCGGTAACCCGACGGTCGAGGTCGAGATAGCCCTGATCGACGGGACCTTTGCCCGCGCGGCGGTGCCGTCCGGCGCGTCGACGGGCGAGCACGAGGCCGTCGAGCTGCGCGACGGCGGCGAGCGCTACGGCGGCAAGGGCGTGCGCAAAGCGGTGCAGGCAGTGCTGGACGAGATCGGTCCGGCTGTGATCGGCCTGAACGCGGACGACCAGCGGCTGGTGGACCAGGCGCTGCTGGATCTGGATGGCACGCCCGACAAGTCGAGGCTGGGCGGCAACGCGATCCTGGGTGTGTCGCTTGCCGTGGCCAAGGCCGCCGCCGACTCCGCCGAGTTGCCGCTGTTCCGTTACCTGGGCGGCCCGAACGCGCACATCCTGCCGGTGCCGATGATGAACATCCTCAACGGCGGCGCGCACGCCGACACCGCCGTCGACATCCAGGAGTTCATGGTCGCGCCGATCGGTGCGCCCAGCTTCGCCGAAGCGCTGCGCTGGGGCGCCGAGGTGTATCACGCGCTGAAGTCGGTGCTCAAGAAGGAGGGTCTGAGTACGGGCCTGGGCGACGAGGGCGGCTTCGCCCCGGACGTCGCCGGCACCACGGCGGCCCTGGATCTGATCAGCCGGGCCATCGAGTCGGTCGGTTTCAAGCCCGGCGCCGACGTGGCGCTGGCCCTCGACGCGGCCGCCACCGAATTCTTCACCGACGGGACCGGCTACAAGTTCGAGGGTGCCACCCGCACCGCCGAGCAGATGGCGGAGTTCTACGCCGGCCTGCTCGGCTCGTACCCGCTGGTGTCCATCGAAGACCCGCTGTCAGAAGACGATTGGGACGGCTGGGTGACGTTGACCGCGTCGATCGGCGACCGGGTGCAGCTGGTCGGCGACGACATCTTCGTCACCAATCCCGAACGGCTGGAAGAGGGCATCGACAAGGGCGTCGCAAACGCGTTGCTGGTCAAGGTGAATCAGATCGGCACGCTCACCGAGACGCTGGACGCCGTCGCGCTGGCCCACCACAGCGGCTACCGCACGATGATGAGCCACCGCAGCGGCGAGACCGAGGACACCACGATCGCCGATTTGGCGGTGGCCGTCGGCAGCGGGCAGATCAAGACCGGTGCGCCGGCCCGCAGCGAGCGCGTCGCCAAGTACAACCAGCTGTTGCGGATCGAGGAGGCGCTCGGCGACGCGGCTCGCTACGCCGGTGACCTTGCCTTCCCTCGGTATGCCGTGGAGGCGAAATAGCTTGACGTTCAACGGCTGACATGGCTGACGCGAAACGGCCCGACTCGAAGCGGCGCTCCCCGGCATCCCGCCCGGGGAAGGCCGGCGATTCGGGTCGGGGGCGTCGCACGGCCAAGCCGTCGTCCAAGCCGTCGTCGCGGACGTCGCCCACCGCGAACCAGGCCGGCCGCAATCCCACGCGTACGCAGCAAGAGCATGTCGTCGAGCCCATCGTGCGCCAGGCCGCCGAATCCCTTGAGCAGCGCTCCGAACAACGGCTGGGCTTCACCGCGCGCCGCGCGGCGGTGCTCGCCGCAGTGGTCTGCGTGCTGACGCTGACCATCGCCGGACCGGTGCGCACCTATTTCGCGCAGCGCACCGAGATGAATCAGCTCGCCGCCACCGAGGCTGCGCTGCGCAGTCAGGTCGCGGAGTTGGAGCAGCGGAAGGCCAAACTCGCCGACCCGGCCTACATTGCGGCGCAGGCCCGCGAGCGGCTGGGCTTCGTCAAGCCAGGAGACATCCCGTTTCAGGTTCAGCTTCCGCCGTCGGCGGCCGAGCCCGCGCAGCCGGGATCCCCGTCGGCGAAGCCGGCCAACGGAGATCCCTGGTACACGTCGCTGTGGCACACCATCGCCGACGCCCCGCACCTGCCGCCCGCCAAATCGCCTGCGCCCCCGCCCCCTCCGGCGGAGCCGGGATCGACCGAGCCGGTGCCCGCACCGAACCCCACGGGTCCCGGTGGTTGACCATGCCGACCTGGAAGCGGTGGCGCGCCAGCTCGGGCGCGAGCCGCGCGGGGTACTCGAGATCGCCTACCGGTGTCCCAATGGTGAGCCCGGCGTGGTGAAGACAGCGCCGAAATTACCTGACGGCACGCCGTTTCCGACGCTGTACTACCTGACCCATCCGGCGTTGACGGCCGCTGCAAGCAGGCTGGAGACCACGGGCTTGATGCGCGAGATGACCGAGCGGCTGGCCCAGGACGCCGGGTTGGCGGCCGCCTACCGGCGCGCCCACGAGTCGTATCTGGCCGAACGAGACGCGATCGAATCGTTGGGAACGACGTTCTCCGGCGGCGGAATGCCGGACCGGGTCAAATGCCTGCACGTACTGATCGCCCACTCGCTGGCCAAGGGCCCCGGCGTCAATCCGTTCGGCGACGAGGCGCTGGCGATCCTGGCTGACGAGCCCGCGATGGCGGGCGTGTTGGCGGCAGGCCAATGGTGAACGTAAGGCTCGCGGGAATCGACTGCGGTACCAACTCAATTCGCTTGCTGATCGCCGACCTCGACGGTGGCCGGCTGGTTGACGTGCACCGGGAGACGCGGATCGTGCGGCTGGGCCAGGGCGTGGACGCGACCGGTGAGTTCGCGGCGGACGCGATTGCGCGCACCCGCGCGGCGCTGAGCGATTATGCGGCGTTGATCGACGAGCACGGCGCGCGGCGGGTGCGAATGGTGGCGACATCCGCCGCCCGCGATGTCGCCAACCGCGATGCGTTCTTTGCGATGACGGCCGAGGTGTTGGGCGCGGTGCTGCCCGGAGCGGTGGCGGAGGTGATTACCGGCGCCGAAGAGGCCGAGCTCTCTTTCCGTGGGGCGGTCGGCGAGTTAGACAGTGCGGCGGGCCCTTTCGTCGTGGTCGACCTGGGCGGTGGCTCCACCGAGATAGTGGTCGGAGCCGATGCTGACGGGGGAGTGACGGCCAGCTACTCCGCCGACATCGGCTGCGTACGGCTGACCGAACGCTGCCTGCATTCCGATCCACCGACGCCCGAGGAGGTCGCGGCGGCGCGCGCGGTGGTGCGCGAACGCCTGGAGGTCGCGCTGGGTGAGGTGCCGGTGGAGGGGGCGAAGACCTGGGTCGGGCTGGCCGGGACGATGACGACGCTGTCCGCGCTGGCCCACAATTTGACGGCGTATGATTCTGCGGCCATTCATCTTTCGTGCGTACCCGGCGACGACCTGTTGTCGGTCTGCGAACGGCTGATCGGCATGACGCGCGCCGAGCGCGCGGCCTTGCCGCCGATGCACGAGGGTCGCGCCGACGTGATCGGCGGGGGTGCGATCGTGGTCGAGGAGTTGGCACGCGAACTGCGTGCCCGAGCGGGCATCGGCGAGCTGACGGTCAGCGAGCACGACATCCTGGACGGCATCGTGTTGTCCATCTCGGCGTAGATCACACAGGCCACACCGCCCTCTAGAAAGAAGGGCACACCTTTTGCCCGCCTCGTAGCGACAGTCTCGGCGGTGTCGTACCCGTATGCGACCGTCCGGGGATGACACTTCGCGGAATTGAATTGCGCTACGTGCTCGCGATGCAACTGGCGGTGCACGGCCCGGCGACCATCGCCGAATTGATCGATGCGCTGCAATGGCACAGCTTCGGAGTGTGCGGGAGACCATCGAAGGCGATCTCGGATGCGCTGCGATGGGAGGTCGAACGCGGCAGGGTGTTGCGACTCGGGCGAGGCCGGTATGGGCCCGGGTATATGCCGCGTGGCACCGAACATCGGATCCACCAGCGTGTGCTGGCATTGCGCGAGGCGGCCCGGCTGTCGCTATGAGGCGGGCAATTAACTAACTCACCGGAGCGGACGCCAGAGTGGCGTGCGCACCCGGCCGCGGGTTTCATGCCTCGAAGCGATATCCCATGCCCGACTCGGTCAGCAGGTGCTTGGGATGCGACGGGTCGTTCTCGAGTTTGCGGCGCAGCTGCGCGAGATACACACGCAGGTAATGTGTTTCGGTGGCATACGCCGGTCCCCACACCTCTTTGAGCAGTTCCTCACGGCCGACCAGCTTGCCGCGATTGCGGACGAGGACCTCGAGCATTCCCCATTCGGTCGGGGTGAGATGCACTTCGCTGCCGTTCTTGGTGACCTTCTTGGCGGCCAAGTCGACGGTGAACGATTCGGTCTCGATCACCGGTTGCTCCAGCTCGGAGGCGGCGGTGTTGCGCCGCACTGCCGCCCGCAGTCGCGCCAGGAATTCGTCCATCCCAAAAGGTTTCGTCACGTAGTCGTCGGCGCCGGCATCCAGCGCCTCGACCTTGTCCGAGGAATCGGTGCGCGCCGAGAGCACGATAACGGGTGCGGTGAGCCAGCCGCGCAGACCGGCCAGCACGTCGATGCCGGAGATGTCGGGCAGGCCGAGGTCGAGGATCACCACGTCGGGCTTGTGCTCGGCGGCCGCGCGCAATGCGCCGGCACCGCTGGACGCGGTGATCACCTCGTAGCCCCGCACTGACAGGTTGATGCGCAGCGCACGCAGGATCTGCGGTTCGTCGTCGATCACCAGGACGCGCGTCATCACGCGTCCATCGCTTGTGGCGCAGCCATATCCACGATGACGGTCAGGCCGCCGCCCGGGGTGTCGGTGGCCGTAATCGTCCCGCCCATGGCTTCGACGAAGCCGCGCGCCACCGACATGCCCAGGCCGACACCGATGGTGTTGTCGTTATCGCCAAGGCGCTGAAACGCTTCGAAGATCTGTTCCTCGGCCCCGTGCGGAATCCCCGGGCCCTCGTCGATGACATTGATCAGCACGCGATCACCCACCCGGCCCGCGTTGACCCGGACCACGCAGTCGGGCGCGTAACGCAGCGCGTTGTCGATCAGGTTGGCCAGCACCCGTTCCAGCAGCCCGGCGTCGGCCATCACCATGGCGTCGGCTACCTCGACCTTGACCCGATCGATGGCGGACCGGAAGAACCCGGTGGCGCCCTTGCCGATACTGACCAGGGCCCGCTGCACGGCCTCCTCCAGATACACCCGGCTCAGCTCTGGGTGGATCACCCCGGCGGCCAGACGCGATGAGTCGAGCAGGTTTCCGACCAGCGCGGTCAGCTGGTCGATCGACTCCTCGATGGTGGCCAGCAGTTCCGCGGTGTCGTTGGGGGAGAAGGCGACGTCCTCGGCGCGCAGGCTGGAGACGGCGACCTTGGCCGCGGCCAGCGGGGTGCGCAGGTCATGGCTGACCGCCGACAGCAGTGAGCGCCGAAGTTCGTCGGCCCGGACGATCGCCTCGGCGCGGCTCGCCTCTTCGGCAAGCTCACGCTGTCTGATCAAACCCGCGGCCTGCCTGGCCACCGCGCCGAGCACCCGCCGGTCGCGCGCGGAGAGCTGTCGGCCGGCCAGCAGCATCCAGAACTCGTCGTCGCCGACTTCGATCGCGGTGTCGGCGGAATCGACGGTGGCGCAGGGGGTTCTGCCGACGCAGGCGATGACTTCGCTCTTCTTCCCGCCGGCGAGCGCTTCCTCGCCGGTTTCCCGCAGCATGCTGACGGCACGCTGGGCGTAGGTCTCCCGTACCCGTTCGAGCAGCGTTTCCAGGTCGGCGCCGCGCAGCACCGACCCGGCGAAAAGGGTCAGCAGCTCGGCCTCCTGCGAGGCGCGTCGGGCTTCCCGGGTGCGTTTGGCTGCGAAGTCGACCAGCACGGCGACGGCGACCGCGATGAGCAGCAGCACCAATTCGGTGATGGCGCTGTTGGGTTCGGCGATGGTGAAGCTGTGCCGCGGTGCGATCAGGTAGTAGTTCAGCAGCAGGCCCGACAGCACGGCCGAAAGCGCCGCGGGCGCAACGCCTCCCAGCAGGCCCACCAGCAGCACGCCGATAAAGAACAGCGCGCTCTCGCCGCCGGTGTCCAGATATGGGTCCAGCATTGTGACCGTGATCGCGCAGATGACCGACGGCACGATGAAGGCCGCCAGCCACGATGCCACCCGCCGCTCGCGGGGTACGAGTGAAGACACCCGGAAGCCGCGTTTGGACTCCTCGTGGGTGACCAGGTGTACGTCGATCTTTCCCGACAGCTCGACAATCCTTGGACCGATGCCCTCCTCGAAGAGGCGTGCCCAGCGTGATCGCCGCGAGGTGCCGATCACCAGCTGCGTGGCGTTCATTTCGCGGGCGAATTCGAGCAGCGCCGTGGGCACCTCGTCACCGACCACCGTATGCATCGACGCGTCGAGGCTGCTCGCCAATTTGCGAATCTTGGCCATCCGCGATTCCGACAGGCCGGCCAGCCCGTCGCCGCGCACGACGTGCACCACCATGAGCTCCGCGGTGGACTTCGACGCGATACGCGACGCCCGTCGCACCAGCGTCTCGGATTCGGGCCCACCGGTGACCGCCACGACGACCCGCTCGCGCGCCTCCCACATGTCGGTGATCTTGTTCTCGGCGCGGTACTTGGCCAGCGCCGTGTCGACCTGGTCGGCAAGCCACAGCAGGGCCAATTCCCTTAACGCGGTCAGGTTTCCGCGACGGAAGTAGTTGGACAGCGCAGCATCGATGCGATCCGGCGCGTAGACGTTGCCGTGAGATAGCCTGCGGCGCAATGCTTCTGGCGTGATATCGATCAGCTCGACCTGAGAGGCCTGTCGGACCACCGAGTCGGGCACCGTCTCCTTCTGTTCTATGCCGGTGATCTGGGCGACAACGTCGTTCAGGCTTTCCAAATGTTGCACGTTGACCGTTGAGATCACAGTGATCCCGGCGTCGAGCAGTTCCTCGACATCTTGCCAGCGCTTGGCATTCTTACTGCCCGGTGTATTGGTATGCGCGAGTTCGTCGACGAGGACGACCTGGGGGCGGCGCTGCAGGACCGCGGGCACGTCTAGTTCGGCGAAGCTGCCGCCGCGATAGTCGACTTGGCGGGGCGGGATGAGCTCGATGCCCTCAAGCAGCTCAGCGGTTTTCGACCGCCCGTGGGTTTCCACCACGCCGGCCACCAGATCGGTGCCTCGTTCCAGCCGCCGATGTGCCTCGCCCAGCATCGAGTACGTCTTGCCCACGCCCGGAGCCGCGCCAAGATAGATGCGCAGCTCCCCGCGTTTGGGATGGTGGTCGCGGAGGCTGACGTCGCTCACGTCAACCATCATCCCCCCTCGGTGCTAACTCGTGACCGGGTACCGGTGGTCGAGTTGCAGATTTAGTTGCAGCACATTGACGCATGGTTCACCGAAAAATCCGAGCCCGCGACCGCTGCTGTTCTGCGCGACGACCTCACGTATCTGCTCTGGACTGACGTGGCGCACCTTGGCCACCCGCGCCACCTGGATGTCGGCGTAGGCGGGTGAGATGTTCGGATCCAGGCCGCTGCCGCCGGCCGTCACCGCGTCCGCAGGCACCGCCGGATCGGCGGGTGCGGCACCGCGGATGGGGACGGTCTGCCCGATCGAGTAGTCCTCGCCGTACCTGGCACATTCCACCCGCACGCCCTGGTACAGGGCGAGGAACGGTGTGATCGTCGCTCCGCACGGCTCGTTGACGCTGACCACCCGGGTCGGTCGGATGATGCCGCCGCGCGCGTCGCGGGGGCCGATCACCGACAACACCGCACCCACGCCACCGCCGGTGCAGAACGGTCGCGACCCGTCGACCCCCTCCAGCTTGCCCACCGCGGCGCTGCGCGAGCACACGGTCGTCAACAAGCTCGGTTTGAAGCCGGCGTCCGACGCCGACTTGCCGCCCGCCACTTGCGACGGATCGGCGGGCGTGTCGACGATGCTTTCCGGGCCGAGGTTGCTGCCGCCCGACGAGGTCGGGTCATACCCGTTGCCGGCCGCCGAGGGCCGGCTCTGGAAGTACTGCGGCAGCGCGTTGCCGTCCTTGTCGGTAAACAGCTGACCGATCAGTCTGCTGCCCACCGGCTTACCGTTGGCGGTCAGAATCGACCCCTCGGCCTGGTCGCGCAACCCGGGGAACTGCGCGACCAGCCAGACGAACGCTGGGTAGGCGAGACCAGTGACAACGGTCAGCACCAGCAGGGTGCGCAGTGCCGCCCAGTGCAGGCGAACGAAATTCGACAAAGACATGTCAGGACATCCCCGGGATGAATTGGACGATCAGATCGATCAACTTGATGCCGACGAACGGGGCGACGATGCCGCCGAGGCCATAGACGTAGAGGTTGCGGCTCAGCAACTTTGACGCACTGTTCGGCGTGTATCGCACACCGCGCAGCGACAGCGGGATCAGCAGCACGATGATGATCGCGTTGAAGATCACCGCGGACAGGATCGCCGACTGCGGGCTGTGCAGCCGCATCACGTTGATCAGGTCCAGCCCGGGAAACAGTGCGACGAACATCGCCGGGATGATCGCGAAATACTTGGCAATGTCATTGGCGATCGAAAAGGTGGTCAGGGCGCCCCGGGTGATCAGCAGCTGCTTACCGATCTCCACGATCTCAATGAGTTTGGTGGGGTCGGAGTCCAGGTCGACCATATTGCCGGCCTCTTTGGCGGCCGACGTGCCGGTGTTCATCGCCACGCCCACGTCGGCTTGAGCCAGGGCCGGCGCGTCGTTGGTCCCGTCACCGGTCATCGCGACCAGCTTGCCGCCTTCCTGTTCGCGCTTGATCAGGTCGAGTTTGTCCTCGGGAGTGGCCTCGGCCAAGAAGTCGTCGACTCCGGCCTCATCGGCAATCGCCTTGGCGGTCAATGGGTTATCACCGGTGATCATCACCGTCCGGATGCCCATCCGCCGCATCTCGTCGAACCGCTCGCGCATGCCCTGCTTGACAACATCCTTGAGATGGATGACGCCGAGCACCGACGCTGTGCCGCCACGGCTTTCCCCGACCACCAGCGGAGTACCGCCCCCGGCGGAGATGCTGTCGACGACCTCGCCGAGCTGCTGGGGCACCGTACCGCCTTGCGCGCGTACCCATTCCGCCACCGAACTCGCGGCACCCTTGCGCAACAGGTGCCCGTCGAGGTCGACACCCGACATCCGGGTGGTGGCCGAGAACATCACCCATTGGGCCTGGGCCAGTTCACCTGGCGTGCGTGCCCGCAACCCGAAGTGCCGCTTGGCGAACACGACAACCGAACGGCCCTCGGGTGTTTCGTCGGCGAGGCTGGACAACTGCGCGGCGTCGGCCAGCTGTTCGGCGGAGACGCCGTCGAGCGGGACGAAGGCCGCGGCCTGCCGGTTGCCCAGGGTGATAGTGCCGGTCTTGTCCAGCAGCAGGGTGTTCACGTCGCCGGCGGCTTCCACCGCCCGCCCGGACATGGCGAGCACGTTGCGCTGCACCAGCCGGTCCATGCCGGCGATGCCGATGGCCGACAGCAGCGCACCGATCGTCGTCGGAATCAAGCAGACCAGCAGCGACACCATCACGATCCCGGTGACACCGCTTGCGCCCAGCGCCTGGCCATCCGGGACGCCCGGATTGTTGACCTTGGAGTAGATCGCCAGCGGCTGCAGCGTCGCGACGGCGAACACGAAGATGATGGTCAGCGCCGCCAGCAGGATGTTCAGCGCGATCTCGTTGGGAGTCTTCTGCCGGTTGGCGCCCTCGACCAGCGCGATCATCCGGTCGATGAAGCTTTCGCCCGGCTTCTGGGTGACTTTCACGACGATGCGGTCGCTCAGCACGGTGGTTCCCCCGGTGACCGCCGAGCGGTCGCCACCGGATTCGCGGATCACCGGCGCCGATTCACCGGTGATCGCCGATTCGTCCACCGAGGCAATGCCTTCCACGACATCGCCGTCACCCGGGATCACCTGTCCGGCTTCGACCACGACGATGTCGCCCTGCTGCAACTGCGCCGCGGCGACGGCTTCCTCGACCGCGGTGGCTCCGAGCGCCCAGTCTTTGAGCCGCCGGGCCATGGTTTGGGTCTTGGCCCGACGCAGCGTTTCGGCCTGGGCCTTGCCCCGGCCTTCGGCGACCGCCTCGGCGAGGTTGGCGAACAGCACGGTCAGCCATAGCCAGATCACCGTCAGCCAGGCGAACCACGTCGGGCTCAGGAACGCCAGCACGGTGCTCCAGGCGGCGCCGATTTCGACGATGAACATCACCGGATTCCGCCAGAGGGTGCGCGGGTCGAGTTTGCGCAGCGCATCTGGGGTCGACTTCCACAGCATCTTCGGGTCGAGCAGGCCGCCCTGCACCCGTTTTCGGCTTACCGGAGCCGGTTGCGTCTGTTCGGCCGGCTCGATCGCGGTCGCGGTCATCAGTGGATTCCTTCGGCGAGAGGCCCGAGCGCGAGCATGGGCAAGAACGTGAGGGCAACGACGATCAACGTGACGCCGGCCACCATCCCGACGAATTGCGGCCGATGGGTGGGCAGGGTGCCCGTCGACTCCGGTGTGGCGCCCTGCTTGGCCAGCGAGCCGGCCAAGGCCAGCACGAGCACAATGGGCAGGAATCTGCCGAAGGCCATCGCCAGCCCGAGGGCCGTGTTCCACCAAATCGTGTTGGCGCTGAGCCCGGCGAAGGCCGACCCGTTGTTGTTGGCCGCGGAGGTGAACGCGTAGAGCACCTCGGAGAGTCCGTGCGGTCCGCCGTTGAGCATGCCGGCCCGCTCGCCGGGCAGTGCCATCGCGATCGCGGTGCCGGTCAGTACGATCAACGGCGTGACCAGGAAATAGCTTGCGGCAAGCTTGATTTCGCGGGGGGTGATCTTCTTGCCGAGGTATTCGGGGGTGCGCCCGACCATCAGCCCGGCGACGAAGACGGTGATCACCGCCAGCACGAGGATGCCGTACAGGCCGGACCCGGTGCCGCCGGGCGCGACCTCGCCCAGCTGCATGTTGAACATCGCGATCATGCCGCCCAGGCTGGTGAGGGAGTCATGAGCGGAGTCGACGGCACCGGTCGAGGTGAGCGTCGTGGCGGCGGCGAACACCCCGGAGTCGGTGACGCCGAAGCGCTGCTCGACTCCCTCCATCGCGGCGCCGATCGACGTCGGCACCGTGCCGTGGTGCTGCACCTGAAACCACAGCATGAACGTCGTGCTGATCGTGTAGAGCGTCGCCATCACGGCCGCAATCGCGAAGCCCTGCTTGGTGTTTCCCACCATCCGTCCGAAGGTGCGGGGCAGCGAGAAGCCGATCACCAGGATCAGGAAGATTTCCAGCCAATTGGTCCACGCGGTCGGGTTCTCAAACGGGTGCGCGGAGTTCGCGTTGTAGAAACCGCCACCGTTGGTGCCGAGTTCCTTGATGACCTCCTGGCTGGCCACCGGACCGCCGGTGATGGTCTGCGCGGTGCCGTTGACTCCTGCGACGATCTGGTCGTGCAGGTGGAAGTTCTGGATCGCCCCACCGGCCACCAACAGGATCGCGCTGATGATGGCGATGGGCAGCAGGATGCGCAGCGTTCCGCGCACCAGGTCCACCCAGAAGTTGCCCAGCTCGCCGGTACGCCGGCGGGCGAACCCGCGCACGAGCGCCACCGCCACCGCCATACCGACGGCGGCGGAAACGAAGTTCTGCACAGCCAGCCCGGCCATCTGCACGAGATGGCCTTGGGTCGTTTCACCCGAATACGCTTGCCAGTTCGTGTTGGTGACAAAGCTGACCGCGGTGTTCCAGGCCAGTGAGGGCGTCATCTTGGTGGCCGGGTCATGCAGATGCAACGGCAACTTTCCCTGCACGAGTTCGAACACGAACAGGAACAGGATGCTGACCGACGAGAACGCCAACACGCTGCGGGCGTAGGCGCCCCAGGTCTGCTCCGCGCGGGCATCGACCCCGATCAGTCGATAGATCACTCGCTCGGCCTGCAGGTCCTTGTCCGACGTGTACACCCGAAACATGTAGTCGCCGAAGGGAATATGCACGACCACCAGCGCCACGACGAGAACGACCCAAAAAAGGATCCCGGCTGTCGTCGTGTTCATCTAGAACCTCTCCGGGAACAGCAGGGCGCCTGCGAGGTAGAGCGCGATAAGGATGGAAAGCCCCAGGCCGACCGCATTCTGGTAGTTCACAGCCGCTCGACCAACTTTTGAGCCAGGCCGAGTGCGGCGAACACCGCCACCGTCAGCACGAGATACACCGCCACGCCCATCATTTCTCCGTCCGCGCCAACCACGTTCATACGAAATGGGACTCGACGAGCCGGCCACATCGTGTGGTGATCGCAAGCGCGGCACAGCCGGGCACAGCGGGTCACCACCATCAGCGAAGGTCTCGCCAGTCAAGATCAGCTCGAAATTAGCTCGGTGGCATCCGCCGGCGCGTCCGGTTGACGGTTTCCTAACGGGCGCACGGTGCACATTTACGGTTCCTTTACGCCTGGGGCCCGGGCAAGAAAGAACCGCAGTGTCGGTCAATCAGCGGCTGCGGCAACGGCATCCATGCGACCACCGCGGGTGCGCTACTGCGATTATTTGTCGGCGGTCGACCTGGTGATCAACGGCAGCCGCACCCGGAGAACGGTGCGGCTCTCGTCGGATTCGGCGGTGACCGAACCTTGATGAGCCTTGACGATCGAATTGACGATGGCTAAACCCAGTCCATTGCCCGAGCCGTTGGACCTCGACTTGTCGGCCCGGACGAACCGTTCGAACAACCTGGGCAGCAGCTCGGCGTCGATGCCCGGGCCGTCGTCGGTGACGGTCACTTCCGCGTAGGGCGCACCGGGACCGACACGGCGGCAGGTGATTCCGGTCGTCACCGTAACCCCTGGCGGAGTGTGCACGTGGGCATTGCTGAGCAGATTGCTGACCAGCTGATGCAGCCGGGCGTGATCGCCGAGCACCCATACCGGCTCGTCGGGCAGGTCTTTGACCCAGTGGTGCGTCGAGGCTGCCACCGTCGCGTCGTTCACCGCGTTGCTGACCAACTCGGCCAGGTCGACCTCTTCGGTCTGCAGATCCTGGCCTTCACCCAGCCGCGAAAGCAGGAGCAACTCGTCGACGAGCAATGCCATCCGACGAGCCTCGGATTCGATTCTGGCCAAGGCGTATTCGGTGGTCGGCGGCAGCGCCGAACTGTCCTGGCGGGTCAGTTCGGCGTAGCCCTGAATGGCGGCCAGCGGTGTGCGCAACTCATGGCTTGCGTCGGTGATGAATTGGCGCATCCGCAGATCCGAGTCGACCCGATGCGCCAGAGCGCTATCGACGTTGTCCAGCAAGCGGTTCAGCGTGTGGCCGACGATCCCCACCTCATTCTGGGGGTTGGTGTCCTGCGGTGGTACCCGGACGCTGATCAGGTGGTCGTCGCCGGTGAGCGGCATGGCGGCGACACCGGCGGCGACGGCCACGAGCCGGCGCAGCGGGCGAAGGGTGTAGCCGACCACCCACACCGTGAGCCCGGCGGTGACCAGCAATGCCGCCGCGGTGAGCACGATGGTGGTGAGCTGTTTTCGGGCGATGATTCGGTCGGCCAGGTTGTGCGACACCCCGACGACGAGGACGTCGGACCCGTTGACAGTGCTGTCGATGCGGTAAGGCCCCAGCCTGCCGAGAACTTCGGTGCGCGGCGGCCCATCACCCCAGGATTGCGATTGAAGGTCACGGACGACGTCGGCCGGCGCGGGTTTGGGTTCGTCTTCGGAGAACACTGCCGACCCGATCACGGTGCCGTTGTGCAACACGGCGATCAGGTTGCCCGGCGTCTGCCCGGTGAACTCCAGCATCGCCTGTGCGATCGGCGGGGTGCCGGGCTTCGGCGAAACATGTTCGCCGTTGCGGTATTTGGTGTACTGGTGGCTGAACGCGTCCAGGGACTCGGCCACATCGGCATCGCTCATGATGTTGACGTAGCCGCGCAGGCTCAACACCGACACGATCCCGATCGTCACCAGCACCACGCTGACCACCGCCAGCACCCCCAACAGCAGTTGGCGCCGCAGCGAATGGGGGAACCACCGGGGAAAGTCCCTGGATACGCCGATCGGGTCTCGGGTCATTCCGCCGGCCGGAGCATGTACCCCACACCACGGACGGTATGAATCATCGGTTCCCGCCCGGAGTCGATCTTCTTCCTCAAGTACGAGATGTAGAGATCCACGATGCTGGTGCGGCCGGCGAAGTCGTAATTCCAGACACGGTCCAGGATCTCGGTCCGGCTCAACGCGCGGCGGGGATTGCGCATGAGGAAGCGCAGCAATTCGAATTCGGTGGAGGACAGCGAAATCGGGTCGCCGTCGCGGGTGACTTCCCGGCTGGCGCTGTCGACCTTGAGTCCGCCGACTTTGAGCGTCTCGGCGGTCGGCGTGGGTTGCTGCCCGGAGCGGCGCAGCAAGCCGCGCAGCCGGGCAACCAGTTCCTCGAGGCTGAACGGCTTGGTCATGTAGTCGTCGGCGCCCGCGGTCAGACCGGTGACCCGGTCCATCACCGAGTCGCGCGCGGTGAGGAACAGCGTGGGGGTGTAGGCGTCGGACTGCCGGACGCGTTCCAGTATTCGCAACCCGTCCACATCGGGAAGCATGATGTCGAGGACGAGGACGTCCGGGTTGACCCGGTCGAACTTGGCCATGGCTTCGCGTCCGTTGTGGGCGATGTCGACGACCCAGCCTTCGTAATGCAGCGCCATTTTCACCAGGTTCGTCAACGCCGGCTCGTCGTCGACCAGCAAAACCCTGATGGGTGACCCGTCGGCACGGTAGATCCTGGGCAGCTGCCCCAGGATGGCTTGACGTGGGCGCTGCGCGGCTGAGGTTCCCGACATTGCGGTCATGTTCCTACATTCTGGCAAGCCGCACACGTGACTGTCACGGAGTTCATAGAAACCTCAAATGTAGCCGTCGGTCAGCGGCCGCGTCCGACTGCGCGGGGCGGTGGGCTGAGTCGCGGGGCAGCGAACAGGCGTGCCGTTGCG
>NZ_JCALED010000013.1:0-97560 GCF_059813205.1 Mycobacterium sp. NGS17 | reverse complement strand
CCCCGGCGGCCACGCTAGCGTGACGTTCGCGTGGCCCGGGCGACCAAGTAGGCGAGCGCGTAGTCCGTCCCGTCGGGCAGGGCGTCGGCGGGCCACCACCGCAAGTCGTCGGACTCCTCGCTGATCGCGATCTGCGCGCCGGCCGGGGCGTGCGCGACGAACTGCAGATCCAGATGGCGGGTCGGCACGCCCAGCGAGCAGGTCACCGGGTGCACGTGCAGCGCGGCCAGGCGGGGTTCGATGCGCAGCGCGTCGATCCCGGACTCCTCGGCGGCCTCGCGCAGGGCGGCGGCGAGGACGTCGGCGTCGTCATCGTCGCAGTGGCCGCCCAGCTGCACCCACCTTCCGAGGCGGGGATGCAACGTCAGCAGCACCTTGCTGCCGGAGTGGTCGAGAACCAGCGTCGAGGCGGTCACATGCCCCGGCACGCATTCGCGCCGGCACGCATCGCTGCGGGCGTGCACGAACGCCAACACCGCGTGGCGCAACGAATCCTGGGCCGGGTCGGGTGGCTCCCAATCCGACAGCATCGCGATCGCCGACTCCCGAACGCTCATCGCACCCCGCCGATCCCGCAACGACACCCTGGGCCCAGTATCACTTGCGGATCAGCAGATCACCGGGGTCCGGGACATCGCGCGGCCCGGCCGGTTCGGCGGCATAGCCGATGGCGATGGCGCCCAACGGCTCCCAGTCGGCGGGCAGCCCGAGCTCGGCGCGCACCAGGTCGGCGGCGAAGATCGTCGAGCCGATCCAGCAGCTGCCCAGCCCGCGCACGGCGAGTGCGACCAGCAGGGCCTGCACGGCCGCGCCGACCGCGACCGTGAACATGGTGTGCTCGGCGGCGGTGCGGGCGGCGTCGGGATACGGGTGGGCACCGTCGGGCACCAGGATCGGGATGACGACTTCCGGCGCGTCGTAGAGGATCTGGCCGCGCGCCACCCGCCGGTCGATCGAGTCGGCGGGCCGGCCGTCACCGGCGAGGTCCGCGCGCCACTTGTCCTTCATGCGATCCAGTAGCCGGGTCCGGGTAGCCGGGGTCTGTAGCCAGACGAACCGCACCGGGCGGGTGTGGTGGGGCGCCGGCGCGGTCAGCGCCTCGGCGACGGCGGCTTCCAACAAATCCGCCGGCACCGGCTCGGCGCTGAACCGGCGCACCGATCGCCGTAGCAGCTGCGCCTCGCGGCGGCCCGCCTCGAGGGCTTCGGCGGTGCCGAGCCAGAACAGGTCTTCGGTGCCCGGCCGCAACAACTGCCGCGCGGTCGAGCCGTCGTCGGTCACGGACATGCCCCGCACCACCGCCACCGGCATCGCCGTCAGTTTGCCCTTGACCAGATCGGCGGCGGCGGCGACCTCGTCGGCCACCGCCACCTCGGTGACCAGCAGCTCGTTGCCGTGCTGGTCGACGGCCCCCGAATAGCCGTGCAGCACAGCCAGACCCGCCGCGCCCACGGCCGCGTCGGTCTGGCCGTTGCGCCAGGCGCGGCCCATCGTGTCGGTGATGACCACCGCGACGTCGACCCCGAGGCGCCGGCGCAGCGCGGCCCGCAGCGCCGCGGCGCTGCCGTCCGGGTCGACCGGCAGCAGCGCCAGTTCGTCGCGCCCGACGTTGGATCCGTCCACGCCCGCGGCGGCCTGCACCAGGCCGATCCGGTTCTCGGTGATCAGGGTTCGGCCCTTGCGGGCCAGCACCCGGACGGCTTCGTCGTCGACCAGCTTGCGCCTCAGCCGGTCGCGCTCTTCGGGATCCTGCGGCGCCGGCACCAGCCGGCCCTCGCACTTGGACACCGCCTTGCTGGTGACCACGACGATGTCGCCGTCGCGCAGCCACGGGGCCGCCGCGGCGACGGCCGCGCCAAGATCGTCGCCGGGCCGGAATTCGGGCAGCCCGGCGACGGGCAGGATTTCGATGGCGGCGGCGGCGCCGTGCTCGCCGGCGCGCGTCATGGCGTCACCCCCGCCAGGTCGAGCCCGGCCCTGACCATCTCGGCCGTCGCCTTCGGGTCGGTCATCACCAGCGGCACCGAGCGCACCTCGACGCCGTCGATGTCGGCGCGATCGTCTTCGCTCACCAGCCAGCCGTCCAGGATGCCGGTGTCGCGGCGCGCGCCGTAGTGCCGGGCGACCGCCTCGGCGGTGGAGTCGACCCCGATCACCGACAGGCAGGCATCGGCCATGCCGCGCAAAGGCTTTCCACCGATGATCGGCGAGTAGCCGACGATCGGGGCGCGTGCGGCGCGCAACGCGCCGCGAATGCCGGGCACGGCCAGGATGGCGCCGACGCTCACCACCGGGTTGGACGGCGCCAGCAGGATGACGTCGGCGTCCGCGATGGCCGCCGTGGCATCGATTGTGGCGGCCGCCTTTTCGGCGCCCACGAAGGCGAAGCTGTGCGTGGGCACCTGGGCCCGGTACCGCACCCACCACTCCTGGAAGTGAATGGCCCGCCGGCTGCCGTCGTCGGGATCGGTTATCACGACGTGGGTCTCGCACCGGTCGTCGCTGGCGGGCAACAGCCGCGCGCCGGGCTGCCAGCGGTCGCACAGCGCGGTGGTGATCTGCGACAGGGGGTAGCCGGCGCCCAGCATCTGGGTGCGCACCAGGTGGGTGCCCAGGTCGCGGTCGCCGAGCCCGAACCAATCCGGTTGCACCCCGTAGCGCGCCAATTCCTCTTTGGCGTGCCAGGTTTCGTTTCGGTGCCCCCACCCTCGCTCCGGATCTACACCTCCACCTAAGGTGTACATGCAGGTGTCCAAATCGGGGCAGATTCGCAGTCCGTGTATCCAGGCGTCATCGCCAATGTTGACGATCGCCGTCAGCTCGTGACTGTCGGCCTCCGTGTCCGGGCGCCGTTGCGGTTGAAACTGACCGAGCCCGAACAACTGTTGAACCCCCAGCAGGAAGCGGGCGCCGCCAACCCCACCGACCAGAACGGTGACCTTCACATTGCACGACAGTACTGCCCGGCGGCGGCGCTGTGGTGGGCCCACCGGGGGTGCCTCAAAGTTGCGGTTCCCCACCGGTTGTGGGCAACTCCTGAGGAAGTTGAGGGCACTGTGATCGACACGCCGAAGGCCCAAAACAACAGAAACGCCGAAATTCGATCACGAGATGGTATGGAAATGCGCCGAAGTGCTTGACCCGGCAGGTCAACCCGTGTCTAATCACAACAGTGTCATTTCCCGGTTGGCCGGCCGACTCCGGTGTCGCAGACCGAGATTCGATCACTTGTTCGAATTGTCTGTACATCAGAACAGTGGGAAACCAATCACTCTCTCTCAATCAAGCTGAGGAGGCGGACGACCGTATGTCTTACGAAACTTTTCAGGGCGCCATGGCGAGCACGCCGCACACCGACATCGACCCGGCACTGGACCGCCCCGCTCGGCCGCATCTGACCGTGGTTCCTGATGCGCCAATCGCATTCGAGCCCGAGCCCATGCCGGAGCCGGCTGCCGACCAATGGCAGGACCGCGCGCTGTGCGCCCAGACCGACCCCGAGGCCTTCTTCCCGGAGAAGGGTGGCTCCACCCGCGAGGCCAAGAAGATCTGCCTGGGGTGCGAGGTGCGTCATGAGTGCCTCGAGTACGCCCTCGAGCACGACGAGCGCTTCGGCATCTGGGGCGGTTTGTCCGAACGCGAGCGCCGCCGCCTCAAGCGCGGCATCATCTGACGCACGCTGATCGCAACGCGCGCTGAGTGTTAAGCCGCCAGCTCTCACGCGCGAGCAGCAGTTATTCGTCGTCGATCGTCGGATCGATGACCGACGGCTCGACGTCGAGGTAGATCGCGACCTGGGCCACCAGGATTTCGTGCAGCAGGTCGCCGAGTTCGACGGTGTCTTTCGCCCGTCGCTCAATTGGCTTGCGGAACAACACAATTCGCGCCCGCGTGGAGTTGCCGCGGATGTCGACGCCGGCCGGGATCAACCGCGCCAGCGGGATCGGCCCGTCGGCGATCACCTCGGGTGGCCACTGCACACTGTCGGGATCCTTGGCCGAGATGCGCGGAATCTCGTCGACGGCCACGTCGAGTTCGGCCAGCCGATCCTGCCAGCTTCGCTCGATGGGTTCGTAGGCCTCCAGCACCGCCATGTCGAAACGCTCGGCGCGGCTGCGCCACCCCGGCACGGTCGGGGGCAATAGCGGACCGCGCATATCGCGGCCCCTGCGGAAGAGTCGGTGGGTCCCGGTCCGGCGCGGAGCCGGTCCGCCGGAGAACCGATCTCTTCGCGGGGAGCTGCGCGAATCACCCACGCGCCGATGGTAACGGTTGCACATCGAGGGCCGGCCAGTTGCGCGTGTCCGGTGCTTCGGCGACGTTTGCGCACGATAGCCTTTCGATCGTGAACGTTCCCCGTCGCTGTTGCCGGCCCGGGTGCCCGCACTACGCCGTGGCAACCCTGACGTTCGTCTACTCGGACTCGACGGCGGTCGTCGGTCCGTTGGCGACCGCGCGGGAACCGCATTCCTGGGATTTGTGCGTCAACCATGCCGGCCGGATCACCGCGCCTCGCGGGTGGGAGCTGGTGCGCCACGCCGGACCCCTCCTTTCGGAGCCCGCCCACCCCGACGAGGACGACTTGGTCGCCCTGGCCGACGCGGTGCGCGAGGGCGGCGATCGCGGCGCGCCCTACGCGGCGGCCCCCGTGAACGGCTTCTCCGACGCGCACATCCATCACGGCGGATCTCAGGCCACCGCGCCCAGTAGCAGCCTGCTGGCACCGCCCGAGCATCGCTCCGGACGGCGCCGCGGACATCTGCGCGTGCTGCCCGATCCCAGCGACTAGCCCTGACGGTGGTGACCTCAGTTCTCCGTAGCCCGATAGGCTGACGCCAAGAGTTCACGTCGTCAGGAGTCCCGCATGTCTCGGCCCGCCGCGACTGTCCACCGTGTCGTCAAGGCATACGACGTGCGTGGGCTAGTCGGCGAAGAGCTCGACCAGTCGCTGGTCACCGATCTCGGCGCAGCCTTCGCCAAACTCATGCGCGGCGAGGGCGCCCGCCAGGTCGTCATCGGCCACGACATGCGGGACAGTTCGCCCGCGCTGGCGGCGGCGTTCGCCGCCGGGGTGCGGAGCCAGGGACTGGACGTGGTGCGCATCGGCCTGGCGTCCACCGATCAGCTCTACTTCGCCTCCGGACTGCTGGACTGCCCGGGCGCCATGTTCACCGCGAGCCACAACCCGGCGGCCTACAACGGCATCAAGCTGTGCCGGGCGGGGGCCAAACCGGTGGGCGCCGAGACCGGGCTGCGGCTGGTCGCCGACGACGTGATCGCCGGCGTCGACGCCTACGACGGGCAACCGGGAGACGCGAGCGATCGCGACGTGCTGGCCGACTACGGACAGTTCCTGCGGTCGCTGGTGGACACATCCGGGCTGCGCCCGCTACGGGTGGCCGTGGACGCCGGCAACGGCATGGCCGGCCTCACCACGCCCGCCGTGCTCGGCCCGATCGGCTCGATCACGTTGGAGCCGTTGTACTTCGAGCTCGACGGCTCGTTCCCCAATCACGAGGCCAACCCGCTCGACCCCGCCAACCTGGAGGACCTGCGGGCGTTCGTGCGCGAGACCGGCGCCGACATCGGCCTGGCCTTCGACGGCGACGCCGATCGCTGCTTCGTCGTCGACGAACGCGGCAACCCCGTGTCGCCGTCGACGGTGACCAGCCTGGTGGCCGCCCGTGAGTTGAGCCGGGAGATCGGCGCGACGATCATCCACAACGTGATCACCTCGCGCGCGGTGCCCGAACTGGTCGCCGAGCGCGGCGGCACCCCGCTGCGGTCGCGGGTGGGGCACTCCTATATCAAGGCGTTGATGGCCGACACCGGCGCGATCTTCGGCGGCGAACATTCGGCGCACTACTACTTCCGCGACTTCTGGGGTGCCGACTCGGGGATGCTGGCCGCGCTGTACGTGCTGGCCGCCCTCGGCGAGCAGGACCGCCCGTTGTCGGAGCTGACCGCGGACTACCAGCGCTACGAATCGTCGGGCGAAATCAACTTCACCGTCGCCGACGCCGGGCAGTGCACGGAAGCGGTGCTCAAGTCGTTCGGCGCCCGGATTCACTCCCTCGATCATGTGGACGGGGTGACGGCCGACCTGGGCGACGGCAGCTGGTTCAACCTGCGCAGCTCCAACACCGAGCCGTTGCTGCGGCTGAACGTGGAGGCGCGCACGGTTGAGGACGTGGCCGCGGTGGTCGCCCAGATCAGTTCCGAAATCACGGCGGCCTCGGCGGGCGCGAAGGCCGCACCGTGAACGCCACCCGGGCGATCGATCTGGAGGACACCGAGGGCCTGCTGGCCGCCGACCGCGACGGCCTGCTGCGCGCCGCTTCGTCGGCCGGTGCCCAGGTGCGTGCGGTCGCCGCCGCGGTCGACGAGGGTGCGCTGGCCCCGCTGGGTGCCGACGACCGTCCGCGCAGCGTCATCTGGGTCGCCGGGCGCGGCACCGCCGAGACGGCCGGAACGATGCTGGCCGCGACGATGGGCGGAACCGCTTCCCAGCCCTTCACTCTGGCCGGCGAGGCACCGCCGTGGGTGGGCCCGCTCGATGTGCTGGTCGTCGCGGGCGGCGATCCGGGCGATCCCGCGCTGGTCGCCGCGGCCGCCACGGGCTTGCGCCGCGGCGCGCGGGTGGTCGTGGCGGCGCCCTATGAGGGTCCGTTGCGGGACGCCACCGCCGGGGGAGCGGCGGTGCTGGCGCCTCGGCTCTGGGTTCCCGACGAGTTCGGCCTGTGCCGGTATCTGGCCGCCGGGCTCGCGCTGCTGCACGCCGTGGACCCCCGGCCTAAGGTCGACCTGGCGTTGCTCGCCGACGAGCTGGATGCCGAGGCGCTGCGCAACAGCGCCGCCCGCGAGCTGTTCACCAACCCGGCCAAGCTGCTGGCCGCGCGGATCGCCGAGCGCCAGGTGGTGCTGGCCGGCGACGGGGCCGCGACGCTCGCGCTGGCCCGGCACGGCAGCTCGGTGCTGCTGCGGGTCGCGAACCAGGTGACTCCGGCCGCCTGCCTCGCGGACGCGGTGGTCGCCTTGCGCGCGGGGGCGGCGGGCGGCTTCGAGGATCCCGACACCGCGCTGTTCCACGACGAACAGATCGACGGACCGCTGCCGCAGCGATTGCGTGTGCTGGCCGTCGTCCTGGAGTCCGAGCAGACGGGTGTGGCCGCGCGGACGGCCGGGCTCGACGACGTGTACCTGCTCGCCGCCGAGGACGTGCCCGACGGGCCCGGCGGCTCGGCCGGCTACGGCGTTTCGCCGGCGCTGGGGGGACCCGGTAGCCCCGAGCAGCAACTGGCAGTATTGGCCGTCCGGCTGGAAATGGCCGCGGTTTATATGCGACTGGTGCGGGGATAGATACAACAGTGGAACTGCTTCGCGGGGCCTTGAGAACGTACGCCTGGGGTTCGCGTACCGCCATCGCCGAATTCACCGAGCGTCCGGTGCCGGCGGCGCATCCGGAGGCGGAGCTGTGGTTTGGGGCGCACCCGGGTGATCCGGCCTGGCTGGAAACCGACAGCGGCGAAATCACCTTGCTCGAGGCCCTGGTCGACGACCCGGAGGGCCAGCTCGGGCCGACGTCGCGGGCGCGCTTCGGCGACGTGCTGCCGTTTTTGGTCAAGGTGCTGGCCGCCGACGAGCCGCTGTCCCTGCAGGCGCACCCCAGCGCCGCGCAGGCGGCCGAGGGTTACCTGCGCGAGGAGCGGGTCGGCATTCCGCTGACCTCGCCGGTGCGCAACTACCGCGACACCTCGCACAAGCCCGAGCTGCTGGTGGCGCTGCACCCGTTCGAGGCGCTGGCCGGCTTCCGGCAGGCGTCGCGCACCGTCGAGCTGTTGCGGGCCCTGGCCGTCTCCGACCTGGACCCCTACATCGACCTGCTCAACGACCAGTCCGACGCCGACGGTCTGCGCGCGCTGTTCACCACCTGGATCACCGCGCCGCAGCCCGACATCGACGTGCTGGTGACCGCCGTGCTGGACGGCGCCATCGCGTACCTCAGCTCGGGCGCAACGGAATTCGCGGCCGAGGCCAAGACGGTGCTGGAGCTCGGCGAGCGCTATCCCGGCGACGCCGGTGTGCTGGCGGCGCTGCTGCTGAATCGCATCAGCCTGGCCCCGGGCGAGGCCATCTTCGTCTCCGCCGGCAACCTGCACACCTATCTGCGTGGTTTCGCGGTGGAGGTGATGGCCAACTCGGACAACGTGTTACGCGGCGGCCTGACCCCCAAGCACGTCGACGTGCCCGAGCTGCTGCGCGTGCTGGACTTCGCGCCCACCACCGAGGAGCAGCTGCGGCCGCGGATCCGCCGAGAGGGCTTCGGACTGATCTATGAGACACCGACCGACGAGTTCGCGGTCGCGCTGTTGGCGCTCGATGACGAGTACGTCGGCCACGAGGTGGACGCGACGTGCAGCCACGACGGCCCGCAGATCCTGTTGTGCAGCCAGGGTTCCACGACCGTCCATGGCAAATCCGGTTCGCTGACGTTGAAGCGGGGGATGGCCGCCTGGGTGGCGGCCGATGACGCCCCGATCCGGCTCGAGGCGCACGAACCGACCAAGCTGTTCAGGGCGACGGTTGGGCTGTGAGCCGGCGCCGCCGGTTGGCGGCTTCGCGCCGCTCGCCTAACCAGAGCCGCAGGTTGTGCGCCATCGCGCGGCCGATGATCCGCGGCGGCGGGACCATATAGAGGCTGTCGAGCAGCGAGAATCGCCGTAAGAACCATTCCGCCAGAACGGGTTCGGTCTCGGCGGCGCCCAGAAACTGATCGAACAGCGCGCCTGAGGGCCGCCACCACCAGGGGATCGGCTTCTTGGAGCCCGCGTGGTGGAAGGTGACGTCGCCGATCGCGTTCATCGTCCACACCGGGAAAGTGCTCTTGGCGGTGGCGCGGTTCAGCTCCGCGGCGACTTGATGGTCCGGGAATCGCAGCGCGCGACGCAGATGCCCGGCCTGCAGCGAGGTCATCGTCATGCCCTGCCCGAAGGTCGGATTGAAGCTGGCCACCGCGTCGCCGAAGGCGACGATGCCGGCGGGCAGGCGGTCCAGTTTGTCGTAGCGGCGCCACTTGCTGGCCGGGAAGGCGTGAAACGCCGGATCGCCCAGCGGCTCGGCCCGCGTCAGCGCCGCATTGAAATGGTCCGGGAGCAGCCGCCGCGCCAGCGCGAGCATCTCGGGAAAGGTCCGCGGCGGCTTCGCGTTGGCTACGCCGAAGGTGGTCAGTACCCAGGTGCCGTCCTCGTAGCAGAGCATGCCCAACCCCAGCGACATGTCATGCGAGGCGCCGGCGACCACCACCTTCTCCGCGATCAGCCCGTCGGGGATGCGGAATCGCTGGGTGGCGTAGTGAATGCCGATGTCCAGCTCCTGTTCGATCGGGCGCTCGAAACCCCATTCCGCCAGCCACGCCGGCAGCCGGGTGCCCCGGCCGGCCGCGTCGACGACCAGATCCGCGGCCACGAATTCGGGGTCCGTGCTTTCGGAGTCGGCCGGATCCAGCAGCACGCCGGTCACCCGCTGTCGCGCGCGGTCGAACCGCGGCTCGGCCACCGAGCGCCGCGCCAGGTCGACGTTGTCGATGCCGCGGACCCGTTGTCGCAACTGCCATTCCAGATGCGGGCGGCTGGGCACGTAGGCGGTGAACTCGTCGCGCAGCGTGTGCCCGGTACCCAGCACGTGGCCCGCGGCGCCGAGGTGGATGCAATCGGGCCGGTTCTCCAGTTTGGGCACCCCGGCGCTCACCATGTCGTCGAGCAGGCCCGGGAAAAGGCCCTCGAATTCGATCGCCCCGCGCGCCATCAGCATGTGCAGGTGCCGGTCTTGAGGAACCGTCGCCCGGTTCGCCGGGCCGTCCGGCAACTCGTCGCGCTCGTACACCGTCACCCGCGCGTACGAATCCGAAAGCACCCGAGCGGCGCACAGACCGGCGATGCTCCCCCCGATGACCACAGCATGATCCCTGGCCGCTGCTCCGCTATCCGGCATTTGCCGAGAGTACCCAGTACTGTGACGGACCAACGGCTCCCAGCGCTGGGAAAGGGCGAATGCATGGCCAATCGATGGCGGACCAAATCGATCGAGCAATCCATCGCCGACACCGACGAGCCGGACACCAAGCTGCGCAAGGACCTGACCTGGCGCGACCTGGTGGTGTTCGGCGTCGCGGTGGTGATCGGCGCCGGCATCTTCACGGTCACCGCGTCGACGACCGGCGACATCACCGGGCCGGCCATCTGGGTGTCGTTCGTGATCGCGGCGGGCACCTGCGCGCTGGCCGCGCTGTGCTACGCGGAGTTCGCCTCGATGCTGCCGGTGGCGGGCAGCGCCTACACCTTTTCCTACGCCACCTTCGGGGAGTTCCTGGCCTGGATCATCGGCTGGAATCTGGTGCTGGAACTGGCGATCGGCGCCGCGGTGGTGGCCAAGGGCTGGTCGAGCTATCTGGGCACCGTCTTCGGATTCGCCGGCGGCACCGCGAAATTCGGCTCGACCCAGGTCGACTGGGGGGCGCTGGTGATCGTCGCGGGGGTGGCGACCCTGATCGCGTTGGGCACCAAGTTGTCATCGAGGTTCTCGGCGGTGATCACCGCGATCAAGGTGTCGGTGGTGATCTTCGTCGTGGTGGTCGGTGTCTTCTACATCAAGCGCGCCAACTACTCGCCGTTCATCCCGAAGGCCGAGGCGGGCCGCGACGCCAAGGGCATCGACCAGTCCGTCCTGTCGTTGCTGACCGGCGCGCACGGCAGCCACTACGGCTGGTATGGCGTGCTGGCCGGCGCGTCGATCGTCTTCTTCGCGTTCATCGGGTTCGACATCGTCGCCACCATGGCCGAGGAGACCAAGAATCCGCAGCGCGATGTGCCGCGGGGAATCCTGGCGTCGCTGGGCATCGTCACCCTGCTCTACGTCGCCGTCGCCGTCGTGCTGTCCGGCATGGTCTCCTACACCCAGCTCAAGACGGTCCAGGGCCGCGGGCAGGCGAACCTGGCCACCGCCTTCACCGCGAACGGCATCCACTGGGCGAGCAAGATCATCTCCATCGGCGCGCTGGCGGGACTGACCACCGTGGTGATGGTGCTGATGCTCGGCCAGTGCCGGGTCCTGTTCGCCATGGCGCGCGACGGGCTGCTGCCGCGGTCGCTGGCCAAGACCGGCACGCACGGCACGCCGGTGCGGATCACCGTGCTGGTCGCCGTGGTGGTGGCCGTGACGGCGTCGGTGTTTCCCATCACCAAGCTCGAGGAGATGGTGAACGTCGGAACGCTGTTCGCCTTCGTCCTGGTCTCGGCCGGCGTGATGGTGCTGCGCCGGACGCGGCCGGATCTGGAGCGCGGTTTCAGGGCGCCGTGGGTGCCGTTGCTTCCGATCGCCTCGATCGCCGCGTGTGCGTGGCTGATGCTCAACCTCACGGCGCTCACCTGGGTCCGGTTCGGCGTCTGGTTGGCCGTCGGCACGGCCATTTACGCCGGATACGGCTACCGGCACTCGGTGCTGGGCCGTCGTGAGGAAGGGGAGACGGAACGCAGCGACGCGCTCGAGGCCGACCCCCACACCCCGGTGCCCTAGGCCAAGCGTCTTTACAAATTGACGTCTTTTGTCTAGACAGAAGACGCAAACGGCGGTATTGTCCAATCTCAACGTGGTGTGATTCACAAGGAGGTTTGGCATATGACCACATTCGAACCGCAACTGAGCAGGGATTCCGAGCCGCTGGCCTGGCGGGACAAGAAGCGCCGACTCTGGCTGATGGGGCTGATCGCCCCGACGGCGTTGTTCGCGATGCTGCCGCTCATCTGGGGTCTGAACCGGCTGGGCTGGCACGGCGCCGCGCAGGTGCCGCTGTGGATCGGGCCGATCCTGCTCTGGGTTCTGCTGCCGATCCTGGACCTGCGCTTCGGGCCCGACGGGCAGAACCCGCCCGACGAGGTCATGGAGCAGCTGGAGAACGACAAGTACTACCGCTACTGCACCTACATTTACGTCCCCTTCCAATACCTGAGCGTGATCTTCGGCGTCTACCTGTTCACCGCGTCGAACCTGAGCTGGCTGGGCTTCGACGGCGCCCTCGGCTGGGCCGGCAAGCTGGGACTGGCGCTCTCGGTCGGCGTGCTCGGCGGCGTCGGCATCAACACCGCCCACGAGATGGGCCACAAGAAGGACTCGCTGGAGCGCTGGCTGTCCAAGATCACCCTGGCGCAGACCTGGTACGGGCACTTCTACATCGAGCACAACCGGGGCCACCACGTCCGCGTCGCCACCCCGGAGGACCCCGCGTCGGCGCGCTTCGGCGAGACGTTCTGGGAGTTCTTGCCGCGCAGCGTGTTCGGCAGCCTGCGTTCGTCGCTGCGGCTCGAAGCGCAACGGATCCGCCGGCAGGGCTCCAGCCCGTGGCACCCCAAGACGTATCTGTCCAACGACGTCCTCAACGCCTGGCTGATGTCGGTGGTGCTGTGGGGAGTGCTGATCGCGATCTTCGGCCCGGCGCTGATCCCGTTCATGGTCATCCAGGCGGTCTTCGGCTTCAGCCTGCTGGAGTCGGTCAACTACCTGGAGCACTACGGCCTACTGCGGCAGAAGAATTCGAGCGGGCGCTACGAGCGCTGCACCCCCGCGCACAGCTGGAACTCCGACCACGTGGTGACCAATCTGTTCCTCTACCACCTGCAGCGGCACAGCGACCACCACGCCAACCCCACGCGGCGCTACCAGACGCTGCGCAGCATGGAGGGCGCGCCCAACCTGCCTAGCGGGTACGCGTCGATGATCTCGCTCACCTACTTCCCGCCGCTGTGGCGCAAGGTGATGGACCACCGGGTGCTGGCGCACTACGACGGCGACATCACCCGGATCAACGTGCAGCCGCGGTTGCGCGAGAAGCTGCTGGCCCGTCACGGGGTGACGGCATGACCGCCTACCGTTGCCCAGGCTGCGATTACACCTACGACGAAGCGAAAGGCGAACCGCGGGAAGGCTTTCGGCCGGGCACGCCGTTCGGTGAAATCCCCGAAGACTGGTGCTGCCCCGATTGCGCGGTGCGCGAGAAGGTCGATTTCGAAACTATAGGAGTGAACCGATGAGCGAGGACTACAAGCTTTTCGCCTGCGTGCAGTGCGGATTCGAGTACGACGAGGCCAAGGGCTGGCCGGAGGACGGCATCGCGCCCGGGACCCGGTGGGACGACATCCCCGAGGACTGGAGCTGCCCGGATTGCGGTGCCGCGAAGTCCGATTTCGTGATGGTGGAGATCGCCCGACCGTGATCGCAGCCACCGCCGCAGCGAAAGCCGCTATTGTCGCGCCTGTGAAGCGGATGCCGTACGCCGAGGCGTCGCGTGCCCTGCTGCGTGACTCGGTGCTCGATGCGATGCGGGATCTGTTGCTGACGCGGGACTGGTCGGCCATCACCCTGTCCGACGTGGCCCGCGCCGCCGGCATCAGCCGGCAGACGATCTACAACGAGTTCGGCTCCCGGCAGGGCCTGGCGCAGGGGTACGCCCTGCGCCTGGCCGATCGGCTGGTCGACGCCGTCGACGCCGCGCTGCAAGCCAACATCGGCGACATCTACGAGGCGTTTTTGCAGGGTTTCCGCGACCTGTTCACCGAGCTGGCGGCGGACCCCCTGGTGATCTCGCTGCTCACCGGGGTGGCCAAGCCGGACCTGCTGCAGCTCATCACCATCGGCAGCGCCCCCATCGTCAACCGCGCCTCCGAACGGTTGGCCACGGCGCTCACCCACAGCTGGGTGGCCGCCAGCGACGAGGACGCCGGCGTGCTGGCGCGTGCCATCGTGCGGCTGGCGCTGAGCTACGTGTCGATGCCGCCTGAGGCGGACCCGGGGGTGTCTCCCGCTCGCAGCGAAGACGTGGCCGCCGACCTGGCCCGGTTGATGACGCCGTTCGCGGAGCGTCACGGCGTCATCAACGTTCCCTGACCCGCACGGCGCGCGGACCCGCGACTACAGTGGCCCAAGAACATACCTAAGCTAATTACCGCTTGGATCCGAGCGAGCCTAAAAGGAAGACACGTTATGACGACGACCGAAAACGCACTCACCCCCGACGTTCGGAACGGCATCGATTTCAAGATCGCCGATCTGTCGTTGGCGGATTACGGTCGCCGGGACATCGAGCTCTCGGAGCAGGAGATGCCGGGTCTGATGTCGCTGCGCCGCGAGTACCACGACGTGCAGCCGCTCAAGGGCGCGCGCATCTCGGGTTCGCTGCACATGACCGTGCAGACCGCGGTGCTGATCGAGACCCTCGTCGCGCTGGGCGCCGAGGTGCGCTGGGCGTCCTGCAACATCTTCTCCACCCAGGACCACGCCGCCGCCGCGGTGGTCGTCGGGCCCCATGGCACCCCGGAGGAGCCCAAGGGCGTGCCGGTGTACGCGTGGAAGGGCGAGACGCTCGAGGAGTACTGGTGGGCGGCCGAGCAGGTGCTGACCTGGCCCGACGAGCCGGCCAACATGATCCTGGACGACGGCGGTGACGCCACCATGCTGGTGCTGCGCGGCGCGCAGTACGAGAAGGCCGGCGTGGTGCCGCCGGACGAGGAAGACGACTCGACCGAGCACCGGGTGTTCTTGAACCTGCTGCGCAAGCGGTTCGAGACCGACAAGGACAAGTGGACCAAGATCGCCGCGTCGATCAAGGGCGTCTCCGAGGAGACCACCACCGGCGTGCTGCGGCTCTACCAGTTCGCCGCCGCCGGCGACCTGGCATTCCCCGCGATCAACGTCAACGACTCGGTCACCAAGAGCAAGTTCGACAACAAGTACGGCTGCCGGCACTCGCTGATCGACGGAATCAACCGCGGCACCGACGTGCTGATCGGCGGCAAGAAGGTGCTGATCTGCGGCTACGGCGACGTCGGTAAGGGGTCCGCCGAGTCGGTCGCCGGGCAGGGCGCGCGGGTGACCGTCACCGAGATCGACCCGATCAACGCCCTGCAGGCGCTGATGGAGGGCTTCGACGTCAAGCGGGTGGAGGACGTGATCGGCGAGGCCGACATCATCATCACCACGACCGGCAACAAGGACATCATCACCCTCGAGCACATGAAGGCGATGAAGGACAAGGCGATCCTGGGCAACATCGGCCACTTCGACAACGAGATCCAGGTGGCCCGGCTGGAGAAGTCCGGCGCCACCAAGACCAACATCCGCCCGCAGGTCGACCTGTGGACGTTCCCGGACACCGGCAAGTCGATCATCCTGCTGTCCGAGGGCCGGCTGCTGAACCTGGGTAACGCCACCGGCCACCCGTCGTTCGTGATGAGCAACAGCTTTTCCAACCAGGTCATCGCGCAGATCGAGCTGTGGACCAAGAACGACGAGTACGACAACGAGGTCTACCGGCTGCCCAAGCACCTGGACGAGAAGGTGGCGCGCATCCACGTGGAGGCGCTCGGCGGCGAACTGACCAAGCTCACCAAGGAGCAGGCCGAGTACATCGGCGTCGACGTCGACGGCCCCTACAAGGCCGACCACTACCGCTACTGAGCCGCCCGGCCGCCGTGCTGATCGCGATCGAAGGCATCGACGGCGCCGGCAAGCGCACGCTGACGGACAAGCTCCGCAGCCTGTTCGAGGCGAACGGCAAGTCGGTCGCCATGCTGGCCTTCCCCCGTTACGGGCGATCAGTGACCGCCGACATCGCATCCGAGGCCCTGCGCGGCGAGCACGGCGACCTCGCGTCGTCGGCTTATGCGATGGCGATGCTCTTCGCGCTGGACCGCGCCGGGGCGGTCGACGAAATCGACGCGCTGCGCCGCGAGCACGACGTGGTGATCATGGATCGCTACGTCGCCTCCAACGCGGCATACACCGCCGCCCGCCTGCACCAGGACGCCGCCGGGCCGGCCGTGGAATGGATATACGCGCTGGAGTACCAGCGCCTCGGGCTGCCCGCGCCCGACTGGCAGGTGCTGCTCGCGGTGCCGGCCGAACTGGCCGGGCGGCGCGCCCGCGGCCGGGCCGAGGCCGATCCGGGCCGGGCGCGCGACAGCTACGAACGCGACGACGGGCTTCAGCAGCGCACCGGCGCGGTCTACGCCGAACTGGCCGCCGCGGGCTGGGGCGGCCGCTGGCGCAGCGTCGACGCGGACGTCGATCCGGGCCGGCTGGCCGCCGATTTGGCCGCCAACTAGCACAGATTTGTCACGATTCGGCCGTTTCGAAGGAGAAACGCCCGTGTGGTGCCCGAGTTTTGTCCCGATCTGGTGACACCATGGACTCCATGAGGCAAAGGATTTTGGTCGTCGACGACGACGCTTCGCTAGCCGAGATGCTCACCATCGTGCTTCGTGGGGAGGGTTTCGACACTGCGGTCATCGGTGACGGCACCCAGGCCCTGACTGCGGTGCGCGAACTGCGCCCCGATCTGGTGTTGTTGGACCTGATGCTGCCCGGCATGAACGGCATCGACGTGTGCCGGGTGTTGCGCGCCGATTCCGGCGTGCCGATCGTGATGCTCACCGCCAAGACGGACACCGTCGACGTGGTCCTGGGCCTCGAGTCGGGTGCCGACGACTACATCATGAAGCCGTTCAAGCCCAAGGAGCTGGTGGCCCGGGTGCGGGCGCGGCTGCGGCGCAACGACGACGAGCCGGCCGAGATGCTGTCGATCGCCGACGTCGAGATCGACGTGCCGGCGCACAAGGTCACGCGCAACGGCGAGCAGATCTCCCTGACACCGCTGGAATTCGACCTGCTGGTGGCGTTGGCGCGCAAACCGCGGCAGGTGTTTACTCGTGATGTGCTGCTCGAACAGGTGTGGGGCTATCGTCACCCGGCGGATACCCGCTTGGTGAACGTGCACGTCCAGCGTCTGCGTGCCAAGGTCGAGAAAGACCCTGAGAATCCGACCGTTGTGTTGACCGTTCGAGGAGTGGGTTACAAGGCCGGACCTCCGTGACCCGCGCACTTCTAGAGCGCCGTAGGGGGCGCCGGCGGTGATCTGGGGCTCCCGGCGACGCACTCGGAGCCGCTGGGGGCGCTCCGGCCCCATGACTCGTGGCATGGGTACGGTCAGCCGGGCCGTGGCCATCGCTTGGCGGCGCTCGCTGCAGCTGCGGGTGGTGGCGCTGACGCTGGGGCTGTCCCTCGCGGTCATTTTGGCGCTCGGATTCGTATTGACCAGTCAGGTCACCAATCGCGTGCTCGACGTCAAGGTCAAGGCCGCCATCGAGCAGATCGAGCGGGCGCGCACCACCGTGGGCGGGATCGTCAACGGCGAAGAGGCGCGTTCGCTGGACAGCAGCCTGCAGCTGGCGCGCAACACGCTGACCTCCAAGACCGACCCGGCCTCGGGTGCGGGGCTGGCCGGCGCCTTCGACGCGGTGCTGATGGTGCCGGGTGACGGCCCGCGCGCGGCGACCACGGCCGGCCCCGTCGACCAGGTGCCCGGTTCGCTGCGCGGCTTCGTCAAGGCCGGGCAGGCGTCGTATCAGTACGCCGCCGTGCACACCGACGGCTTCTCCGGGCCGGCGCTGATCGTCGGCACGCCGGCGTCGTCTCAGGTGGCCAACCTGGAGCTGTACCTGATCTTCCCGCTGAAAAACGAGCAGGCCACCATCCAGCTGGTGCGCGGCACCATGATCACCGGCGGCGCGGTGCTGCTGGTGCTGCTGGCCGGCATCGCTCTGCTGGTGTCGCGGCAGGTGGTGGTGCCGGTGCGATCGGCGTCGCGCATCGCCGAACGTTTCGCCGAAGGCCATCTGTCCGAACGCATGCCGGTGCGCGGCGAGGACGACATGGCGCGGTTGGCCATGTCGTTCAACGACATGGCCGAGAGCCTGTCGCGCCAGATCACCCAGCTGGAGGAGTTCGGTAATCTACAGCGTCGCTTCACCTCCGACGTGAGCCACGAACTGCGCACCCCGCTGACCACGGTGCGGATGGCCGCCGACCTGATCTATGACCACAGCGCCGACCTGGACCCGACGCTGGCGCGCTCCACCGAGCTGATGGTCAACGAGCTGGACCGGTTCGAGTCGCTGCTCAACGACCTGCTGGAAATCTCCCGGCACGACGCCGGTGTCGCCGAGCTGTCGGTCGAGGCCGTCGACCTGCGCACCACGGTGCAGAGCGCGCTGGGCAACGTCGGGCATCTGGCCGAAGACGCAGGCATCGAACTGAAGGTGAATCTGCCGGCCGAAGAGGTGATCGCCGAGGTCGACACGCGCCGGGTGGAGCGCATCCTGCGCAACCTGATCGCCAATGCCATCGACCACGCCGAGCACAAGCCGGTCAAGATCCGGATGGCCGCCGACGAGGACACGGTCGCCGTCACCGTCCGCGACTACGGGGTGGGGCTGCGACCGGGCGAGGAGAAGCTGGTGTTCAGCCGGTTCTGGCGAGCCGACCCCTCGCGGGTGCGCCGCTCCGGCGGCACCGGGCTCGGCCTGGCCATCAGCATCGAGGACGCGCGCCTGCACCAGGGCAGGCTGGAGGCGTGGGGTGAACCGGGCGACGGTTCGTGCTTCCGGCTGACGCTGCCGCTGGTGCGCGGCCACAAGGTCACCACCAGCCCGTTGCCCATGAAGCCGATTCCGCAACCCGCCCCCACGGGGCCACAGCACGCCAAAGACCGTACGCGGCAACGAGAGCCGGCCGAGAGGACGTTGTGATGCGGCGGTTGTTGGGCCTGCTGATGCTGGCCATGCTGCTCGCCGGTTGTGCCGGGGTGCCCAGCTCGTCGGCGCCCCAGGCCATCGGCACCGTCGAGCGGCCCGCGCCGTCGAACCTGCCCAAGCCGACCCCGGGCATGGATCCCGACGTGCTGCTGCGCGAATTCTTCAAGGCCACAGCCGATCCCGCGAACCGGCATCTGGCTGCGCGGCAGTTCCTCACCCAGTCGGCGTCCAACGCCTGGGACGATGCCGGTAGCGCGCTGCTGATCGACCATGTGGTGTTCGTGGAAACCCGTGCGGCCGAACGTGTTTCGGCGACCATGCGGGCGGACATCCTCGGTTCGCTGTCCGACGTCGGGGTGTTCGAGACCGCCGAGGGTGTGCTGCCCGACCCCGGGCCGATCGAGTTGGTCAAGACCTCCGGCGGCTGGCGCATCGACCGGCTACCCAACGGAGTGTTTCTGGACTGGCAGCAGTTTCAGTCCACCTACAAACGCAACACGCTGTACTTCGACGACCCGACCGGCAAGACGGTGGTTCCCGACCCGCGCTACGTCGCGGTGCCCGACCACGACCAGTTGGCCACCGAGCTGATCTCCAAGATGATCGCCGGCCCGCGGCCCGAGATGGCGCACACGGTCCGCAACCTGCTCGCACCGCCCCTGCGGCTGCGCGGCCCGGTGACCCGGGCCGACGGCGGCAAAAACGGCATCGGGCGCGGTTACGGCGGTGCGCGCGTCGAACTGGAGAAGCTGTCCACCACCGATCCGCACAGCCGGCAATTGGTTGCGGCACAGATCATTTGGACCCTGGCCCGGGCCGACATCCGCGGACCGTATGTGATCAACGCCGACGGCGCGCCGCTGGACGACCGGTTCCGCGACGGGTGGACCACCTCCGACGTCGCCGCCACCGACCCCGGCGCGGCCGACGGCGCGGGCGCGGGGCTGCATGCCCTGGTGAACGGCTCACTGGTCGCGCTGGACGGCCAGCACACCACGATGGTGGCCGGCGCGTTCGGCCGCATGGGTGACCAGACCGGCGCGGCGCTCTCGCGCAGCGGCAGGCAGGTCGCGTCGGTGGTGACGCTGCATCGCGGTGCCCCGGATATGGCCGCGTCCCTGTGGATCGGTGATCTCGGCCAGGAGGCGGTGCAGTCCGCCGACGGGCACACCCTGTCGCGGCCGACCTGGTCGCTGGACGACGTCGTCTGGGTGGTGGTCGACGGCAACAACGTGTTGCGGGCGATCCAGGAGCCGGCTTCCGGCCAACCCGCGCGCCTCCCGGTGGATTCCGTCGCGGTGGCCACCCGGTTCCCGGGACCGATCACCGACCTGCAGCTGTCCCGCGACAGCACCCGCGCCGCGATGGTGATCGGCGGCCAGGTGATTCTCGCCAGCGTCGAGCAGACCCAGGCCGGGCAGTACGCGTTGACCTTCCCGCGGCGGCTCGGTTTCGGGCTGGGTAATTCGGTGGTGTCGCTGTCGTGGCGCACCGGCGACGACATCGTGGTGACGCGTACCGACGCCGGCCATCCGGTGTCGTACGTGAACATCGACGGGGTGAACTCCGACGCGCCGCCGCACGGTTTGCAGATGCCGGTGACGACGGTGGCCGCCAATCCGTCGACGGCCTACGTCGCGGGTCCGCAAGGGGTGCTGCAGTATTCGCCGTCGGCCGACGGTCAGCAGGGCTGGTCGGACGTGCCTGGGCTGACGGTGCCCGGTGCGGCCCCGGTGCTGCCGGGCTAGCTGTCACACCCGGGCGGCACACTGACGCCATGCTCGACCTGTTCCTGCCGGCCGAATGCGGCGGCTGCGGGGCGCCTTCGACCCGCTGGTGCGACGCGTGCGCCGTCGAGCTGGCGGTGACCGCAGATCAGCCGCACGTGGTGAACCCGCGCATCGACCCCGAGGTCCCGGTGTTCGCGCTGGGCCGCTACGCCAACGCGCGCCGGCACGCGATCCTGGCGCTCAAGGAGCAGGGCCGCGCCGATCTTGTTCAACCGCTGGCGCGCGCGCTGGCCATCGGGGTGCACCGGCTGCTGTCGTGGGGGATCGTCACGACCCCGCTGACCGTCGTGCCCGCCCCGACCCGGCGTTCGGCCGCGCGCCGGCGCGGCGGTGACCCCGTCACCCGGCTGGCGCGCGCCGCGGTCGCGCGGCACCCCGACATCGCCGTCGCGCCGGCCCTGCGGCTCAGGGCGCTGACCCGCGACTCGGTGGGCCTGGGCACCACCGCGCGCGAGCGCAACATCGCCGGCCGGGTGGTGCTGCGCGGCGCACCGCCGCGCACCGAAGTCATGCTCGTCGACGACATCGTCACCACCGGCGCGACGGCGCGCGAATCGTTGCGGGTCCTGCAGGCCGCCGGGGTTCGGGTCGCCGCGGTCCTTGCGATCGCTATGGTCTGAATCTCCCGCGGCCGGGCACAACCCATGAACCAGCCAAGAGCTTGTGAAGAACATGCAACAGCTCGACCAAATTAGTGGCATCGGCAGGCGAACACGAGCTAACGTCGAAAACAACGAAGAACGACTCATCGGTCTGACTCATTGGTCGCGATTTTCCAGGTGAGACCCATCTGCGGAGGGGGTGAGTAATCGACACCTTGCTCCGGCGGGCAGCCTGCGGCGGTAGCCAGTCTCGAACCGCTCCCACCTCGTCGGCGCGTTAGGCAGCCAGGCACGCAGGGCGCGTGTGACGTGAAGAAGAGAAACGAGTTGTCACGTATGTCAAGGCTATCCGTGGATTCCGGTCAGATTCTGGACCAACCGCCCGTCACCGATGGGCAAGCCCCACCGACAACCACCGCCGACGTTGTGTTCAAGGGCCGCAACGTAGAGATCCCCGATCATTACCGTCTGTACGTCTCGCAAAAACTCGCCCGCCTCGAGCGGTTCGATCGCTCCATCTATCTCTTCGATGTCGAGCTCAAGCACGCGCCCAACCGGCGTCAGCGCAAGTCCTGTCAGCGCGTGGAGATCACCGCCCGTGGCCGCGGCCCGGTGACGCGGGCGGAAGCGTGCGCCAATAGTTTCTACGCCGCGTTCGAGTCCGCGGTCGACAAGCTGGAGAACCGGCTGCGCCGCGTCAAGGACCGCCGCAAGGTGCACTACGGCGATAAGACCCCGGTGTCATTGGCCGCCGCCACCGCGGTACCGCCACCCGCGCCGCAGCACAGCGCGGCGCAGCCCCCGCCGGCCGAGCACGACGGCGTCGAGGCCGACCACGAGCCCGGGCGGATCGTGCGGACCAAGGAGCACCCGGCCACGCCGATGACGGTCGACGACGCCCTCTACGAGATGGAGCTCGTCGGGCACGACTTCTTCCTGTTCCACGACAAGCAGACCGAACGACCCTGCGTGGTCTACCGACGGCACGGCTACGACTACGGGCTGATCAGGCTCTCCTGAGCGGTGTCCTCGGGCGACGACCCGCGGCGCCCGGCGTTGCCGCGCTTGCGATCGCCGCTACGGCGGCCCTGACCCGGTCGTCGCCTACCATGGGAGTCGCTCATTGCAAGACTCCTACCAACAGGGGCACATCCCAAAAGGGGACAACACCGTGCTGTCGAAGTTGCTGCGCCTTGGCGAAGGTCGCATGCTCAAGCGTCTCAAGCGGGTGTCTGACTACGTCAACACCCTGTCCGACGAGATCGAGAAGCTCACCGACGCCGAGTTGCGGGCCAAGACCGACGAGTTCAAGAAGCGGCACGCCGACGGCGAAAGCCTCGACGACCTGCTGCCGGAGGCCTTCGCGGTGGCCCGCGAGGCGGCCTGGCGGGTGCTCGACCAGCGGCCCTTCGACGTGCAGGTGATGGGCGCGGCGGCGCTGCACTTCGGCAATGTCGCCGAGATGAAGACCGGTGAGGGCAAGACGCTGACCTCGGTGCTGCCGGCCTACCTCAACGGCATCGGCGGCAAGGGCGTGCACGTCGTCACCGTCAACGACTACCTGGCCAAACGTGACAGCGAGTGGATGGGCCGCGTGCACCGCTTCCTCGGCCTGGACGTCGGCGTGATCCTCGCGCAGATGACTCCCGACGAGCGCCGGGTCGCCTACAACGCCGACATCACCTACGGCACCAACAACGAGTTCGGGTTCGACTACCTGCGCGACAACATGGCGCATTCGCTCGACGACCTGGTGCAGCGCGGGCACAACTTCGCGATCGTCGACGAGGTCGACTCGATCCTGATCGACGAGGCCCGCACCCCGCTGATCATCTCCGGCCCCGCCGACGGCGCCTCGAACTGGTACACCGAGTTCGCCCGGTTGGCGCCGCTGATGGAGAAGGACACCCACTACGAGGTGGACCTGCGCAAGCGCACCGTCGGCGTGCACGAGCTGGGCGTGGAGTTCGTCGAGGACCAGCTCGGCATCGACAACCTCTATGAGGCCGCCAACTCGCCGCTGGTCAGCTACCTCAACAACGCGTTGAAGGCCAAGGAGCTGTTCAACCGCGACAAGGACTACATCGTGCGCGACGGCGAGGTCCTGATCGTCGACGAGTTCACCGGTCGCGTGCTCTACGGCCGCCGCTACAACGAGGGCATGCACCAGGCCATCGAGGCCAAGGAGCACGTCGAGATCAAGGCCGAGAACCAGACGCTGGCCACCATCACGCTGCAGAACTACTTCCGGCTCTACGACAAGCTCGCCGGTATGACCGGCACCGCCCAGACCGAGGCCGCCGAGCTGCACGAAATCTACAAGCTCGGCGTGGTGCCGATCCCGACCAACAAGCCGATGATCCGCGCCGACCAGTCCGACCTGATCTACAAGACCGAGGAAGCCAAGTACATCGCGGTGGTCGACGACGTCGTCGAGCGCTACGAAAAGGGCCAGCCGGTGCTGATCGGTACCACCAGCGTGGAGCGCTCGGAGTACCTGTCGCGCCAGTTCCAGAAGCGCCGCGTGCCGCATAACGTGCTCAACGCGAAGTTTCACGAGCAGGAGGCGACCATCGTCGCCGTCGCCGGCCGTCGCGGCGGCATCACCGTGGCCACCAACATGGCCGGCCGCGGCACCGACATCGTGCTGGGCGGCAACGCCGACTTCCTCACCGACCAGCGGCTGCGTGAGCGCGGCCTCGACCCGGTCGAGACGCCCGACGAATACGACGCGGCCTGGCACGAGGAACTGCCCAAGGTCAAGGACGAGGTCAGCGCCGAGGCCGCCGAGGTGATCGAGGCCGGTGGCCTGTACGTGCTGGGCACCGAGCGTCACGAGTCGCGCCGCATCGACAACCAGCTGCGCGGCCGCTCGGGACGGCAGGGCGACCCGGGCGAGTCGCGGTTCTACCTGTCGCTGGGCGACGAACTCATGCGCCGGTTCAACGGCGCCGCGCTCGAGGCGATGCTCAACCGGCTGAATTTGCCCGACGACGTGCCCATCGAGGCCAAGATGGTCACCCGCGCGATCAAGAGCGCCCAGACCCAGGTGGAGCAGCAGAACTTCGAGGTCCGCAAGAACGTCCTGAAGTACGACGAGGTGATGAACCAGCAGCGCAAGGTGATCTACGCCGAGCGCCGCCGCATCCTGGAGGGCGAGAACCTCAAGGAGCAGGCGCTGGACATGGTCCGCGATGTGGTCACCGCCTATGTCAACGGCGCGACCGCCGACGGCTACGCCGAGGACTGGGACCTCGAGGCGCTGTGGACGGCGCTGAAGACGCTGTACCCGGTGGGCATCGACCACGCGCCGCTGATCCAACACGACGCCGACTCCGACCGCGACGACCTCACCCGCGAGGAGTTGCTCGACGCGCTGCTGAAAGACGCCGAAAACGCCTACGCCACAAGGGAAGCCGAGCTCGAGGGGATCGCCGGCGAGGGCGCGATGCGCCAGCTGGAGCGCAACGTGCTGCTCAACGTCATCGACCGTAAGTGGCGCGAGCACCTCTACGAGATGGACTACCTGAAGGAGGGCATCGGGCTGCGCGCGATGGCGCAGCGCGATCCGTTGGTGGAGTACCAGCGCGAGGGCTACGACATGTTCATGGCGATGCTTGACGGCATGAAAGAGGAGTCGGTCGGCTTCCTGTTCAATGTCACCGTCGAGGCGGTGCCCAGCCCGCAGGTCGCGCCGGTCGAAGCGCCCGAGGGGCTGGAGGAGTTCGCCACCGCGGCGGCCGGGCAGCAGGGGGGTGCGGCAACGGCCGTGCGCGAGGAGGCGCCAACCCAGTTGCGCGCCAAGGGGATTGACAACGAAGCGCCGGCCATGACCTACTCCGGCCCGTCCGAGGACGGCTCGGCCGCGGTGCAGCGCAACGGTGGCGACGGCAAGGCCCCGGCCGGGGTGCCCGGCGGCGCCAGCCGGCGCGAGCGCCGCGCCGCGGCGAGGCAACAGGGCCGCGGTACCAAGTCCCCCAAGTCGGCCAAGCGGCGCTAAGCCGGGGCCTCCCCGACGCGGCGTCATTGGCCGGCGCGCCCTTTTTCGCCGAGTGTGAAGTTATCTTCACGCTCGAAGCCGAGTGTGCGGCTAGTTTCACACTCGGCGCCGATGCACCGCGAAGTTTGAGGCATCCGCCTCATGCGCCGCGGCGGCGCCCACGCGGATTATTCGGGCATGACCAGTTTGCGCACCCCGCTGGACGCCGCCAACGCCGTCCTGCGACATCCCGTCCTACCCGCCGGAAGTGACGAACGCTTCGTCGGTTTCGGGGTCATGGGGCTCCCGTTCGCCAGCGGGCATTACCTGGCGCTGCGGCAATTTCCGGCGACGTCTTTTTCGCCGGGTTATCGATCGGTGTGGCATCGCGACCCCGAGGGCGCCTGGACGTTCTACGCGACGACGCCCGGACCGCAGAGCTGCGCCCGGTTTTTCAGCGCCGCGACCCCGCACGACGCGGTCCAATGCGACATCGACGTCGGGTGGGTCACCCCGTGGTCGCTGTTCGTCGAGATCCCGAATCTGCTTGCCTGGCAGATCGATATCTGCGCCACCGCGGCGACGCGACTGATGAGCGCGGTCGGCGGACGGTTGCCGGCACGCGCCTGGACCAACCCGGCGGCGCTCGCCGTGCTCGGCCGGGTGGCCGGCCCGACCCTGCGCGCCGGGCGGGTCCGACTATCCGGCACGGCGCCCAACGGCCAGCGATTCATGATCGCGCCCGCACGGGTGTGGGCGGTGGCGCAGTCGCGCGCGGTGCTGCGCGACGTCGACCTTGGACCGGTGGGACCGCTACACCGGCAGGCCAGGCTGGGCGGTTTTCGGCCGCCGCAACGCGGCGTGTTCGCGGTGGGCTCCGGGCATTTCGAGACGTTCGACGCGACCCGGCATCAGGCCGTGCGGCGCACTATCCCAATCGGGTGACCCCACGCCGATTAGCTGGGCACAATGAACCTCATGTCGGAGCCCGAATTACCGACCCGTGCCGAGTTGCTGGCGGCGCTGTCGGTGGCGATCGACCTCGGCCTGGGCCAGCCCGCCGAGCACATGCTCCGGGCCGGGCTGATCGCGACCCGGCTGGCCGACCGGCTCGGTCTGGACGCCGAACAGCGCGACTGCGTCTACTACACGACCCTGATCATGTGGATCGGCTGCCACGCGGACTCCCACGAGTACGCGCGGTGGTTCGGCGACGACATTGCCGTGCGCCACGACTCGTATCTGGTCGACTGGTCAGGGATTCCCTATCTGCGCTTCCTGGCGAGCAATGTGGGTCGCGGCCAGCCGTTGGCGCACCGGATCACCGTGATGGCAACGTTGTTCGCCAACGCGCGGGGCCACATTTCCCGGTTGATCCACTCGCACTGCGCGTCCGCGGCGCTGCTGGCCGACCGAATTGGCTTGGGCCCCAAAGTGCAGGCCGCGCTCGCATTCGCGTTCGAGCGCTACGACGGCGGCGGGCTGCCCGCGGGCGCCCGGGGCGACGCCATTCCGATCCAGATGCGCATCGCCCAGCTCGCCGACATGGTCGAGGTCCACCACCGGACGTACGGCGTCGCGGGGGCCGTTGCGATGGTCAGCGCCCGACGCGGCGGCCAATTCGATCCTCAGGTGGTCGACGCCTTCGTCGGCGACGCCGACGCGATCCTGGCCGGCCCGCCGGCCGGCGAAGCGTGGGCGGCGGCGCTGCGCGAGGCGCCCGATCGTCAGCAGCCGCTCGACGACCGGTCGCTGGACACGTTGCTTGTGGCGCTGGGTGACTTCGTCGACTTGAAATGTCCTTTCACGCTTGGGCATTCGCGAGCGGTGGCCCGGCTCGCCGGCGAGGCCGCGCTGGCCGCCGGTCTTGGCCCCGACGCGATCGCGCTGACCCGGCGCGCCGGTCATGTCCACGATCTGGGCCGCATCGGGGTGTCGAATCACATCTGGTCTCGGCAAGGTCCGTTGAGCGCGTCGGAGTTCGAGCGGGTGCGGCTGCATCCGTATCTGACCGTGCGCATCCTCAGCCAGGTGCCGGGGTTTGCGCGGCTGGCCGAGGTCGCCGGCAATCATCACGAATGCCTTGACGGGTCGGGATATCCGCGCGGCCTGGCGGGGACCGCGCTGGGCCTGCCGGACCGCATTCTGGCCGCCGCCGTGTGCTACCAGTCCGCCTGTGAGCCCCGGCCGTATCGCGAACAGCTGTCACCCGCCGCGGCCGCGCGCCGGCTGCGCAGGCGGGCGCAGGCCGGCGAACTGGAATCGGTCGCCGTCGAGGCGGTGCTGCACGCGGCGGGGCAACCCGCGCAGCGGCCGGCCCTGCGGCCGGACGGGCTGACCCCGCGGGAGATCGAGGTGCTGTGCCTGGTCGCCCGCGGCGCGTCGAACAAGGAGATCGCGGCGGCGCTGGTGATCAGCGAGAAAACGGCCCGCAACCACGTCGAGCGGACGTACGCCAAAATCGGCGTCTCAAACCGCATCGGCGCCAGCATGTATGCCCTGCAGCACGGACTGGTGCTCGCCGAACAATGAGGCAATCGCCCCATGTTCTTCGCGGGCGATCAGGCGCACAATCAGCTAATGAAGCGTTACCTGACGGTCGGCTACGGCGCGGCCGCTTATCTGCTCTTTCTCGCCGTATTTCTGTACCTTGTCGCGTTCCTGGGCAACTTCTGGGTACCGCGGACGGTCGATCACGGGGTCGCGTCGCCCATCGGCGAGGCGGTGTTGGTCAACATGGTGCTGCTCGGCGTGTTCGGCCTGCAGCACAGCGTGATGGCACGGCCGGGGTTCAAGGCGCGGTGGACGCGCCTGGTGCCGCCGTCGATCGAGCGCAGCACCTACGTGATGCTGTCCAATGTCGTGCTGGTGCTGCTCTACTGGCAGTGGCGAACGATGCCGGCCGTCATCTGGGAGGTAGAGCCGCCGGCCGGGCGCCTGGCGCTGTGGACGTTGTTCGGGCTCGGCTGGGCGATCGCGCTGGCGTCGACGTTCATGATCAACCATTTCGACTTGTTCGGCCTTCGACAGGTTTATTTGGCTTGGCGCGCAAGGCCTTACACCAACCTCGACTTTCGCGTTCGGTTCTTTTACCGTCTGGTGCGACACCCGCTCATGCTCGGCTTCGTCATCGCGTTCTGGGCGGTGCCCACCATGACGGCCGGACACCTGCTGTTCTCCATCGCGATGACGGGCTACATCCTGATCGCTACGCAATTCGAAGAGCGCGACCTGGTGGCCGCGCTGGGTGACGAGTACCGCGACTACCGCCGTCAGGTGCCGATGCTGCTGCCGCTGGGGCGCCGGCCCCGCGGTGGGCCGACCCAACCGGCGGAGCTGCATTAGCTTTCGGGCGGCCGGCCGCGCCGGGCGACGGTGGCGCCGGGCGACCTGTCAGGATTGACGTATGGATGTCAAGGAGGTGTTGCTCCCCGGGGTCGGTCTGCGTTACGAATTCACCGATCGCAACGGCGACCGCATCGGCATCATCGCGCGGCGCAGCGGCGATTTCGACGTCGTCGTGTATGCGCGCGAAGATCCGGACGAGGCCCGGCCGCTGCTTCACCTCAGCGATCAGGAGGCCGAGGCCGTGGCCCAGATCCTGGGGGCGCCGCGGATCGCCGAGCGGTTCACCGAGCTGGCCCGCGAGATCCCCGGACTCGAGACGGGTCAGGTGCACATCCTGGCCGGCAGCCCCTTCGTCGATCACCCGCTGGGCGACACCCGGGCCCGCACCCGCACCGGCGCGTCCATCGTGGCGATCGTGCGCAACGAGGAAGTGCTCGCCTCGCCCGGGCCCGCCGAGATGCTGCATGCCCAGGACGTTCTGATCGTCATCGGCACCGAAAACGGCATCGCGGGCGTCGAGAAGATCATCGACAAGGGCTGAGCCGGTGCAGATTTCGGGGACGCTGCTATTGCAACTCGGCGCCCTCCTGGCCACTATGGCCGTATTGGGCGCTGCCGCAAGGCGATTCGCGTTGTCGCCCATCCCGGTGTACCTGCTGGCGGGCCTGGCGCTGGGCAAGGGCGGCATCCTGCCGATGGCCGCCGGCGGACAGTTCATCACCACCAGCGCACCCATCGGCGTCGTGCTGCTGCTGCTCACTTTGGGCTGCGAGTTCTCGGTAGCCGAATTCTCCAGCAGCATGCGCCACCACCTGCCGTCCGCGGGCGTCGACATCGTGCTCAACGCCGCGCCCGGCGCGATCGCCGGCTGGTTGCTGGGGCTGGATGGCGTGGCCATTCTGTGCCTGGCCGGCGTCACCTACATCTCCTCGTCGGGGGTCATCGCGCGGCTGCTGGAAGACCTGCATCGGCTCGGCAACCGGGAGACCCCGGCGGTGTTGTCGGTACTGGTGCTCGAAGATTTCGCGATGGCCGCCTATCTGCCGCTGTTCGCGGTCCTGGCCTCGGGCGGCGGATGGCTGCACGCCGTCGCCGGCATGGTCCTGGCGGTCGGCGCCCTGATGGCGGCGTTCGCCGCGTCCTATCGCTGGGGCCACCACGTGGAGCGGCTGGTGGAACACCCCGACTCCGAACAGCTCATGCTGCGGGTGCTGGGCATCACCCTGATCGTGGCCGCCATGGCGGAGTCGCTGCATGCTTCGGCCGCGGTCGGGGCGTTCCTGGTCGGGCTGACCCTGACCGGCGAGACTGCCGTGCGGACGCGCCAGGTGCTGAGCCCCCTGCGGGACCTGTTCGCCGCCATCTTCTTCCTGGCGATCGGCTTTTCGGTGGACCCGCACGAATTGGTTCCGATGCTGCCGGCGGCGCTGATCCTGGCCGCCGTGACCGCGGCGACCAAGGTGGCCACCGGGATGTTCGCCGCCCGGCACGACGGGGTGGCGCGGCGCGGGCAGCTGCGGGCGGGCACCGCGCTGATCGCCCGCGGTGAGTTCTCGTTGATCATCATCGGATTGGCGGGCAAGTCGCTGCCTGCCGTCGCCGCGCTGGCGACGTCCTACGTTTTCGTCATGGCGATCGTGGGACCCGTCCTCACCCGTTACACCGGCGGCCCGCGGGCGGCCGGCGCCGCACCGGTCAACTGACCGCCGTCACCCGATGTGCAGGGCCACCACCATCCACCGGCTTCCGCCCGCGGCAGCGGTGACCTGCTCGACCCGGCAGGCGATGGCGTGCATCCGGCTCCCGCGGCGGTAGGAACCGAACACCTCGGCCGCCGAATCCGGCTCCGGGTGGCCGGCCGGCTGCAGCCGCATCCGGCGCAACACCGCCGCGTCACGACTCCGGCTCGCGGCCGAACGGCCAAGCGCGGCTACCGAATCCACCAGACTGGGCGCCAGCAGGGGATTCAACTGGGCGGCGGGACGGCGGCGGTCGATGACCTCCAGCACCCGGCGCAGCGCGGCGTCGGCGAAGACGGCCGCTTGACGCAGCCGTGGGGACATGACCGCGCCAGGATCCGATGCCGGCGCCCTGCTGGGCTGCCCGGTATAGGGGCGCGGCGGTGCGTGGCTGCTGCGGCGCCGCAACGCGGGCCGTGACGGTTGCCGGCACGGCGTGGCGGTGTGCGGCGCGTCCTGCGTCGGCGGCTCGTAGTCGACGACTGGTATGACGGTGAATGCGTCAGATGGCTTTGCAACCGGACTGGTGTTCAACGCGCACTCTCCAACTCTTCGGCCGGACCTTCAAGCCTGCTGGAGAGGGGCAGACAGCGGTTAGTCAGTGGTCATCATGGCACAACTCCGCCGCACGCGTACCCACGCTGACTTGGCGCACGGCCGCACGATTACCGTGGGCGGGACATCGGGCCCCAGGGGCCCAGGGCCCCGGGACGGGCGTCGAACTGACCAGGAGGACAGCGCCGCATGGTGACTCGCTTGTCCCCGCCGGACGCGTCGTTCTTTCGGCTGGAGAACACCGCGACCCCCATGTACGTCGGATCGCTGGCGATCCTGCGTCGGCCCCGCGCCGGCTTGAGCTACGACACGCTGCTGGCCACGGTCGAGCAGCGGCTGCCACAGATTCCGCGCTACCGGCAGAAGGTGCGGGAGGTGCGGGTCGGCACGGCCCGGCCGGTGTGGCTGGACGACAACGACTTCGACATCACCTATCACGTGCGGCGCTCGGCGTTGCCCTCTCCGGGCAGTGACGAGCAGCTGCACGAGCTGATCGCGCGGCTGGCCGCGCGGCCGCTGGACAAGTCGCGCCCGCTCTGGGAGATGTACCTGGTCGAAGGCCTGTCCCAGAACCGGTTGGCCCTCTACACAAAGTCGCATCAAGCGCTGGTCAACGGCATGTCGGCGCTGGAGATCAATCACGTCATCGGCGATCGGACGAAACGCCCGCCGCCTTTCCCCGAGGACATCTGGATACCGGAGCGCGACCCCGGCAACACCCGGCTGGTGCTGGGCGCGATCAGTGAATGGGTCACGGGTCCGGGCGCGCAGCTGCAGGCCGTCGGGTCGATGATCGGCGGGCTGGTGACCAACCACACAGAGCTGCTCGACGCCGGCCGCCGGGTCGTCGACCTGGTGCGCACCGTGGCCCGGGGGACCGCGCCCAGCAGCCCGCTCAACGCGACCGTGTCGCGGCACCGGCGCTTCACGGTCGCGCGGGGCAGGCTCGAGGATTACCGCACCGTGCGCGCGCGCTATGACTGCGACGTCAACGACGTCGTCCTCGCGGTCATCGCCGGCGCGCTGGGGAATTGGCTGATGTCCCGGGGGGTGGCGGTGTCGTCGACCGCGACGGTGCGCGCGATGGCGCCGCTGCCGGTCTACGACGACGGCGACCTCGACGCCAGCGGTCCCGGTCAGGCGATCAGCCAGGTGATGCCGTTCCTCGTCGACCTGCCGGTGGGAGAGCCCAACGCCGTGGTGCGGCTGTCGCAGATCGCGCACGCGACCGAGGCGAACCCGACGGCCGCGCAGCTGGTGGACGCCAGGACCATCGTCACCCTGTCAGGTTTCGCCCCGCCGACCCTGCACGCCATGGGCACTCGGGTGGCGACCAGTTTCCCGAGCTTCTCCAAGCGCACGTTCAACCTGTTGATCACCAACGCGCCGGGTGCGCAGTCGCAGATGTACATCGCCGGCACAAAGTTGCTGGAGACCTATGCGGTGCCGCCGTTGCTGCACAACCAGGCGCTGGCCATCGGGGTGACGTCGTACAACGGCGAGCTGTACTACGGTATCAACGCCGACCGTGAAGCCATGAGCGATGTCGACCTGCTGCCCGGGCTGCTGAACCAAGCGCTCGAAGAACTACTCGAGGCGTCCCGCTCCTAGTCGGCGGTGAAAACCCCTGCGTGCGGCTATCATTCGTTGCTGTGAGCACCGCGAAAAGTGATGGCGCGCCGAACAAGAAGAAGTCGGCTCGACAGGCCGTGCCCAAAATCTCCGACGACGTCTACGAGGCCGAATTGTTCCGGCTGCAAACGGAATTGGTGAAGCTGCAGGAGTGGGTGCGGCAATCCGGGGCGCGGCTGGTGGTGTTGTTCGAGGGCCGCGACGCCGCGGGCAAGGGCGGTGCCATCAAACGGATCACCGAATACCTCAGCCCTCGAATCGCACGCGTCGCCGCGCTGCCGGCGCCCTCGGATCGTGAACGGGGGCAGTGGTATTACCAGCGCTACATCGCGCACTTGCCCACCAGGGGCGAGATCGTGCTGTTCGACCGGTCCTGGTACAACCGGGCGGGCATCGAGAAGGTGATGGGATTCTGCACGCCGCAAGAGTATGCGCTGTTCATGCGGCAGACGCCGATCTTCGAGCAGATGCTGATCGACGACGGGATACTGCTGCGCAAGTACTGGTTCTCGGTCTCCGAGGCCGAACAGCTGCGCCGGTTCAAAGCGCGGCTCAACGACCCGGTGCGGCGATGGAAGCTGTCCCCGATCGACCTCGAATCGGTATACCGGTGGGAGGACTACTCACGAGCCAAGGATGAGATGATGGTGCACACCGACACCCCGGAAAGCCCTTGGTATGTCGTGGAATCCGACATCAAAAAACACGCGCGACTGAACATGATGGCCCATTTGTTGTCCACCGTCCCTTACCGCGATGTCGAGACGCCCAAGGTCGAGCTGCCCGAGCGTCCCGTCGTCAGCGATGACTACCAGCGCCCGCCGCGCGAACTGTCGACGTACGTCGACGACTACGCGGCCACGCTGATCTGACCATGACGGTCGTCTACATCCCCGCCACGCTGCCCATGTTGGCGCAGCTCGTCGCCGACGGCTCGCTGCGCCCGGTCAACGGCACCGCGTTCGCACTGACGCCGCGGTTGCGCGAGGCCTACGCCGAGGGCGACGACGACGAGCTCGCCGACGTGGCGCTGCGCGAGGCGGCGCTGGCGTCGTTGCGGCTGCTGGCCGCCCGCGAAGCGGAAGCGGCGGAGGGGACCGGCGCGTCATCGGAATCCCTGCGGCCGCGCCGCGCGGTGCTGGCCGCCGAGGTCGAGGACGTCACGTACCGTCCCGACCTCGACGACGCGGTGGTCCGGCTGTCCGGGCCGGTGCCGATCGGCGACGTGATCGCCGCCTACGTCGACAACGCCGGGGCCGAACCGGCGGTGGCGAAGGCCATCGAGGCCGTCGACGCCGCCGACCTGGGCGATGAGGACGCCGACCTGATCGTCGGCGACGCGCAAGACCACGATCTGGCCTGGTACGCCAACCAGGAGCTGCCATTTCTGTTGGAGCTGATGTGACGCCCAGGTGAGGTGATCCGCGTCGCTGCGGTAGCTACGACACCGTAGGTTACGGTACCGTAGGTTTCGTGAGGCGCACAGAATGGATCACAATGTGAGCGCAAGTCAGACGACACATCGTGAGCAGGAGCTTCCCCTGGGCAGACGTAACCCATCGATCACGGGCAACGTCGTCGACACCAAGCGGCCTGTTGTCGCCGGCGCCGACCGGCACCCCGGCTGGCACGCGCTGCGCAAGCTGGCCGCTCGCATCACCACGCCGCTGCTGCCCGACGACTACCTGCATCTGGCCAACCCGCTCTGGTCGGCGCGCGAACTGCGCGGCCGGGTCCTGCAGGTGCGCCGCGAGACGGAAGACTCCGCGACCCTGGTCATCAAGCCGGGCTGGGGCTTCAACTTCGACTACCAGCCGGGCCAGTACATCGGCATCGGGCTGCTCATGGACGGGCGCTGGCGCTGGCGGTCGTATTCGCTCACCTCGGCTCCGTCCGGCAGGTCCGGCTCCGGTTCGGCCCGCACCGTGACCATCACCGTGAAGGCGATGCCGGAGGGGTTCTTGTCGTCGCACTTGGTGGCCGGCGTCGAGCCGGGCACCATCGTCCGGCTGGCCGCCCCGCAGGGCAACTTCGTGCTGCCCGATCCGGCGCCCGCGTCGATCCTGTTCCTCACCGCCGGATCCGGGATCACGCCGGTGATGTCGATGCTGCGGACCCTGGTGCGCCGCAACCAGATTGGTGACATCGCTCACGTGCACTCGGCACCCACCCAATCCGATGTCATGTTCCGGGCCGAGTTGGCCGCGCTGGCCGCCGAGCATCCCGGTTACCGGATGCAGCTGCGCGAGACGCGCACGCAGGGTCGGCTCGACCTGTCCGTGCTGGATCGGCAGGTGCCGGACTGGCGCGATCGGCAGACCTGGGCCTGCGGGCCGGAAGGCATGCTCGCCGAGGCCGAGCGCGTGTGGTCAGCGGCGGGCATCGGCGAGCGCCTGCACCTCGAGCGGTTCGCGGTGTCCAGGGCCGCACCCGACGGCGCCGGCGGAACGGTTACCTTCGCCCAAAGCGGACGCACGGTAACTGCCGATGCGGCGACGTCGCTGATGGACGCGGGCGAGGGCGTGGGTGTGCAGATGCCCTTCGGCTGCCGGATGGGGATCTGCCAGTCGTGCGTGGTGAGTCTGACCGAGGGGCACGTCCGTGATCTGCGGACCGGCCAGCAGCACGACCCGGGGACCAGGGTGCAGACCTGCGTGTCTGCGGCTTCGGGCGATTGCGTCCTCGACATTTAGATGCTACTCATTGGTAACCTACGCATTCGTAGGTTACGATAGCGTAGGTCTAGTACCGACCGAACGACCGCAGGGAGATGACGACGATGGCGATCACAGACGTCGACGTATTCGCCCATCTGACGGACGCCGACATCGAAAGCCTGGCCGTTGAGCTCGATGCCATCCGCCAGGACGTGGAAGACTCACGCGGCGAGCGGGACGCTCGCTACATCCGCCGCACCATCGCGGCCCAGCGCGCGCTGGAGGTGACCGGCCGGCTGCTGCTGGCCGCCGGCTCGCGGCGCTCGGCCTGGTGGGCGGGGACGGTGACCCTGGGCGTGGCCAAGATCGTCGAGAACATGGAGATCGGCCACAACGTCATGCACGGCCAGTGGGACTGGATGAACGACCCCGAGATTCACTCCTCGACATGGGAGTGGGACATGAGCGGGTCGTCCAAGCACTGGCGCTACACGCACAACTTCGTGCACCACAAGTACACCAACATTCTGGGAATGGACGACGACGTCGGCTACGGCCTGCTGCGCGTCACCCGCGACCAGAAATGGAAACGCTTCAACGTTTTCAACCTGGTCTACAACACCATGCTCGCGCTGCTCTTCGAGTGGGGAGTCGGGCTGCAGCATGTGGAACTCGGCAAGATCGCCAAGCGGCGCATGGACAACGACGAAGCCCGGCAACGCGTCGACGAGTTCTTGGCCAAGGCCGGCCGGCAGGTGCTCAAGGACTACGTCGCGTTCCCGGCGCTGACGTCGTTGTCGCCGGGTGCCACGTACATGTCCACGTTGAAGGCCAACGCGCTTGCCAACGTGATTCGCAACGTGTGGGCCAACGCGGTGATCTTCTGTGGCCATTTCCCCGACGGCGCAGAGAAATTCACCAAGACCGACATGATCGGCGAGACGAAAGGGCAGTGGTACCTGCGTCAGATGTTGGGCAGCGCCAACTTCGAGGCCGGCCCGGCGCTGCGTTTCATGAGCGGCAATCTGTGCCACCAGATCGAGCACCACCTGTACCCGGACCTGCCGAGCAACCGGCTGCACGAGATCTCGGTGCGGGTGCGTCAGGTTTGCGACAAGTACGACTTGCCCTACACCACAGGCTCTTTCCTGTTCCAGTACGCCAAGACGTGGCGCACGCTGGCCAAGCTCTCGCTGCCGAACTCCTACCTGCGTGACGACGCCGACAATGCTCCGGAGACCCGCAGTGAGCGGATGTTCGCCGAGCTCGAGCCCGGTTTCGTCGGCACCGATCCGGCGACCGGCCGCCGCCGCGGTCTGAAGTCCGCGATCGCAGCGGTGCGTGGTTGGCGGCGTGGAAAGCAGGCGGCTGCGGCCCGCCGTGCCGACGACGATCTGGCCGCCTAACCGCCGGTTGGCTTTCGGGCCGAGCCTGCGCACCCCAGCGCGCCGAACGTGTTCTCAGGGCGAAGATTTCGCCGATTTGTCGCCCTCAATGCACGCTCGGCGCGACCGTCAGGGGTGTGTGACGAGGTAGGTCTCGTTGTTCAGGCCGACGGTCAGTTCCTCGACATCGAAGGGGCGGTCCAGCCGTGCGTGCAACGCCTTTGGATCGACCAGCAGGCTTATCTCCGCGGTTTGACGGGCGAAGAGTCTTCCGATAAGCGGGTAGATTCGGCGCATGATCGCCCGCTCCGCGGGTGTGCAGCGTGATGCGCAGTAGCCGACGTGGCCGATCTCGTCGGTGAGGATTTCGCTGTAGAGCAGTTCGATCCGTTCGGCGACTACCGGTTCGTCGGCGAAAAGCCTTATGCCGGCGCGTCGTAACTCATCGAACAGGATGCATCCCGCCATCTCCGCGGCTCCGACGAACAAGAAACCGAGCCGTTCGGGCAGGAATACGTTCGCTTTGACGAACTGGCGGATGACGAAGGGCGGCGGGACGACCTGGAAGGTCAGATCGAAGACGTCGAGGGCGTAAGCCAACAGCCGGGTGTGGTAGTGCTCCTCCAGCTCGAGGTAGACGCGCTCGGGCGGCACGCTTTCGTCGCTGTTGCGCCCGTACGTCTCACCCAGTCCCACACCGAAGCGCTCCGCCTGATTCAGCTTCGCGGTCGCCAGTAGGAAAAGCATCTTCTCGTCGAGGCCGGGTTCGGGGCGCCGGCGTCGCAGGTTGCGCAGGAAGGTGGTTCGGTCCGCGGGGTGGGCTGACCGAATGGGGTTGGCTTCCAGGCCGTTGAAGAACTCCTCGCGATTGGCAAGCCGTCTGTTGAGCAGATCGGTCTCGCCGTCACGCTTGGCCAAGAAGTCCCGGTAACCCTCGATGCCCGTGCGATTCATCGCTTCTCCATTCCTTTGACAATCGTTGACACGTAATGGCGCAACAGCGTTGCGTCGTGGGCCCCGGTGGCCAGCAGCGCGAAAAGTCCGGTGAGGAAGAACGTTGCGAGTTCCGCTGCATCGGCGGTGGAGTCGACCTGTCCCGCGTCCTGGGCCCGACTTATGACGCCCACCAGAAATTGTCCGAGCGGGTGCTGCGCGAACTCGTCCTCGATGGGACGGGTAGAGGAGAAATGCAGTCCGAGCATGTCCCGAAACACGGCTTCGCCCAAGCGCCTTTCAGCACTGAGCACGTGGGGCACGAGTTCGGAGAGCACCGCCTCCAGATCACCGCCGGCGTCGCCGAATTCACTGATGATTCGGGTCTCCTCGAGGCGCTCCACCTCGATGAGGACGTGCTCCTTGGTCGGGAAATGGAAATAGAACGTCCCCCGGGCCACGCCGGCCTCGGCAACGATCGCGCTGACATCGGCGGCGGCCACGCCGCGCCGCGAGATCTCGGCCAGCGCCGCGTCGAACAGGCGGGCGCGGGTTTCCAGCCGTCGCGCCTCGCGGACGCCCCCGGCCGGCGATCCGGTCGCGGGCGGCGTCGGTGGTGACTGCATGGAAGCACCGTACGCCACTCGCTGACGGTCGTCAATGACGGGTGTCAGTCAAGCGGATAGGCGCTCGGCTTTCGGGTAGTCGATTACGCTGTCGCCGCGCCGCGGCGCGGGCACATACTTGTCATCGGTGCAAGGAAAGGTGGCCAGATGTCCGCGTCCCAGCCCTCACCGGTAGAAACCTGCGACGTGTGCATCGTGGGAGCAGGCATCGCCGGGCTGAATGCTCTGTTCGCCGCGAGTCGATACCTGTCGCGCAACAACAAGGTGATCCTGATCGATCGACGCCCGCGTGCCGGCGGCATGTGGGTCGATGTGTACCCGTATGTGCGCCTGCACCAACCGCATCCGATGTTCACCGCGGGCAACATCGAATGGACCATCGGCAAGGACCGCTCCTATTTGGCGACCAAAGGCGAAGTGCTCGACCATTTTCGGCACTGCGTGGACGTGATCAGGGAACGCGTGCCGGTGGACGAATACTTCGGCTGGGACTTCGAGTCGGAGCAAGAAGCGAACGGAATCGTCCGGGCCACCGCCAGTGCTGCCGACGGCCGGACGTTGGTCGTCGAGGCCAAGCGATTGATCAAAGCCTATGGCCTCGGGATCACGCCGAACGAGCCGCTGCGCATCTCCAGCACGCGCGTCCATTCGGTGTCGCCCGACTACTGCGACGTCCGGTCGGGCGACATCAGCGAAAGCGATGCGGCGGTGTGGATCGTCGGCGGCGGAAAAACCGCGATGGACACCGCACATGCGTTGATCACCGCATACCCCGGCCGCGAGGTGAACCTCGTCGCCGGCCGGGGAACCTTCTTCTCCTGCCGCGACAGTCTGTTTCCGAGCGGCATCCGGCGGTGGTGGAAGGGCACACCTACGAGCAACCTCGGCACACAATTGAGTAGCCGGTACGACGGCACCAACGAATCAGACGTTCAAGGTTGGTACCGGGCCACCCATGGCACGTTCTTAACCCCGCAGGCGGACAACTTCGTGCTGGGAGTGTTGTCGCGGGCCGAGAACCGCACGATCTGCGCGGGGCTAACCGATGTCCTGATGGACTATTTCGAGGATGCGGTCGATCACAACGACACGACCGAGTTGGTGTTCCGCAGCGGATCTACGAAGACGATCCAACCGGGCAGCTGGGTCGTCAACTGCACGGGATACGTCAAATTCCCCGACGACTATCCCTACGAGCCATACGTTTCGCCCAGTGGTGCAGTCGTTTCCATCAACGTGCGCTCGGCCATACTGCACCTGCCCGCGTTCATCGGGTATTTCCTGGGCCACCTACTGTTCTTGGACAAACTCAATGAGGTTCCGCTCTACGAAGTCGACTGGATGAGCCTGAGGCAGAAGGCGCCGCTGGCTTTTCCGTACGTGCTCTTCGCGCTCGTCCAGCACAACCTCAGCCTGATCTACGACAACGTGCCCAGGCGCGTTTTCGACGAAAACGGACTCGATTTCGACAAGTGGTACCCGCTGCCGCGCCGCCTGCCAAGCGTGGCGCGGTTCCTGCTCACGCACCGCAGGGAACGCGAGCGTCAGCGCCGTGTTCTCGACACGGTGCGGGAGCGTTTCGATATCCGCTGCGGTCCGCTGGGTCAGGAGTATGCACCAAGCGCCACAACGTAATTGGGGTCGTCAGCAACCGCTGGTCACCTTGGTGGCCAACGCCGCGAGCTTGGCATCGAGTTGCTGTGCCGCGCTGAGCAATTCCGCGTTGGGCTCCACCACCATCAGCGACGACGGCTTGACGTAAGTCAGGCTGCTCCCGGTGCCCTCGTCGAGTAACAGCACCTCGACCGGGGCGAACAAGCCGGCCGTCACGTCGTGGCGCAGCATGGTGATGGCGATCAGCGGATTGCCCAGAATCACCCGCAACACCTTGCGGTCGATGCCGGCCCTGGTGATCCAGGCGCCGTGGTCGAACAGACCGAACAACATGAAACCGCTTGGCCCGACGTAGCGTTCGACGCGCTCCTGGTAAAAACTCCAGTCGCCGCTGGACATCGCGATGTCATTGATCGGCACCGGCTGCTCGCCGATGTCGGCAAGCAATGCAGCACGTAGTTCGTCGTAGCTCTTGTCGCTGTCGTAGCGCACTCGGACGCCGTCGAAACGGGTCTCGCGTGGATCGGAGGCGGTCGTCATCGGTTACAGCTTCCCTTGCCGCTGGTCCTCGCCGATCTTGAGTATCGGCGTGCGATTCTCCGGTTGGATCCGCTCCCAAAGGCCGCCCGCACCGTTGTCGCGTGCAAGTTGATCTTGACGCCTGAGCCACTGCTCGGCACTCCTGATCCGATTCGGGTGGATCTCATCGAGCAGCGCATAATCCCGTCTGACCACCCGGTGTTTCCAGAGATTCCAGAAGCCGGTGAAGTTGTCGCGTACGGTCATGGTGCTCTTGTCCTTCCGGTCGGCGTTGTACCCGGCGGGCGCGTCGGCGATGACGCTGAGCGGGCCCATTCGCCAGTACGTGTCCAGGTCGGTGTCGACGTACCGCGCCGGACGCCCGGTGACCTTCTCGAACGCCGCGGCGAGATCGGCGTAGGCGATATCGTCGACAGCGACCTCGAGGTCCATGCCGTTCGCACGCTCGGGATGGTCGAAAAGCCAACGCACGTAGTAACCGCAGTCCTCGAGAGACACGTGCGGCACCGCCCCGTCGCCGAGTGGAACACGCCACGTCAGCCCGCCGTCCTCCACGGTGGGCGTCATCGGTGTACCCGGGGAGATCACCATCTCGATGTAGGGGCCCGAGGTGAACAACGCCGCGCCCATCCGATCGCGATTCACCTGATTTTGGAACAGGATCCACTCGCCGACGCGACCTTTGCCGTCGTAATGACCGGTGCGGAACCGGGAGTCGTATGCCGCCTTCTTCAGGCCGTAGTCGAGGTTTCCGTACACGAAGAACTTGACTCCTTCTTCGATGGCGATCTCGTAACTGCGGATCGCCCAGTAGGTCTCGCTCTTCTCGCCGGTGTTGAATCCGTCGATGTTGACAAAGGCTCCGTCGCAACCGCGGAACCCCTCGCGCAGCGTCGCTTCGTCGGCGAAGGATCCCTCCACGGCGGACACGTTTTTGAGTTCAAGCAGTTCTTTGGCTCGCCGGCTGCCGGCGTCGCGGGTGAGAAACCGAACCGAGTATCTCTCGTCGGCGACGAGCGCGCGGATGATGGGCATGCCCTGGGCTCCCGTGCCGCCGACGACGAAGATGTTCGAGGTGGTGTGAGACATCGGCCCGCTCACAACCGCTCGATGATGGTAGCGTTGGCCATGCCGCCGCCCTCACACATTGTCTGCAGGCCGTAGCGGCCGCCGCGTTGCTCCAAAGCGTTGACGAGCGTCGTCATGATGCGAGCGCCGCTGGCGCCCAACGGATGACCGATCGCGATCGCGCCGCCGTTGACGTTGGTCTTGGTCAGGTCGGCGCCGGTGTCCTGAGCCCAGGCCAGCACGACGGGCGCGAACGCCTCGTTCACCTCGAACAGGTCGATGTCGGCGAGCGTCAGGCCCGCCTTCGACAACACCTTCTCGGTGGCCGGAATGACGCCGGTCAGCATGTACAGCGGGTCGGAGCCCACCACGGTGGTGGTGTGGATCCGGGCCAGCGGGCGTAGTCCAAGTTTCGTGGCGACCTCGCTGCTGGTGATCAACACCGCGGCGCTGCCGTCGGACAGCGGCGACGAATTGCCGGGTGTGATCTCCCAATTGATCTGCGGGAAACGGGCTTTGGCCGCGTCGCTGTAGAATGCCGGCTGCAACCCGGCCAGCGTGTCGACCGTAGTGCCGGGGCGGATGATCTCGTCGGTGGCCAGCCCGGCGATCGGCGTGAGCTCGTTGTCGAACAGGCCCTCCTTGGTGGCACGGGCGGCCTTTTCGTGGCTGCCGGCGGAGAACTCGTCGAGCTGGGCGCGCGAGAAGCCCCACTTCGCGGCGATCAGTTCGGCGCTGATGCCCTGCGGCACCAGGCCGTCGGGATACCGCCGGGTCATGTCCTCGCCCATCGGGTTGCTGCCCGGCAATACCTGGGTGCCCATCGGGACACGGCTCATCGACTCCACGCCGGCGGCGATGACCAAGTCGTATGCGCCGGCGATCACGCCCTGGGCCGCGAAGCTGATGGCCTGCTGGCTGCTGCCGCACTGCCGGTCGATCGAAACGCCGGGAACCGACTCCGGGAACCCCGCGCCCAGCAGGGCATTACGCGCGATGTTGGCCGCCTGGTCACCGACCTGAGTGACCGCGCCGGCGATGATGTCGTCGACTTGCGCCGGATCCACGCCGGTACGCGCCACCAGCTCGCGCAGGCTGTGTGCCAGCAGATCTGCCGGCAGCACATCGTGCAGCGCGCCACTGGCCTTGCCCTTGCCGATGGGGGTGCGTACGGCTCCGACGATGACGGCGTCGCGGTTCATGACTCCTCCTCGAGTCTCGTTCATCTAGGTATAGCTTGCTGTACCCAGATAAACACCTCGGTATGCTTAAAGCAACCCAGCCGCGGAGGTGATTTAGATGACACTGCTGCAAGGACCGCTGGCCGACCGCGACGCCTGGTCGGCGGTGGGCGAGTGCGCGATCGAGAAGACGATGGCCGTCGTCGGAACCAAGTCCGCGATGCTGATCATGCGCGAGGCCTACTACGGCACCACCCGATTCGACGACTTCGCCCGCCGGGTCGGCATCACCAAGGCCGCCACCTCGGCGCGGCTGAGCGAACTGGTCGAGCTGGGATTGCTACGGCGCCAGCCCTATCGAGAGCCCGGGCAGCGCAGCCGCGACGAGTACGTGCTCACCGACTCCGGCATCGCATTCATGCCGGTGGTGTGGGCGATGTTCGAGTGGGGGAGACATCATCTGCCCGGCCGCAACCGGCTGCGGCTGGTCCACCTGGACTGCGGCGCCGAGGCGAGCGTCGAAATCCGTTGTGCGGAAGGGCATCTGGTGCCGGCCGACGAGCTCGGCATGCGACTGGCTAAGAAGTCTGGTTGAGCGCGGCCAGCAGCCGGCGCGCCGCGGCGACCCGGCGCACGGCGGGCCCGGTCAACGTGTCCAGGGCGCACTCGGGGTCGGCCGGCGGGCCCATGTGCCCGCAGCCGCGCGGGCAATCCGCAATGGCCTCGGCCAAATCGGAAAACGCCATCATGACGTCGTCGGGCTGGATGTGTGCCAGCCCGAAGGACCGGATGCCCGGCGTGTCGATCACCCAGCCGGTGGTGCCCAGCGGCTCGGTCAGCGGCAGCGCCACCGACTGCGTCGAGGTGTGCCGTCCCCTGCCGATATCGGTCACGACGCCGACGGCACGGTCCGCGTCGGGCACGAGACGGTTGACCAAGGTGGACTTGCCGACGCCGGAATGCCCGAGCAGCACGGTGATCTTGCCCGCGAGCAGGTCCGCGACGGCCAGCAGGGGATCGTCGCGGCCGGCGGCGACCACGGTCAGGTCCAGGTCGACGAACTGTTCCGCGAACGGCTCGGGCGGGGCGAGGTCGGTCTTGGTCAGGCACAAGATCGGCGTGAGGCCGCCGGCGTAGGCGGCGATCAGCGTCCGGTCCACCAGGCCGGTGCGGGGCGGCGGGTCGGCCAGTGCCACCACGATGAGCAGCTGATCGGCGTTGGCCACCACCACCCGTTCGGTCGGATCGGTGTCATCGGCGGTGCGCCGCAACACCGTTCGGCGCTCGCCGCGGCGCACGATGCGGGCCAGCGTATCCGCCCGCCCGGACAGGTCGCCGACCACGTCGACGTCGTCGCCCACGACGATCGGGGTGCGGCCCAGTTCGCGGGCCCGCATGGCGGTGACCCGGCGATCGACGTCGCCGCCCAGCACGCATCCCCACCGGCCGCGGTCGACGCTGACCACCATCGCGGCTTCGGCGTCGGCGTGCTCGGGGCGGGTCTTGGTCCGCGGCCGCGACCCCCGGCCGGAGCGGATCTTGACGTCGGACTCGTCGTAGTCGCCGGGCCTCACATGCCGTGCCCCAGCATCCGGGCCCACAGCTGCGGAAAGTCGGGCAACGTCTTGCTGGTGGCGCCGATGTCGCTCACCTCGACCCCGTCCACCCGCAGCCCGACGATCGCGCCCGCCATCGCCATCCGGTGGTCGGCGTACGCGTGCCACGTCCCGGCGCGCAGCGGCGTCGCGGTGATCACTAGGCCGTCGGACGTTTCCTCGCAATCGCCGCCCAGGCGGTTGATCTCGGCGCTCAGCGCGGCGAGCCGGTCGGTCTCGTGCCCCCGCAGGTGAGCGATGCCGGTGAGCCGGGATACCGATCCGGGCGTCGCCAGCGCCGCCAGGGCGGCCACCGAGGGTGTCAGCTCGCCCACGGCGCGCAGGTCGACGTCGAAGCCGCCGTACTCCTCGGAACCGCGCACCTCCAGAGACGAATCGGTCTGCTTCACAACGGTATTCAACTTGCCTAACACGGACAAAATGTCGTCGGCGGGCTGCACGCTGTCGGCCGGCCAGCCGGTGATGCGCACGGAACCGCCGCTGACCACCGCCGCCGCAAGGAACGGAACGGCGTTCGTCAGATCCGGCTCGACCTGCCAGTGCCGCGCCGCCACCGGCCCCGGGCGAACCGTCCAGCTGTTGGGAACGGAATCGTCGACGTCGACGCCGGCCTGCCGCAACATCACCACCGTCATCGCGATGTGCGGGGCCGACGGCAGTGCCGCACCGGTGTGTCGCACGGTCAGACCCTCGGTGAACGAGGGCGCGCACAACAGCAACCCCGAGACGAACTGCGAGGAGGCCGAGGCGTCGATTTCCACGGTGCCGCCGCTGATCGAGCCGGCGCCCAGCACCCGGAACGGCAGGCCGGAGCCGTCAATCCGGACGCCGAGCCCGCGCAGCGCGTCCAGCAGCGGCGCGATGGGCCGCGCCCGGGCCTGCTCGTCGCCGTCGAACTCCACCACCGACTCGGCCAGCGCCGCCAGCGGCGGCACGAACCGCAGCACCGTGCCGGCCAGGCCGCAATCGACTTGCGCCGGCGTCTCCGGATCGACACGACCGCTGACCGTCAGCTCCGTCCCGTCACCGTCGACACGCAAGCCCAGGGTGCGCAACGCCCCGATCATCAGGTCGGTGTCCCGGCTGCGCAGCGCCCCGCTGATGGTCGGGGCGCCTTGGTCCAGGGCCGCCGCCAGGCCTGCGAGCACCAGGGCCCGGTTGGTCTGCGACTTCGAACCCGGAACGGTCACGGTCGCCCGCACGGGCTGCGATGCCACGGGGGCCGTCCACGCACTCATCGGTCCATCATTGCCTGTCGCCGGTTTTTGCCACCAATAGGATTCGGTGGCTCTGCCACTATGGAATGTATGTGTGGACGGTTCGCGGTAACGACCGATCCGGCCCTGCTGGCCGAGAAGATCAAGGCGATCGACGAGGCGACGGGCGCCGACGCATCCGCGCCCAACTACAACGTGGCCCCGACCTCGACCATCGCGACCGTCGTCAGCCGGCATTCCGAGCCCGACGACCAGCCGACGCGGCGGGTGCGGCTGATGCGCTGGGGCTTGGTGCCGCCGTGGGCCAAGGCCGGTGCCGACGGCGCGCCGGATACCAAGGGCCCGATGCTGATCAACGCTCGCGCGGACAAGGTCACCACGTCGCCCGCCTTCCGGACCAGCGCCAAATCCAAGCGCTGCCTGATCCCGATGGATGGCTACTACGAATGGCGGGTCAATTCGGACGATGCCGCCGGGAAGAAGACCCGCAAGACGCCGTTTTTTATGTACTCCGAAGAAGGCGAGCCGCTGTTCATGGCGGGTCTGTGGTCGGTGTGGAAACCCGCCAAAGACGCCGCACCACTGCTGAGCTGCACCATCATCACCACCGATGCGCCGGGGGAACTGGCGCAGATTCACGATCGGATGCCCTTGGTGATGCCCGAACGCGACTGGGACCGGTGGCTGGACCCGGACGCCGCGATCGATGAAAACCTGCTGGCCCGCACACCCGATGTGCGCGCCATTCGGATGCGCGAGGTGTCGACGTTGGTCAACAACGTCCGCAACAACGGCCCGCAGTTGCTCGAGCCGGCCGAGCCGCAGCCCGAACAGATGAAAATTCTCTAGCGCTGCCTTAGCGCGACGTCGTCATCGGTGCGTTGTTCGCCGATTCGTGATGACTCGATTGAGCAACGGTTTTGTGGCACATACATACCTATTTCTCACCGATGTGGCGCGGGAGAACCCGTCGGCCTGACCATCGATCTCATGACGAGTGCACTGCTTTGCCCCGAGCTTTGCCCCGAGTGCAGCTTTCCCGAACTCGCACCCGGTCTGTGCTACTTCTGCGCTCCCGTTGTCGAAACGCCAGTCATCGCTCTCACGACCGCCCGGCGGCCTAGGGGGCCGCGTGCCGACGCCGAGCGCAGCTTGGCTGCCGCGGGCTGACGCGGAAAGCGCCCCGGCGTTGAGCGGCACGCATCACTGACTGCCGCTCACGTCGAATCGGTTGCGGGAGAACAAGTTTCAGCTTCCGCTTAACTCTGCTGGGCCGCGAGCGCCACCGCGGTGGCGACGGCTTCCAGCAGGCGGCCGAGTTGCTCGGCGTCCCCGACGTCGCGATCGCCGGCGGCCAGCCGGGTGAAGACACCGGCGATGAACGTGGTGACGGCGGTGGTCTGCGCGGCCAGCAGTGCGGGGTCGCGGGTGCCCGGCTGCAGGTGGGCGATGGCGTCGCGGGCCATGCCGTTGATCCGTGCGACGAACACCTGCGACGTTTCGGCCAGGCCGGGGTCGCGGGCGGCGCCCAGCAGCAGTTCGTGGCGCGCTCTGTTGAGCATGAGTCCCGCCCCCTCCGCTTGAAGCATGGTGAGCCGCGCCAGGTGCGCGAAGGGGGAGCGCGGATCGACGGGTTCGTCGATCACCGACTGCAGGTTGGCCACGTCGATCTCCGCGACGCGCTTGCCGACTCCGCGCAGCAGCGCGGCGCGGGTGCGGTAGTAGTACGACGTGGTGCCCTCGGGAACGTCGGCGACGCGGTCGACCCGCCCGTGCGTCAGCCCGCGCGAGCCGTGCTCGGCCAGCACCCGGATCGCCGCATCGCACAGGTCGCGGCGGCGTTCGTCGCCGTCGCGTTTCCGGGTCGTGGTGCCGGCCATCAACGCAGCACCGTGCCGCCGTCGACGTTGACGATCGCCACCCTGTCGGTCAGACCGCGCAGTCCCATGAGCGCCCCTTCCCGCATCGAAGCTATTGACTTTACCTCTAGAACTGTAGAGGATCGCCAGTCATGGCCGGAATTCATCGGGTGCGCCCCGGAGCGGGGGACCTCTCGGCCGCGACGGGCGCCCCCGCGCAGCCCCTGGGCGACGGCGTCTGGATGTCGCCCGGCGTCTCCAACTCGTATGCGGTCGCGACCGACGACGGGCGAGTCATCGTCAACAGCGGCCTGGTCTTCGAAGGACCGTTGCACCGCAAAGCTTTTGCCGACGTGGCCGGGCCGACGCGGGCCATCATCGTCACCCAGGGGCACGCCGATCACTGGGGCGGGGTGAACTCGATGCGCGACGATGAAACCGACGTCGTGATGCACCGCAACTACCGGTATTGGCGCGATGACAACACCCTGCTGATGGGCTACCGGGTCCCCAAAACGTCGTTCGCCTTCGGAAAGTTCTCCGACGCCGTGCTCGAACACTTCAAGACGATCGACCCCGCGACCATCGACTTCTCGTTCCCCGAGCCGACCACGACCTTCGACCAGCACACGAGCGTCACGGTCGGCGCGCGCACCTTCGAACTGGCCTGGACGCCCGGCGGTGAGACCACCGACGCACTGGTGGTGTGGCTGCCCGAGGATCGAATCCTGTTCACCGGCAACCTGTTCGGTCCGCTGTTCGGGCACGTGCCGAACCTGATGACCATCCGCGGTGATCGATATCGCGATCCGATCCTCTACATCGAGTCGCTGAACACCGTGCTCGAATATGGGCCGCGGCGGCTGATCACCGGCCACTTCGATCCCATCGAGGGCGCCGATCGCATCGCGGAGGAGGTCACCGCGATGCGCGACGGGATGCAGGCCGTGCACGATCGCACCGCCGAGCTGATGAATGCCGGCGCCGACATCCACACCGCGATGCGCGAGGTCACGATGCCCGAGCACCTCGACATCGGCGAGGGCTACGGCAAGACCTCCTGGAACGTGCGGGCCATCTGGGAGATGTACACCGGATGGTTCCGGCACCGCTCGACCACCGAACTGTATGGCGTGCCGGCGGATTCGATCGCCGCCGACTTGGTCAGCGCCGCCGGCGCCGACGCGCTCGTGAACGCGGCGAGAGCTCACCTGAGTGCGGGGCGGCCGGTGCAGACCATTCACCTCACCGACCTGATTCTGGCCGCCCAGCCGATGCACGCCGAGGCGCGGGCGGTGGCCGCCGACGCGCACGAGGCGCTGTTGGCCGACACCGAAAACTTCTGGGAAAAGGCCTGGCTCACCAAGTCCATCAACGAATTGAGGACGACCGAATGAACACCGTCAACTTCGACTTCACCGGCGCCCACGCGCTGGTGACCGGCGGCACCAGCGGCATCGGCAACGCGATCGCCGCCGCGTTCGCCGGCGCCGGGGCCGCCGTCACGGTGACCGGGACCCGGGGGTCGGCCGCGGACTATCCCGAGACGGAGCTGAGCGCGTTCACCTACCGTCAGTGCCGGATCCAGGATGCCGAATCCGTTGACGCGCTGGCTGATTCGCTGGGTGACCTGGACATCCTGATCAACAACGCGGGCGGCCCCTATCCCGCGGGCGACGAATACGACCCGGACGGCTACGTCGCGTCGGTGACGCAGAACATGCTGGGCCCGATGCGGCTGACCATGCGCTGTCATGAGCGGCTCAAGTCCAGCCAGGCCCCCGGCGGCGCGAGCGTCGTCAGCGTGGTGTCGATGTCCGCGTTCCGCTCGGCGGTCTTCGTCCCGGGCTACGCCTCGTCGAAGATGGGCCTGATCGCCTTGACCATGAATTTGTCCCGCCGGTGGGCGAACGACGGGATCCGGGTCAATGCCATCGCGCCCGGACTCATCGACACCCGAATGACCCACCCCGCCATGGGAATTCCCGAGGTGATGGACGTCGAGATCGGCTTCCACACCCCACTCGGCCGGCCCGGCACCCCGCAGGACTGCGCCGGCGCGGCGCTGTTCTTGTGTACCGACGCCGCCTCGTACATCACCGGCAGCACCATCGCCGTCGACGGCGGATACCTGACGGTCTAGCGCCATGAGCGACTTCGATAGCATCGCGACTACGGACGACGTCTTCAAACTGGCCGCACAGCGCACCGGCCTGAGCGAAATCGACTCCGACTCTTGGCGAGACGGACTGGCGATCATGCTCGACGAGCTCAACAGTTCCCCGGTGTTCACCCCGTTCGGCCGCGAACGCGTCCTCGACGACGCCACCAACGCTTTAGGCCGGCGCATGCAGGTCCACGACTACATCAAGTCGCATCCGGAGGTGCTGGATACGCCCGTCGAGCGGCCCCTGATCGTGCTCGGCATGCCCCGTACCGGCACCACCGTGATCAGCTACCTGCTCGACCAAGACCCGGCGCGACGGTCGCTGCTGCACTGGCAGTGCGTGCACCCGATCCCGCCCGCCGCCAGCGACGCACTGCGCACCGACCCGCGCTGCCTGGCCCTGCTGGAAGAGCAACGCAAGATCCTCGAAATGGTGACGCAGGCGAAAATGCCGCTGCCGCACTGGGAAGACGCCGACGGGCCCACCGAGGACATGTTCATTCACAACCAGGACTTCAAGGGCCTGTCCTGGGACTCGTTCCTGCCGACGGATCGCTACGCGCGGTGGCTGTTCGACGAGGCCGACATGAGCAGCACCTACGAATATCAGAAGCGCTACCTGCAGGTCCTGCAGTCCACGGCGCCGCGCAACTGGAGCCTGAAGATGCCGTCGCACTCGGTGCACATCGAGGCGCTACTGAAGGTGTTCCCCGACGCCCGGCTGATCTGGGCGCACCGCGATCCGTACAAGGCGACCGGGTCGCTGTGCAACCTGTGGCGACTGCCGCAGAGCCTGGTGATGAACACCGAGCTGCTCGATCAGGCGGACATGGGCCGGCTGGCGATGTGGCAGATGAGCTACCACGTCGAGCGGCCGCTGCGTGCGCGCGACCGCATCGGCGACGAGCGCTTCTTCCACATGTACTACCACGAGATGATGCGCGACCCGATGGACGTCATGCGGCGGATCTATGAGTGGGCGGACGAACCGCTGACCGCCGAAACCGAAGTGCGCATGCGCGATTGGCTCGCCGAGCATCCGCAGGACAGGTTCGCACTCAACGCCTACCGCCTCGACGAATACGGCCTGAGCGTCGAACAACTCGCTCCGGTCTTCGCCGAATACCTCGATACCTTCGACATCGAACTGGAGGGTAGACCGTGAAAGCCTCCGTGGTCACCGGACCCGGCCGGGCAGAGGTTCTGCACACCGAGCGCCCCGAGGTCGGCCCGCGCGACGTCCTGGTGCGGATGCGTGCCTGCGGCATCTGCGGTTCCGACGCGTTCTACATCACCATCGGCGGCATCCCGCCGCGCCAGGGGCACACGCCGCTCGGCCACGAGCCGGCCGGGGAGGTCGCCGAGGTCGGCGCCCAGGTGACCGGGCTGTCCGTCGGCGACCACGTGGTCATCAACCCGATGGCCGCTCCGAGCGGCATCATCGGCAACGGCGGTGCGACCGGGGCGCTCGCCGACTATCTGCTCATCGAAAACGCCGTGCGCGGAACGAGTCTCGAGGTGATCCCGGACCACATCCCGTGGGAGGTGGCCGCACTCAACGAGCCGATGGCCGTCGCGCGCCACGGCGCCAACCGCTGCCGGCCCAAACCGGCGGACAAGGTCGTCGTCTTCGGCGCCGGGCCGATCGGGCTGGGCGCCGTCCTGGCCTTCAAATCCCTTGGCGTCAGCCACGTCGTCGTCGCGGACCTGATCCCCGGCCGGTTGGACAAGGCGCTGCAGATCGGCGCCGACGCCGTCGTCAACTCCGCCGAGGAGGACGTGGTGGCGCCTGATCGAACTGCACGGCGAGGGCGAAGCCGGAATTCCGGGGTTACCCCGGCGCGCAGGCACCGACATCTACCTCGACGCCGCCGGTGTGCCCGCCGTCGTCAACACCGCGCTGGCGGCGGCCAAGAAGGGCGCCACCGTGGGAATCGTCGGCGTGCACAAGGAGCCGGTGCCGGTCGAGTTCGTCAACGTGATGAGCAACGAGATCACCATCCTCGGTTCCATGGGCTATCCCGACGAGATCTTCGAGGTGACAGGGGATCTCGTCGCGAACTGGGAGAAGTACGCGCTGATCGTCAGCCACACGATCCCGTTCGAGAACGTCGGCGAAGCGCTCGAGCTGGCCCACACTCCGGGGGCCGCCGACAAGGTCGTCGTCACGTTCTGCTGATGTCGGCGGTGACCGCGCCGGTGAGGCGGACCAGATCCTGCGGCGCCACCGCGACCTCCCAGCCCCGGCGCCCGGCACTGCAGAACACCCGATCCCACGCCAGCGCACCGGAATCGACAACGGTCGGCAGCTTTTTGCGCTGACCGAACGGCGACACCGCACCGAGCACGTACCCGGTCGCCCGCTCGGCGACGGCGGCGTCGGCCATGGATGCCTTGGCAACCCCCAGCGCGGTGGCCGCCGCCTTCAGCGAGAGCCGGGCGCTCGCCGGCACGATCGCGACCGCCAGCCCGCCCGGAACCGTGACGACCAGCGTCTTGAATATCTGCCCGGGTTCGACGCCGGCTGCCTCGGTGAGCGCTTTGACCGCCTCCGCGCCGAACGACTGCTCCCGCCGGTCGTGCTCGAACGTCAGGACTTCGTGCGGCACACCGGCTTTCACCAACGCGGCAATGCCCGGTGTGGCGGCCACGCTATTACGGGCCCGTGTACCCCGGCGGGTTGACGCCATCGACCCAGAAGTCGACGCCGAGCTTCGAGCCGGGAATGCAGTCGTAGGTGGACAGGTCCGTGACGCCGGATTCCACCAGCACGTCCTCGCACAGCAGCATGTTGCCGGTGAACTCCTTGGCCGGCTTGTTGAGGATGACGTAGGCCGCATCGGAGTAGATCTCGGGCTTGCGGGCCCGTCCCATCGCCTCGTCGCCGCCGAGCAGGTTCTGCACCGCGGCGGTGGCCACCAGCGTGCGCGGCCACAACGTGTTGGACGCGATGCCCTCTTCGCGCATCTCCTGCGCGATGCCCAACGCGCACAACGTCATACCGAACTTGGCCATCATGTACGCCGTCGGCTTCAGCCACTCCTGGCCCAGCAGCACCGGCGGGGACAGCGTCAGGATGTGCGGGTTCTCCCGGCCCTTCATGTGGGGCAGGCACGCTTGGGAGACCGCGTACGTGCCCCGCACCTGGATGCCGTTCATCAGGTCGAACCGCTTCATCGGCACCTCGGAGATGGATCCCAGGTTGATCGCCGACGCGTTGTTGACGCAGATGTCGATGCCGCCGAACTGCTCGACGGTCTTGGCCACAGCCGCCTCGACCGATTCCGGGTCGCGGACGTCCCCGACGATGGGCAGCGCCTGCCCACCGGCTTCCTCGAGTTCCTTGGCCGCCGTGAACACCGTTCCGGGCAGCTTCGGGTGCGGCTCGGCCGTCTTGGCGATCAGGGCGATGTTGGCGCCGTCCTGCGCGGCGCGCTTGGCGATCGCCAGGCCGATACCGCGGCTGGCGCCGGAGATGAACATGGTCTTGCCGTTCAGGGACATGGCGTCACACTAACGCCACGCCCGAACCGCCGGGATCGGGGTCCGATCGGGCCGGCAGGCACCGGTATCGCGCCACATCGGGCTGCGGAAATAGCGAGGTCGTGCGAGGCGTTGATCCAGTCGGTTTCAGATGCGGTGGAGCAGGCCCGGACGGACGGTGTCGGGGTCAGCCTTTAGATTGGGAGGAGCAGCGTGGTGTCAACGGCGACGAGCCTGTTAGGCGAGGAGCGGTTGGCTGGCTTCCTTGCCAGTCCGGTGGCGCTTTCCGTGCTCTCCGGCAACACCGCCGCAGAAGGGACCGGGTTGATCGACATGGCCGATGCTGAAGATGGCCGCGATGGTGCGACGGGGCCCGAGACTGCCGAGCCCGCAGCGCCCGAAGAGACGGACGCCGAGCTAACGGCGCGGTTCGAGCGCGACGCTATCCCCCTGCTGGACCAGCTCTACGGTGGCGCGCTGCGCATGACGCGCAATCCCGCCGACGCCGAAGACCTGCTGCAAGAGACTATGGTCAAGGCCTATGCGGGCTTCCGGTCGTTCCGGGCCGGCACCAATCTCAAGGCGTGGCTGTACCGGATCCTGACCAACACCTACATCAACAGCTATCGCAAGAAACAGCGCCAACCCGCGGAATACCCGACCGAGGAGATCACCGACTGGCAGCTGGCCTCCAACGCCGAGCATTCGTCCACCGGGCTGCGTTCAGCAGAGGTGGAGGCACTCGAGGCGCTGCCGGACTCGGAGATCAAAGACGCGCTGGCGGCTTTGCCGGAAGAATTTCGGATGGCGGTCTACTACGCCGACGTCGAAGGTTTCCCGTATAAGGAAATCGCCGAGATCATGGATACGCCGATCGGAACGGTAATGTCACGGCTGCACCGCGGCCGCCGGCAGTTGCGTGGCCTGTTGGCCGACGTTGCCAAGGAGCGGGGCTTCAACCGCGGTCAGCAGACGCACGAGGAGGTGTCGTCATGAGCGAGTTCTCCGGCCAGGGCGGTGCCTCGCCCGACGCCTGCCCCAACGACGAGTCGCACGGCAGCGTCGGCTGCGCGGAGGTCATCCGGCAGGTCTGGCTGCTGCTCGACGGTGAATGCGGCCCGGACACCCGCGAACAGCTGCGCCGGCACCTCGAGGCATGCCCCGGCTGCTTCAAGCACTACGGGCTCGAAGAGCGGATCAAGGCGTTGATCGCCACCAAATGCAAGGGCGAGAAGGCCCCCGAGGGGTTGCGCGAGCGGCTACGCCTCGAGATCCGGCGCACCACGATCATTCGGGGCACGCAGTAGCGTCGCTCTAGGCGTTGGGGCGCTTGCCGTGGTTGGCCTTGCTGTGCTTGCGGTCGCGCTTCTTACGGCCTCGTTTGGCCATGGTGAAAACCTCCGTGATTGCTGTCAAACTGGGCGCCCCGCGCCCGTTGGCTTGACGGCCATTCTCTCACGGGACGTCCTATGCAGTGTCTTCGCCCTCGCGGGGCCCCTCCGGGCCCCGTGCGCCGCGGCCCCGACCGGCGCTGTGGTTCGATGTATCCGAGCCTGATGGGCGGAAAAGAACCGTGATGACCAGCAGCCAGCCTGCGCGAAGGCCGAGACGAGTGGGGTGAAGATGGCGGAGGATGTGCGCGCCGAGATCGTGGCCAGCGTGCTCGAAGTCGTTGTGAACGAGGGCGACCAGATCGGCAAAGGCGACATCGTGGTGCTGTTGGAGTCGATGAAGATGGAGATCCCCGTCCTGGCCGAAGTGGGCGGCACGGTCAGCAAGGTCAGCGTGTCGGTGGGTGACGTGATTCAGGCCGGCGACCTCATCGCGGTGATCAGCTAGCCTTTCGGACCCCCTCGACCAACCGCCGGGAACGACCCGGGGAGTGAGCGATGTCAACTCTCGGTGACCTGCTCGCCGAACACACCATGTTGCCCGGCAACGCGGTGGACCACCTGCACGCGGTGGTCGGGGAGTGGCAGCTGCTGGCCGACCTCTCCTTCGCCGACTACCTGATGTGGGTGCGGCGCGACGACGGCGTGCTGGTCTGTGTGGCGCAGTGCCGGCCGAACACGGCGCCCACGGCGCTGCAGACCGACGCGGTAGGCACCGCCGTCGGATCCGACCGATTGGCCCTCGTGGCCGAGACGTTCGCGTCGGGCACCGCGCAGCGCAACGACGTTGCCGGACAACAGGATTCGTGGTTGCCAGGCACCCACATCGAGGCGTCTCCGGTGCGTTATGGCGGCAAGGTGGTGGCCGTGCTCACCCACCATCAGACCGCGTTGGCCGCCGACCGCACGTCCGGTCAGCTGGAGATCGCCTACCGGGAGTGCGCCACCGACCTGGTCCACATGCTCGCCGAGGGAACCTTTCCGGACGTCGGGGACGTGGTGATGTCGCGCTCGACCCCGCGCGCGGGCGATGGCTTCATCCGCCTCGACGTGCACGGCGTCGTCGCGTACGCGAGTCCCAACGCGCTGTCCGCCTACCACCGGATGGGCCTGACCACCGAACTGGAGGGGCGCAACCTCATCGAGGTCACGCGCCCGCTGATCTCCGACCCGTTCGAGGCCCAGGAGGTGGCCGAGCATGTAAGTGATCTGGTGGCCGGCGGGCGCAGCATGCGCATGGAGGTCGACGCCGGCGGAGCCACCGTGCTGCTGCGCACGCTGCCGTTGATAGTCGACGGCGCCAGCGCCGGTGCCGCGGTGCTGATCCGCGACGTCACCGAGGTCAAGCGTCGCGACCGGGCCCTGATATCCAAGGACGCCACCATCCGGGAGATCCACCACCGGGTCAAGAACAACCTGCAAACCGTGGCGGCGCTGTTGCGCCTGCAGGCCCGCCGGACCGTCAACGCCGAGGGGCGCGAGGCCCTGATCGAGTCGGTGCGGCGGGTGTCGTCGATCGCGTTGGTGCACGACGCGCTGTCGATGTCGGTGGACGAGCAGGTCAACCTCGACGAGGTGATCGACCGCATCCTGCCGATCATGAACGACGTCGCGTCGGTGGACCGGCCGATCCGCATCAACCGGGTCGGCGACCTGGGTGTGCTGGACTCCGACCGGGCCACCGCGCTGATCATGGTGATCACCGAACTGGTGCAGAACGCGATCGAACACGCCTTTGACCCAGCGGCCGAAGAGGGCTCGGTGACGATTCGCGCCGAGCGATCCGCCCGCTGGCTCGACGTCGTGGTGCACGACGACGGACGCGGCCTGCCGGAGGGATTCAGCCTGGAGAACTCCGACAGCCTCGGTCTGCAGATCGTGCGGACGCTGGTGTCGGCCGAGTTGGACGGCACGCTGGGCATGAGTGAGGCGCCCGCCCGCGGCACCGATGTGGTGCTACGGGTGCCCATCGGCCGGCGGACCCGATTGCTGCTGTAGGCGTGCGCACTGACTTACACGCAAAGGTGCGGCCCCGACTTTCGTCGAGGCCGCACTATTTGCGTTATGTGGGTTAAACCCCGCTGCGGGCCTTCGTCCGGGCGTTGCGACGCTTCAACGCACGCCGCTCGTCTTCGCTCATGCCGCCCCAGACGCCCGAGTCCTGGCCAGTGTTCAGGGCCCAACCAAGGCACTCTGTGGTCACCGGACACCGATTACAGACCAGTTTCGCGTCAGCGATCTGCGCGAGCGCCGGGCCGCTGTTCCCTACCGGGAAGAACAGCTCCGGGTCCTCGTCACGACAGACCGCCTTGTGGCGCCAATCCATACGTCTTTACTCCTCACTGAGTGCGCAGCAAGGCGCACGGCCATTTTCTTCGGCTGTTTAACGCGTGCAGAAGAAAAGGAGTCCGGACTCCTACGTAGTTTCTGCATGCAACCTTTTGATCGTTTCACAGGCTCAACAGATGTCAATAGCGTGAGTTCGCTCGTGGGCTATCTCACTTTGATCATCTAGTCGCCAAGCCCTCACTCCGTTGTACTACACTCCGCGGGCTGCTTCGGTGTGATTTTCTCTTCGCACGCCGCCTCGGCGGCTATCGGAGCAGGTCAGCGCCATTTCTGTTGAGGTGGCGCAACCACCGCCAGCGCGTCCGGGACCGCCTTGAAAGTCATGGTTTCGCGCACGCCGAGGTAATCGCCGTCGAACTGGCAGGCCACTGCGCCTGCGGTCGAGGTAACTCGCACGCACGGCAGGTCGTCCTCGGTAATGAGGTGCTTGAAGTCGAACTTGGGCCGTTTTGCGAACATCTGCCGCACGATTCGCAGGGTGGGGATCGTCTTCATGGTGGTAGGCGCGAACACCCCCAGGCCCGACTCGAAGCTGCAGCCGGGATTGGTCCACACCGGCCGTTCGTTGGCGAAGGTCCACGGGCTGGAGTTCGACACGAACGCGAAGCTGACGCCGGTGATGGGTTCGCGGCCGGGAAGTTCCAGCGTCAGCATCGGTTCGCGGCGCGTGTAGCCCCACACGGCGGGCACCGCCGCGCGGATGTAGCGCCACGCCGAAACCTTGCCGCCCTTGTCCCGTTCGGCCTCGACCGCGGCCACCACCTCGGCATCGACGCCCATGCCGGTGTTGAACACCGCCCAGCGTTCGCCGCAGTCGATCAGGCCGATCCGCCGCCAGGCTTGGCGCCGCTGGTAGTCGTCGAGCAGCTGGATGAGCTGATTGGTGGCCGCGACCGGATCCGCGGAAATACCCAGGGACCGCGCCAGCACGTTCGCCGAACCGCCGGGCACCACGGCAACCGCGGGTATCGGTCCGCCCGGAAGCGGCCCCGGCCGGCCGAGCAGGCCGTTGACCACCCCGCTCACCGTGCCGTCGCCGCCGTGCACCACCACCAGATCGATCCCGTCGGCGACGGCCTTCTGCGCGAGCTCGGTGCCGTGACCACGGTGGTTGGTGTGTTCGACGGTGAGCTGCAGGCGGCTCTTGAGCGCGTGGGCCAGCAGGTCGCGACCGGCCGGGGTGGTGGAAGTGGCTGTGGGGTTGACGATCAGCACGGCCCGCATGAGCCACGAGCTTAGGCGGGCCGGTTAAGGCCACGCTGTGGGGGAACCGCCGGGGACCGGGCGGCTGCCCTGGCTACGCTGACGCTGTGACGCCGCCAGCCGCCCCGATCGCCGTTCGCCGCGCCGGCCTGATCGTCGTGTTGCAGGGGATCGCGGCATTGATCGTGGCGGTGGTGTTGGTGGTCAGGGGCATCGCGGGAGCCGATCAGCAGGTGGTCAACGGCCTGGCAACGGCGGGTTGGTTCGTCTTGGTCGGCGCCGGGGTGATCGCCGCGGGGCGCGCGCTGATTTTCGGCAAGCGCTGGGGCCGCGGGTTGGCGGTCATCACCCAGCTGTTGTTGTTGCCGGTGGCGTGGTACCTGGCGGTCGGATCACATCAGCCGGGATTCGGGATTCCGGCGGGCGCGGTGGCGCTGATCGTGCTGGGATTGCTGTTCAGTCCCGCCGCGGTGCGCTGGGCCGCCGGCGATCAGGGCGACTCCGCCAAGCCGGCCAACGACGCCCCGGACAGCCGGTAGGTCGTCCATTCGTTCTGCGGCTCCCCGCCGATGCCGTCGTAGAGCGTGATGGCGTCGGCGTTCCAGTTGAGAACCGCCCAGGACAGCCGCGTGTATCCGCGCCGCAGGCATTCGGAGGCCAGCGTGGCCAGCAGCGCGCGGGCCAGCCCACGCCGGCGAAACTCCGGCCGCACGAACAGGTCTTCCAGATAGATGCCCGCGACGCCGTCCCAGGTGGAGTAGTTGAGGAACCACAGCGCCATCGCCGCGACCTCGCCGTCCACCTCGGCCACGTGGCCGTACACGGTCGGCGGGTCACCGAAAAGCGCTGCGGCGATTTGCGTTTCGGTCACCGTACACTGATCGGCGGCGTGCTCGAAGTCGGCTAACGCGTGGATCATGCCGGTGATCGCGGTGGCGTCGTGCGGCGCGGCGCGGCGGATGTGGTGGCTCATCGCTCAACTCCCAGAGCGTTGAGGATCGTGCCGAATTTCGTTGTGGTTTCGGCGAGTTCCTCGTCGGGATCGGACTCGGCGACGATACCGCCGCCGGCCCGCGCCAGCGCGCTGCGCCGGTCCGCCGACAGCTGCGCGCAGCGCAGCGACACCACCCAGCGGCCGTCGCCGCGGGCGTCGCACCACCCCACCGCCCCGGCGTAGAACCCGCGGTCGCCCTCCAGTTCGGTGATCAGCCGCATCGCCGCCTTGGTCGGCACCCCGCCGACCGCGGGGGTGGGGTGCAGCGCCAACGCCAAATCGATTGCGGTGCTTGATGTGTCACGCAAGCGTCCGGTGATCGGCGTGCACAGATGCCAGACCGTGGCGGTGTTGCTCAGCTGTGGTTCGGCGGCGATGGACAGGTCGTCGCACAGCGGCTCCAGGGCAGTCCTGATGGATTCGATGACCAGCTGGTGCTCGTGACGGTTCTTGGCCGAGGCGGCCAGCGCGGCGCCGTTCTCGGCGTCGGTCCGCGGGTCGGCGGCGCGCGGGGCCGAGCCGGCGAACGGCCGGCATTCAACGCGGCCACCGCTGCGGGCCACCAGCACCTCGGGGCTGGCGCCCACCAGGGCAGCGCCCGCGTACTCGCCGCCGGCGGCGGTCAGGTCGACCAGGTAGCCGTAGGCCGCCGGGTCCGCGGCAATGAGCCGGCGCAGGATCACGCGCGCATCCAGCGGGGCATCGGCAACCAGGCGCAGGGCGCGGGCCAGTACCACCTTGTCCAGCGGGTTGTCGGCCGCGGCGAGCTGCTCGCAGGAGCGGCGGATCCGGTCGCGGTATTCGACCGGCGGCGGCACGGCTTCGGCCACCCGCACCGGCGGCAGGCCGTCGCGCGGCCAGTCCGGGGGTCCGTTCGTGGCGGCCACCGTCTCGGGCGTCAACAGCGCAGCCGGCCTGGTGACGTCGAAAGGCAACGCGCCCAACACAATCGGCGCTTCCCCCGATTGCAGCGCGGCCTGCGCCGCACCCACCTCGCCGTAACGGCGCCGCACACCTTCGGCAATCAGGGTTCTGGTCGGCCCGCACAGCGCGAATGGCGGTTGGTTGCTCACTGACCGGTCAATCCGAGCGCCCGCAGCTGCCGTACCCCGTGCTCGAACCCGCAGACCGCGATCGACGCGGTGATCATGCCGAAGCGGCTGCCCTCGACCAGCGGCAGTTCTACCCAGCGGGTGATCACCGCGCGGGAGAAGTGGCCGTGGCTGACGAAGATGACGTCACGCGCCTCCATGTGCTCCAGCGCCGTCGCGACGGCCGCGTCGGCGCGCTCGCTGACCTGCTCGACGGTCTCACCACCCGGGCAGCCGTGCGTCCACACCAGCCAATCGGGCACCGTCTCGTGGATCTGCTCCGTGGTCAGGCCCTCGTAGGAGCCGTAGTCCCATTCGGTCAGCAGCTCGGACATTTCGTCGACGGACAGCCCGGCCAGCTGCGCGGTGGTCAGGGAACGCTGCCGCGGACTGCTGATCACCAGGGGATCAACGAGTTTGAGTTCTCGGAGTACGTCGCCGGCCAGCTCGGCCTGCGTTCGGCCGGCCTCGGTCAGCTCGACCTCGGTGCGGCCGGTGTGCTGGCCGGACTTCGACCACTCGGTCTCGCCGTGACGCAGCAGCACCAGGCGGTGGTTGTGCAAGCCCATATCGATCGATTCTGCCGGACGACGCGCGGTGGTTGCTCAGGCCGCAGCGCACGGCGGGCGAACGTGCCAGGATGGGCGTTGTTGAGCGCATGGCGATTACGCAGAGGGGAGAGCCGCGCCTATGGCTGCTAAGACCCGGGTATTGGCGGTGGCCAACCAAAAGGGGGGTGTCGCCAAGACGACCACGGTCGCGTCGCTGGGTGCGGCGATGCTGGACGAGGACAAACGGGTGCTGCTGGTCGACCTCGATCCGCAGGGCTGCCTGACGTTCTCGTTGGGCCAAGACCCGGACAAGCTACCGGTCTCCGTGCACGAGGTGCTGCTCGGCGACGTCGAACCCAACGCCGCGCTGGTCGAGACGGCGGAGGGGATGACGCTACTGCCGGCCAACATCGACCTGGCCGGCGCCGAGGCCATGCTGCTGATGCGGGCCGGTCGCGAATACGCGCTCAAGCGCGCCCTGGCCAAACTCGGCGACGAGTTCGACGTGGTGATCATCGACTGCCCGCCGTCGCTGGGCGTGCTCACCCTCAACGGGCTGACGGCCGCCGACGAGGTCATCGTGCCGCTGCAGTGCGAGACCCTCGCGCACCGCGGGGTCGGCCAGTTCCTGCGTACCGTCTCCGACGTCCAGCAGATCACCAACCCGGAGCTGCGACTGCTCGGCGCCCTGCCGACGCTGTACGACTCGCGCACCACCCACACCCGCGACGTCCTGGCCGACGTCGCCGACCGGTACAACCTGCCGGTGCTGGCCCCGCCGATTCCCCGCACCGTGCGATTCGCCGAGGCCAGCGCCTCCGGCTCGTCGGTGATGGCCGGCCGCAAGAACAAGGGCGCGGTGGCCTACGGCGATCTGGCGGCGGCGTTGCTGAAGCATTGGAAGAGCGGCAAGCCGCTGCCGACGTTCGCCGTCGAGGTCTAACTAGCCCAGTGCGACCAGGGTGTCACCGCGCTGCTCGAGCACCCGGGACCCGATCACGGCCGGGAACACCGGATTGCCCGGCGGCGGGGCGCTCGTCGACCGGTCCACCGGAATGTAGCGTTCGTTGGCGCCGCTCAGCGGGTCGTAGACCCCGATCGCGTCGGTGAGAGGCACCAGCAGCCGGCCCGCCATCATCACCCCGGGACCCAGCGGCGTCTTGTCGCCCGCGGCGATGGTGTAGCGCAGCGCCAGCGTGTTCGCGTCGAAGACCATCAGCGAATCGCCGGTCCACCAGGTGATCTGGCTGCCAGGGTGCGAGACCGCGGCCGAGCGCGACGGCGGCTTGGGCAGCGGGGTGCTGGACACGGTGGCGCCGGTTTGGTCGATCACGTCGACGCGAGGTTGCGGCGCGGGCAGGTAGACCGCGGTGGTGTTCTCCGCGACGGTCAGCACCCGGGCGCCCGAATCCGGCGCGATCCCCGGTTCGGCCACGATGTGTTGCTGGGGTTCGTCGTCGTCCTTGCCCGGCCGCAGCAGCACCAGCCGCAGGTCGGCCTGATTCGCGCAGCTCTCCAGCACCGACACCGCCTGCGAGCTGGCCGCGGCCGAGATCAGCTTGCATCCGGAGTGCAGTCCGCGCGTCGACGGCTTCACCCGCGCGTCGGTCTCGCCGTAGGCCAGCATCCGGACCATGTCCGAACGCCACAGCTCCAGCCGGGTGTCGCCGACCGACAACACCGTCATGCCGTCGGAGGAGAGCCGCACCCTCGGGTCGGCGTAGCCGCTGCGGGCGGGCCCCCGACGACCGGTGGCGCCGTCGAGCGTGCTCACCTGGCCGCAGCCGCGTTCGTCGCGGTAGACGCCGACGGCGTAGCGGTACAGCCAGGTGACCCCGCACAGGTCGATGTCGCGGGCGTAGCTCCAGCGGGACTGGCCGGTATCGGGATCGCGCCCGTCGATCTGGCGCCCGGCAGCGGTGACGACCTCCCCGCCGGCTACCACCGGGGCGGTGGTAGCCGGGCTGGCGGCGCTCCACAGCTGCTTCAGGCCGGCGGGCACCTGACGGGCCGGGGTGGGGTTGGGTGCGGGAAAGGCCGCGGGCCGGCTGATGGTGGCGCGAGCGTCGCTGCTCCACCAGACCAACGCCGCGATGGCGGCGACGACGACCACGATGGCCGCGGCGGCGACGATGTCGCCTGTGGTCCGGCGCTCGGGTCTGACCATGCGTCGGCGCGAACCTCTAGTTGCTCTGCGTGCCGGCCGCGGCCGCGGTGGCGGCTTGTCCTTCGGCGGGCTTGCGACGCCGGCGGCGGCGCCGGGTGGAGCCCGCGTTGCCCGGGGGCGAGGCGGTCGCGGTGTCCGCGGTGGCCTCGCCGTTGCTGCTGGCGGCCCCGTTGCCCGACGGGTGCGCGGTGACGGGTTGGCCGCCCCGGGTGCGCCGGCGGGTGCCGGAGCGGCGCGCGGGCCGCTCCGACTTCTGCTCCGGCTTCCTGCCGTCGCGGTCACCGCCGCGGCGCTGGCCTTGCGGCTTGCGGGCCGCGCCCACGGTGCCGGTGGCCTCGGCGGGGATGCCCATCTCGGCGTGGAGGTGCGGCGAATTGGAGTAGGTCTCGGCGGGCTCGGGGCAGTCCAGCCCCAGCGCCTTGTCGATCAGCGACCAGCGGGGTAGCTCGTCCCAGTCCACCAGGGTGACCGCGATACCGGTCTTGCCTGCGCGGCCGGTACGGCCGATGCGGTGCACGTAGGCCTGTTCGTCCTCGGGGATCTGGTAGTTGATGACATGGGTGATGTCGTCGATGTCGATGCCGCGGGCGGCGACGTCGGTGGCGACCAGCACGTCGATCTCGCCGGTGCGGAAGGCCTTCAGCGCCTTCTCGCGGGCCGCCTGGCCCAGGTCGCCGTGCACCGCGCCCACCGCGAAGCCGCGCTCGGCCAGCTCGTCGGCCACCTTTTGGGCGGTGCGCTTGGTGCGGGTGAAGATCATCGTCGCGCCGCGGCCCTCGGCCTGCAGCACCCGGCTGACCAGCTCCACCTTGTCCAGGGCGTGGGCCCGGTAGACGTACTGAACGGTGGTGTCGTGGGTGGCCGCCGAGTGCGGCGCTTCCGCCCGGATGTGGGTGGGCTGGTTCATGAAGGTGCGGGCCAGCGTGATGATCGGGTCCGGCATGGTCGCCGAGAAAAGCATGGATTGCCGGTCGGTCGGGATTTGGCGCAGGATGCGTTCGATGTCGGGCAGGAAGCCCAGGTCGAGCATCTCGTCGGCCTCGTCGAGCACCAGCACCGACAGCCCGCCCAGTTGCAGGTGGTTCTGCTGGCTCAGGTCGAGCAGCCGGCCCGGCGTGCCCACCACGACGTCGGCGCCGGCGCGCAGCGCCTCGATCTGCGGCTCGTAGGGGCGTCCGCCGTAGATGGGGACCACCGAGAGCGGCCGGCCGCCCTCGGCGATCAGGTGCTTGGCCGCGAGCGTGAGGTCATCGGTGACCTGCAGGCACAGCTCGCGGGTGGGCACGACGATCAGCGCCCGCGGTGTGCCGTTGAGGGGCCGCGCGGCGGTGCCGGCGGTGATGCGCTGCAGCAGCGGCACGCCGAATGCGAACGTCTTGCCCATGCCCGTGCGGGCCTGCCCGATCAGGTCGTCGCCGGCGAGCGCCATCGGCAGGGTCAGTTCTTGAATGGCGAATGGGGTTTCGATCCCCTTTTCGGCGAGCGCGCGCACGATTTCGTCGCGGACGCCGAGTTGCGCAAATGTGGGTTGGGGGGTCAGTTCAGTTGTGCTGGTGAGTGCGGTCATGCGTGGGTAGGTAGCCTCTCGGTGACGTATCGGTTTGTGTCGGTATTTCTCTGTCGCGGTCACGCGCGCACGAGTTCCGACTCCGATTTCGTCGCCGAGTCGCCGGCCCTGGCTCAGTCTGGGATGGCCCAGTTAGGGCGGGCCAGCTGTGCACGCACATTTCGCCGATAGCGGCTTGAAAAACAAATACGGCATGAATAAAGCCGCCATCTACCTACATGATAGCTGGTCGACAGCCGGCTCCCATTTTGCGCTAGGTCAGCCGACTACAGTGTTGCCATGACCCGGCCCTCCTGCGAGCCCTCCCAAGCCGATCTGGCCGCCGAGAACATCGACGATTCGCCCGCCCCGCGGCTGTCGGCCGATCACCCGGGCGTCAACGAGCTGTTCGCAGTCCTGGCCTACGGCGAGATCGCCGCGTTCTATCGGCTCACCGACGAGGCTCGAATGGCCCCTGACCTGCGCGGACGGATATCGATGGCGAGCATGGCCGCCGCCGAGATGCAGCACTACGAGCAGCTGCGCGACGCCCTGGAAAGCCGCGGCGTGGACGTGGTGTCGGCGATGTCCAAATACGTCTCGGCGCTCGAGAACTACCACCGGCTGACCATGCCCAGCACGTGGCTCGAGGCCTTGGTCAAGACGTATGTGGGCGACGCCCTGGCGGCCGATCTCTACCTGGAGATCGCCCACGGACTGCCCGCCGAGGTCGCCGACGTGGTTCGCGCGACGCTGTCGGAGACCGGGCATTCGCAGTTCGTCGTCGCCGAAGTCCGCGCCGCGGTGACGGCCAGCGGCAAGCAACGTAGCCGGCTGGCGCTGTGGTCACGCCGGTTGTTCGGCGAAGCGATCACTCAGGCCCAGTACCTGCTGGCCGACCACGACGAGCTGGTCGACCTGGTGATGTCGGGCGCCGGCGGGCTGGGCCAGCTCAACGCGTTCTTCGACCGGATGCAGCAGACGCACGAGCGTCGCATGCACGAACTTGGCCTGAGCTGAGCGCGGCTCGGCCGTTTGGCCTCAGCCGGCGCAGGTCGCCATGTTCGAGGTGTTGGACGCGATGATCCGCTGACCGGCGGCGTTGAATACCGAGCAGTTGAGCCGGCCGTAGAAGCTGGTCGCGACGACGGATTCGGTCTCCACGCCGGGATTCAGCACCACCACCTTCGACCACGGCAGCGACACGTTGAACTCGGTCTGCGGCACGCCCCGCGCGTCGGTGTAGACGATGTTCACCAGGTCCAGCAGCTGCTTGGTTCCATTGACGCTGTAGACGATGGTGCGCGGGTTGAGCGCGGCCGACGGCGGTGCCGCCGCGAGCGGGGGCGCGACAGTGGGCGCCGCCAGCGCCGGCGGCGCGCTGGGCGCGGCGCTGGGGGTGGTCACCGTGGTGACGGTCTCGGGCGGTAACTGGGTCGGGCGCGGGGCGGCGCTGGGTGCCGCGGATGCCTTCGTCGTCGCGGGTGCCGAGGTCACCGGGTGGGGAGCCGGTGCGCCCACCGTGGCCTTGGTGGACGCGCTGTCGCCGCTGTTGATGATGACCGCGGTGGCGATGGCGCCCAGGGCGACCACCGCGCCCAGCACCGCCGTGGCGGGGCGCCAGCGCGAATCGGCCGGCCAGCCCGTCCAGTTGTAATCGGCGTTCAGGTAGGGATCGGCGTCGTCGAGCTCGTCGAGCTCGTCCGCGGGGTAATCCCGGATCCTGTCGTCAAGGTGCGCCCACGTGGTACCCATGTTGCCGAAGTTAGCCATGTGAAAGCACGGATCGGGTAGCGCGCGGGCGGCCGAGACAACCTGCAAGCGAATCGTTACCGGGCTGCGACCAACGTTTCGCTGACCGCGAAGTGTGGGGACGCGGCGAGGTGGGGTTCAGCCGCGTCCACTAGCCTGCTGCTGACAGGGCCGGGACGGCAACACCTGCGCAAGGCTGCAAGACCCATGGAAGGGGTGACCGTGGAGGTCAAGATCGGTATCACGGATAGTCCGCGCGAGCTGGTCCTGGCCAGCACCCAGACGCCCGCCGAGGTCGAAGAACTGGTCAGCGCCGCGCTGAGCGACGCCTCCGGTCTGCTGCGCCTGAGCGACGAGCGGGGCCGCCGCTTCCTGATTCACACCACCAGAATCGCCTACGTCGAGATCGGCATCGCCGACGCACGCCGGGTGGGCTTCGGGATCAGCGCCGAAACCGGCAAACACGCCGGCAAGTGAGATTAGGAGCGGGTGAGCGGCACGTGTGACAGCCCGCCCCAGGCGAACTGGACCGTGCCGTCGACCGCGTCCGCCTTGGAGATCGGGCGGTCCGAGTCCAGCCAATACCTGGCGCAGTCGACGCTGATGCCGACCAGACCGACGGCGATCATCCGGGCCCGGTGCGGGTCCAGCCCGGAATCCTCGCTGATCAACGCGAAGACCGCGTCGATGCAGGATTCGGTGGCCACGCGAACCTGGGCGGCCACTTCGGGTTCGGTGACGTAGTCGTTCTCGAAGATCAGCCGGTAACCCTGGCTGTCGTGTTCGATGAAATCGAAGAATGCCTGGACCGCGGAGTGCAGTCGGCGCCGGTTGTCGGTGGTGGTGCTCAGCGCGTTTTGAACACCCGAGACCAGATTGTGCACGTGGCGCGCCAGCACCGCCAGGTACAGCTCGAGCTTGCTCGAAAAGTGTTGATATAAAACGGGTTTGCTGACTCCGGCGCGGTCGGCGATCTCGTCCATGCCGGCCGCGTGGTAGCCGCGGTCGACGAACACGTCGCTGGCCACGATGAGCAATTGGCCGCGCCGCTCGTCGCGGGGCAACCTGTTGCCTCGCCGGTTTGAAACGGCAGCTCCGTCTGTCGGCCGACCGCGGTCAGCCGCTCTGACGGCGCGGCGCGCCGGCACCTTGGCGAGTTCGCTCATCCATTCCTCATCTGATTGTCGGCGGCCGGCCCCCGGTAACGCGGGGTCAGCCGCTCGCAGCCCGTGGAAGGTACCTTACTACCCGAGGAGTCGATGCGACCGTCATCGCGGTCGTCGCCGCAGGCAGAAGCGGTGTCGGACGGCGGATTCGGGCGCGCCACGGACGGCGCCGGTCGGCGGCTGTGTAATCCTGGGGAAATGACTTCGCCCCGGCCGCCGCGCAGCACGGGTCGCGTGCCGGTGTTACGCGACGAGTGGCGGGAGCCGCTGCGGGCGCTGCGCGACCCACTCGCGCGGGAAGCCGGGCGGGCCCGGGCCGACCGCGAGCGGCCGCGGCAATGGCGTAAACAAACCTGGCTGGGGCGGTTCGTCTCCACCTATGGATGGCGTGCCTACGCCCTGCCCGTGCTGGTGGTGCTCACCGCGGTGGTCCTGTACCAGACGGTGACCGGCACCGGCGCGCCCGAGCCGACCGCCAGCCGTCCCATTCAGGGCCCGCCGGCGATCGGAGCGGTGGGCACCACGATCATCGACGCGCCGCCGCGCGGGCTCGCCGCGTTCGACGCCAACCTGCCGGCCGGGACCCTGCCCGACGGCGGCCCGTTCACCGAAGCGGGCGACAAGACGTGGCACGTGGTGCCGGGCGCCACGCCCCAGATCGGCCAGGGCACCGCAAAGGTGTTCAGATACACCGTCGAGGTGGAGAACGGCATCGACCCGACGATGTTCGGCGGCGACGACGCCTTCGCCCAGATGGTCGAGCAGACGCTGGGCAATCCGAAGGGCTGGACGCACAACCCGCAGTTCGCGTTCATCCGGATCGACAACGGCAAACCCGACTTTCGGATCTCCTTGGTGTCGCCTGTCACGGTGCGCGAGGGCTGCGGCTACGAGTTCCGTCTCGAAACCTCTTGCTACAACCCGGTTTTCGGCGCAAACCGGGAGGCGCGGGTCTTCCTCAACGAGGCCCGCTGGATACGGGGAGCCGTGCCATTCGAAGGGGACATCGGGTCCTACCGGCAATACGTGATCAACCACGAGGTCGGCCACGCCATCGGATACCTGCACCACGAGGCGTGTGAGCAGCAGGGCGCCCTGGCCCCGGTGATGATGCAGCAGACGTTCTCCACGTCGAACAACGACGCCGCCCAGTTCGACCCCGACGTCGTCAAGGCCGACGGGAAGACCTGCCGGTTCAATCCCTGGCCGTACCCGATCGCCTGACGCGCCTCAGCGCGTTGCCGCGGCCTCGGCGGGCTGCTGTGATGGTGGTAGACGCATTCCACTAGGCCGACGAGGAGATGTTTCGCAGTGTCGACGCCGCTGCCGCCCTTGGTGGCGCCCGCAGCTCACCTGACTGGCGACGAGGTGGCCCGCTACAGCCGTCACCTGATCATTCCCGGCCTTGGTCCGGAGGGGCAGAAGCGGCTCAAGAACGCGCGGGTCCTGGTGATCGGTGCGGGCGGGCTGGGCGCGCCGACGTTGCTCTACCTGGCGGCCGCCGGCGTGGGCACGATCGGCATCGTCGATTTCGATGTGGTCGACGAGTCGAACCTGCATCGCCAAATCATCCACGGGGTTGCCGACGTCGGGCGGTCGAAGGCCCAGTCGGCGCGCGACTCCATCGCCGCCATCAACCCGCTCGTCGACGTGCGGCTGCACGAGTTCCGCCTGGACTCGACCAACGCGGTCGAGTTGTTCGGCTGCTACGACCTGATCGTGGACGGCACCGACAACTTCGCCACCAGGTACCTGGTCAACGACGCCGCGGTGCTGGCGAAGAAGCCCTACGTGTGGGGGTCGATCTACCGCTTCGAGGGCCAGGTCTCGGTGTGCTGGGAGGACGCGCCGGACGGACGCGGACTCAACTATCGCGACCTCTATCCCGAGCCCCCGCCGCCCGGGTCGGTCCCCTCCTGCGCCGAGGGCGGTGTGCTGGGCATCGTCTGCGCCTCCATCGCCTCGGTGATGAGCACCGAAGTGATCAAACTCATCACCGGGATCGGCGACTCGCTGCTGGGCCGGTTGATGATCTATGACGCGCTGGAGATGACCTACCGCACCATCGCGATCCGCCGCGATCCGTCGGACGCGTCCCGGCCGAAGATCACCGAGCTCGTCGACTACGAGCAGTTGTGCGGTGTGGCGCCGCAGCCCCCGGCGCACGACGCGTCGGCCATCACCCCACGGGAGTTGCGCGACTGGCTGGATTCCGGCAAGAAGCTGGCCCTGATCGACGTGCGCGAGCCGGTGGAGTTCGACATCGTTCACATCGAGGGGGCCCAGCTGATTCCGCAGTCGTCGATCAATTCCGGCGAGGGTTTGGCAAAGCTGCCGCAGGACCGCCCGCCGGTGCTGTATTGCAAAACGGGGGTGCGCTCGGCCCAGGTGCTGGCGGTGCTGCGCGAGGCCGGATTCGCCGATGCGGTGCATCTGCAGGGCGGGATCGTGGCATGGGCGCAGCAGATGCAACCCGACATGATCATGTACTGACTGATTGCGCCTGTTGGACTCGTTAGAGTACCGGTGTGACAGTCGAGCCACCGCCGGATCATGTGCTGTCGGCGTTCGGCTTGGCCGGTGTGAAACCCGTCTATCTGGGTGCCAGCTGGGAGGGCGGCTTCCGGTGCGGCGAAGTGGTCCTGTCGCTGGTGGCCGACAACGCGCGCGCGGCCTGGTCGGCACGGGTCCGCGAAACCCTGTTCGTCGACGGCGTCCGGTTGGCCCGGCCGGTCCGTTCGACCGACGGGCGCTACGTCGTTTCCGGGTGGCGGGCGGACACCTTCGTGGCCGGGACGCCGGAGCCCCGCCACGACGAGGTCGTCTCCGCCGCGGTACGCCTGCACGAGGCGACGGGCAAACTGGACCGCCCCCGCTTTCTGACCCAGGGGCCGGCCGCGCCGTGGGGCGACGTCGACATCTTCATCGCCGCCGATCGGGCGGCCTGGGAGGAACGGCCGTTGGCCGCGGTGCCCCCGGGCGCAAGGGTGGCTCCCCCGGCGGCGGACGCCGAACGCTCGGTGGAGCTGATCCACCAGCTGGCCACCCTGCGCAAGCCGACCAAGAGCCCCAACCAGCTGGTTCACGGAGACCTTTACGGCACAGTGCTTTTCGTGGGCACCGCTGCGCCGGGAATCACCGACATCACCCCGTACTGGCGGCCCGCCTCGTGGGCGGCCGGCGTGGTCGTCATCGACGCGCTGTCCTGGGGAGAGGCCGACGACGGCCTGATCGAACGCTGGAACGCCCTGCCGGAATGGCCGCAGATGTTGTTGCGGGCGTTGATGTTTCGCCTCGCGGTTCACGCGCTGCACCCGCGGTCCACCGCCGAGGCGTTCCCCGGCCTGGCCCGCACCGCGGCGCTGGTCCGGCTGGTGCTCTGACCTGGCCGCGTGACGACCCGTCCCCCGCAAGCGGGTGGGGTCCCCGCGGAGCAGGGGAGTACCCCCAGCGCCCGGCTCCGCCCCGCGGGCGATCGCCACTAAGTTCCGTCGGCAAACTCGTAGCGAACCTCGTGCAGCGCGATTCTGCCGTCGGTCGCCAGCACGCCTTCGGCGCGCAGCAACTCCAGCTGCCGGGTCGTCAGGTGGCGTGCGGGGCGCCCGGAGGCGGTGATCACCCGGTGCCAGGGCAGGTCCGAGGAATCCGTCCGCATGATCCACCCGACGATGCGCGGGCTGGAAAGACCTGCGACAGAAGCGATGTCGCCGTAAGTGGCGACCCGACCGGACGGGATCGCGGCGACCAGTGCACGCACCCGCTCCACCTGCTCGTCGGTCACCGGCGCCACGGTCAGCGGGCTTCCAACAGCTCGCGGGTCAGCGCGGCGACTTCGTCGGGCTTGGCGTAGGGCACCATGTGGTTGCAGTCGAAATCCAGCAGCCGGAAATCCGATCCCAACCGTTGCGCCAGGCCGTCGATCAGTTCGTCGGTGACATAGGGCGGGGTGGTCCGCTTGGCCCGCACCAGAACGGTCGGGGTCTTGGCCGGCGGCAGCACCGCGTCGCGGGCCAGCTCGCTCCAGTACGACATCATCGCCGGCAGGCTGACCCGCCAGCCGTAGCGCCCGCCGGGCAGCGTGACCAGATGCTCGTCGATCTCGACGTCGAGCAGGGCAGGTTCCACATCCGACCAGGAGCCGTGCACCTTCTCCATCCGCGCCTCCCGGGCGTCCGGATAGTCGGGCGAGGAGAGCATCGCCTCGGCGATCTCGCGCATCCAGCCGCCATCCAGCCCCACCGCCGGGTCGAGCAGCAGCAGCCCCGCCACCTGGTCGGGCCGCGCCGCGGCCAGGTGCATCGCCAGCCCGCCACCGAACGAGTGACCCACGATCACCACGGGCGTGTCGGGCTGCTCGTCGAGCAGCGCGGCCAACGCCGCGACATTGGCGTCGATGGTCCACGGCGCGGCCCACGACGACCGGCCGTGGCCGACCAGATCCGGTGCGGCGATGCCGATCCCGGGCAGAAAGCCGGACAGATGACCCCAGCGCTGGCCGTGGCCGGTCAATCCATGCAACGCCAGGACCTCTGCGGGACCGGACGGGCCGTAGCGGTGCACATGCAACTTCGCGGTCACGCGTCGATGGTGCCAGCCGCCACTATCGGGAGCGGCGGGCGGTCCTCACCGGTCGTCATCCCGGTCGTCCTCGGTGGAGACGATGTAGGCCTGCTCGATCACGTCGGCCTCGTTGGCCTCCCGGTCCCCGGCCGCGACGTAGTCGATGTCCAGACCGGTCTCGTCATCGGAATCCGCGGGCCGGCGTTGTTCGACCGCGTCGCCCTCCGGCGCCTCGTCGATGGGAAAGCCGCGTTCGTCGTCGTGCATGGTCTTCAACCCCCTCCTTCCGGACGTCGTTCGCTCCCGCTCCAGGGTAGGTGCAGGCGGCGTTCGTCGTGCGCTAGCGGATCTGTCGGACCCTCGTGATGTCATGCCGTCATGGCCTACACCTGGGATGCCGAAGCGAGCAGCGTCTTAGACCCCGGGGCGCGTGGACGGCTGCGAATTCTCGGCGGGCCCGGCACCGGTAAGAGCAGCCTGCTGATCGACGCCGCGGTGGCCCGGATCGAGGCCGGTGTCCAGCCGGAATCGGTTCTGCTGCTTACCGGTTCGGGCCGGATCGGGATGGCCGAGCGCAGCGCGTTGACGACGGCGTTGCTGCGCTCGCGAGCCACCGGCGGCCGGGCCGCCGTCAGCGAGCCGCTGGTGCGGACCGTGCACGGGTACGCGTACGCGGTCTTGCGGCGCGCCGCCGAACGCGCCGGCGAGGCGCCCCCGCGGCTGGTCACCAGCGCCGAGCAGGACGCCATCATCCGGGAACTACTGGCCGGAGACCTCGAGGACGGACCGCGCGCCGCGACGGCGTGGCCCGCCCAGCTGCTGCCCGCGCTGAGCACCGCCGGCTTCGCGACCGAGCTTCGAAACCTGTTGGCCCGCTGCGCCGAACGCGGCGTCGATCCCCCAGAGCTCGAGCGGCTCGGCCGTCGTTGCCGGCGGCCGGAATGGAGCGCGGCCGGCCAATTCGCGCGCCAGTACGAGCAAGTGATGCTGCTGCGCGCGGCGGTGGGGACCGCCGCGCCGGAGGCGACCAGACCGGCCCTGGGCGCAGCCGAATTGGTCGGCGCCGCATTGGAAGCGTTTGCGGTCGACCCCGAGTTGCTGTCGGCCGAACGCGGCCGGATCCGCGTGTTGCTGATCGACGACGCCCAGCAGCTCGACCCGCAGGCGGCGCGCCTGGTTCGGGTGCTCGCGGCGGGCGCCGAGCTGGCGCTGATCGCCGGGGATCCCAACCAGGCGGTGTTCGGCTTCCGGGGCGGCGAACCGGCCGGGTTGCTCGGCGGCGACGCGCCCTCGATGACGCTGACGACGTCGCACCGGTGCGCCCCCGCCGTGGCGCGCGCGGTCAGCGGCATCGCCGGCCGGTTACCCGGCGGCAGCAGCGGCCGGCGGATCGACGGCGCCGGTGCGGGGGAGGGATCCGTCACGGTGCGTCTGGCCGCGTCGGCGCACGCCGAGGCGGCCACCATCGCCGACGCGCTGCGGCGTGCGCACCTGATCGACGGCGTGCCCTGGTCGCAGATGGCGGTCATCGTCCGGTCGGTGCCGCGGGCCGGCGCGCGATTGCCGCGGGCCCTGGCCGCGGCTGGAGTGCCGGTGGCGGCACCCGCGGTACCCGGGCCGCTGTCCGAAGAGCCGGCCGCGCGGGCCCTGCTCAGCGTGCTGCTGGCGACGGCGGACGGGCTCGACGGGCAGCAGGCGCTGGCGTTGCTGACCGGCCCTATTGGGCGCGTCGATCCGGTTTCGTTGCGTCGGCTGCGCCGAACCCTGCAGCGCGCCAACCCTTCTCGCCCCCCGGGAGACTTCGCCGACCTGTTGGCCGAGGCGCTGTCCGCTGACGCGACGCCTGCGGGGCCGCAATTCGCCGCGCTGCGCAAGGTCCGCGCGGTGCTGGACGCGGCAGCGCGCTCGCATGCCGCCGGTGCCGACCCTCGCTTCACCCTGTGGGCCGCCTGGCACCGGTCCGGGCTGCAGCGCCGCTGGCTGTCGGTGAGCGAGCGCGGCGGCCCCGCCGCGGCGCAGGCCACCCGGGACCTCGAGTCGGTGACCGCGTTGTTCGAGGTCACCGACGACTATGTGGCGTGCACCTCGGGTGCGTCGTTGCGCGGTCTGGCCGAGCACATCGCCTCGCTGGCGCTACCGAGCGCCGCCACCGAGCCCGCCACCGCGGCCGAGCAGGTCAGGGTGCTCAGCGCGCACGCCGCGCTGGGGCACGAATGGGATTTCGTGGTCATCGCGGGATTGCAGGATGGCTTGTGGCCCAACACCGTTCCGCGTGGCGGCGTGCTGGCCACCCAGCGGTTGCTGGACGTGCTGGACGGGGTCGGCGCGGACGCCTCGGTGCGGGCTCCGCTGCTGGCCGAGGAGCGCAGGCTGCTGGTGGCGGCGCTGGGCCGGGCCCGGCGCCGGCTGCTGGTGACGGCCGTCGACAGCGAGACCGGTGGGGCGGGTCTGGAGGCGGCGCTGCCGTCGGTCTTCTTCACCGAGATCGCGCAGTGGGCCGACGACGACGCCGATAGCGAACCGGTCTCGGCGCCGCGGGTGTTGTCCGCGTCCGCGCTGGTGGGCCGGCTGCGTGGGGTGGTGTGCGCGCCCGACGGGGCGGTGGACGATCGCGCCCGCGACTGCGCGGCAACGCAATTGGCACGGCTGGCCAAAGCCGGCGTACCCGGCGCCGACCCGGCCGGATGGCACGGATTGACCCCGATCAGCACCGGCGAACCGCTGCACGGCAGTGGTGACGTGGTCACCTTGACGCCCTCGACCATGCAGACACTCAGCGACTGCCCGCTGCGCTGGCTCGCCGAGCGGCACGGCGGATCCGACCCGCGCGACGTGCGCTCGGCGATCGGGTCGATGGTGCACGCCCTGATCGCCGAGCCGCACCGCAGCGAATCGGAACTGCTGGCCGAGCTGGACCGCGCCTGGGAGCATCTGCCCGTTGCGGCGCAATGGCATTCGGATAACGAGCTGGCCCGACACCGCGCCATGCTGGAGGCGTTCATCGAGTGGCGGGCGCAGACCCGGGGCGCGCTGACCGAGGTCGGCGTCGAGGTCGAGATCGACGGAACCCTGAGCACCGGGGACGGCGGCGAGGTGCGACTGCGTGGCCGGGTCGACCGGCTGGAGCGCGACGCCGCGGGGCGGCTGGTGATCGTCGACATCAAAACGGGCAAGAACCCGGCCAGCAAGGACGATGCACAGCAACACGCCCAGCTGGCCGTGTATCAGCTGGCGGTGGCGGAGGGACTGCTCGGCAACGGTGCCGACAACGTCGAGCCCGGCGGCGCGCGGTTGGTGTACCTCGGTAAGGCCGGGGCATCGGGAGTGGCTGAACGCGAACAGGATCCGCTGACCACCGCCGCCGGGGACGAATGGCGCGAGATCATCGCGCGTGCGGCCGGCGCGACGTCCGGACCGCAGTTCGTCGCGCGGCGCAACGACGGCTGCGCGCACTGCCCCGTCCGGCCGAACTGTCCGGCCCACGCCGACGGGTCCCCGCGGTGACCGCGCCGCGCTACAGCCCCGCCGAATTGGCCGGCGCGCTGGGGCTTTTCCCGCCCACCGACGAGCAGGCCGCCGTCATCGCCGCGCCGCCGGGGCCGCTGGTGGTCATCGCCGGGGCCGGCGCCGGCAAGACCGAGACCATGGCCGCGCGGGTGGTGTGGCTGGTCGCCAACGGCTATGCGGCACCCGCTCAGGTGCTCGGTTTGACCTTCACCCGCAAGGCCGCCGGCCAACTGCTGCGCCGCGTCCGGTCCCGGCTGGCCCGGCTGGCCGGTATCGGCCTGGGAGCGCCGGGCGCCGGCGGCGATGCGGCCGTCGACACCGACGGCGCACCGACGGTCAGCACCTACCACGCCTTCGCGGGCTCGTTACTGCGCGACTACGGGCTGTTGCTGCCCGTCGAACCGGACACCCGGCTGCTCGGCGAAACCGAGTTGTGGCAGCTGGCTTTCGACGTGGTGAACACCTATCCCGGGGAACTGCGGACCGACAAGACGCCTGCGGCCGTCACCTCGATGGTGCTGCGGCTGTGGGGACAACTGGCCGAGCACCTGGTGGACACCGGCCAGCTGCGCGACACCCACGTGGAGCTGGAGCGGCTCATCCACTCCCTGCCCGCGGGCCCCTACCAAAGCGACCGCGGCCCCAGCCAATGGCTGCTGCGGTTGCTGGCCACCCAGACCGAACGCGCCGAATTGGTGCCACTGCTCGACGCGCTCAACGACCGCATGCGCGCCGCCAAGGCGATGGACTTCGGGATGCAGATGGCCTCGGCGGCCAGGCTGGCGGCGGCGTTCCCACAAGTCGGCGAGGAGCTGCGTAGCCGCTACCGGGTGGTACTCCTCGACGAGTATCAGGACACCGGTCACGCCCAACGCATCGCGCTCTCAGCACTATTCGGCGGCGGAGTCGACGACGGGCTGGCGCTCACCGCCGTCGGCGACCCCATTCAATCGATCTACGGCTGGCGTGGCGCGTCGGCCACCAACCTGCCGCGGTTCACCACCGACTTCCCCCGATCCGACGGCACCCCCGCCCCCATGTGCGAGTTGCGGACCAGCTGGCGCAACCCGCCGACGACCCTGCGGGTGGCCAACGCGGTCTCGGCGCAGGCGCGGCGGCGATCGGTGGCCGTGCACGCGCTGCGCCCGCGCCCGGATGCCCCGCCCGGCACCGTGCGCTGCGCATTGCTGCCCGACGTGATGGCCGAGCGGGAGTGGATCGCCGACCATCTCGACGCGCAGTACCGGCGGGCCCGCGACGAGGGCGCTGCGCCGCCGACGGCCGCGGTGCTGGTGCGCCGCAACGCCGACGCCGCGCCCATCGCCGACGCGTTGCGCGCCCGCGGCATCCCCGTCGAGGTCGTCGGGCTGGCCGGGCTGCTGGCCATCCCTGAGGTCGCCGAGGTGGTGGCCATGCTGCGACTGATCGCCGATCCGACGGCCGGCGCGGCGGCGATGCGGGTGCTGACCGGGTCGCGCTGGCGCCTTGGTGCCCGCGACCTCGCGGCGCTGTGGCAGCGTGCGCGTGCACTCGGCGGAGCCGCGCCGCCCGCCGAAGCGTCCTCGCCCGAGGCGATCGCGAAAGCGGCCGGCCCCGACGCCGACACCGTATGCCTGGCCGACGCGATCGCCGATCCCGGTGCGGCGCAGGCATATTCGACTCCTGGGTATCAGCGCATCACGGCTCTGGCCGCCGAACTGAGTGCCCTGCGTGCCCACCTCGGCCACCCGCTGCCGGACCTGGTCGCCGAGGTGCGGCGTGTGCTGGGCATCGACTGCGAAGTCCGGGCCGCAGCGGGGGTCGGTGCCGGCTGGGCCGGCACCGAGCACCTGGATACGTTCGCTGACGTCGTCGCCGGTTACGCCGAACGCACCGACCCCGCAATCGGATCGGCGGCCACCTCGGTGGCCGGCCTGCTGGCATTCCTGGACGTCGCCGAGACCGTCGAGAACGGTTTGGCGCCGGCGCCGTTGACGGTCGCCCGCGACCGCGTCCAGGTGCTCACCGTGCACTCCGCAAAGGGGCTGGAGTGGCAGGTCGTGGCGGTGGCTCACCTATCCGGCGGCACTTTCCCGTCGACGGCGTCGAAGAGCACCTGGCTCACCGACGCCGCCGAGCTGCCGCCGCTGTTGCGCGGCGATCGCGCGGCCGCCGGTGCCCTGGGCATCCCGGTGATGGACACCTCCGACGTCACCAACCGAAAGCAGCTGTCGGACAAGATCTCCGAGCATCGCCGCCAGCTCGAGCAGCGGCGCATCGACGAGGAACGACGGCTGTTGTACGTGGCCATCACGCGGGCCGAGGACACCCTGCTGGTGTCCGGGCACCACTGGGGGGCCACCGGCATCAAGCCGCGCGGGCCGTCTGACTTCCTCTGCGAGATCAAGGCGGTCATCGACGATTCGGCCGCGGCCGGCGACCCTTGCGGAACGGTGGAACATTGGGCGCCCGCGCCCGCCGACGGCGAGCGAAACCCCCTACGCGACAACGTCGTCGAAGCGGTATGGCCGCCCGACCCGCTGGGGTGGCGGCGCGACGACGTCGAGCATGGCGCCGCGCTGGTGAGGCGGGCGCTGGTGGCCGACACGACCGAGACCGGCGTCGATGTGGACGGCTGGGCCGCCGACGTCGATGCACTGCTGGCCGAGCGTGCCCGGTCGGTGCAGCCGGCGCCCCACGCCCTGCCGGGCCAGTTGTCGGTCAGCTCCCTGGTGGGGCTGGCGCGTGATCCGGCCGGTACAGCGCGGCGGTTGGCGTACCGGTTGCCGTCTCGGCCGGAGCCGCATGCGTTGCTGGGCAATGCGTTTCACGCATGGGTTCAGAGATTTTATGGCGCCGAGTGTTTGTTCGAGTTGGGCGACCTGCCTGGCGCGGCAGATTGCGATGCCGGCGACGCCGCGGAACTGACCGCGCTGCAGGATGCTTTCACCGAATCACCCTGGGCCGCAAGGGTGCCCGTCGCCATCGAGGTGCCGTTCGAAATGCCGATCGGCGGCACACTGGTACGCGGGCGCATCGACGCCGTCTTCGCCGATCCCGACGGCGGCGCCACCGTGGTGGACTGGAAGACCGGTGAACCGCCGCGAGGGCCGCAAGCGATGCGGCAGGCCGCCGTCCAGCTCGCCGTGTACCGCCAGGCCTGGGCGGCGCTGGCCGGCGTCCCGGAATCCTCGGTGCGCACCGCCTTTTACTACGTGCGCGCCCGCACCACCGTGATCCCCGAGGAACTGCCGAGCGGCGCCGAGGTGGCCGGGTTGCTGATGGTTCCGGACGGCGACCGGCGGGTCCAGGTGTGACGTGCGCCGCCCGAGTACTGGTGGAGGTGTGGCCGTGGTTACATAAGACGCGTGCGTGTCTCGTGCGCAAAAGGTAAGCCGATGACGGACCGCCGTGGGCAACGGTAGGTCCCGAAGGCTGAGCGGTCTGGACGAAACCCTGACCGCTCAGCGCGGTCACCAGCTGATCGGCGTGGTGCGCATCCCCGAGGAGCATGCCAGTCCGATCCGGGTCATCACCCGCCGCCTGGCCATCGCACTCGTGGTGCTGTTCGCGGCGGCGCTCATCGTCTATGTGGACCGCGACGGTTACCGAGACGTCCGCAACGAACCGCTGACCTTCCTGGACTGCGTGTACTTCTCCGCGGTGTCGCTGTCGACCACCGGCTACGGCGACATCACGCCGTACACCGAAACCGCGCGGCTGGTGCACACCCTGATCTTCACCGCGCTGCGGATCGCGTTCTTGGCGGTGTTGGTCGGCACCACCCTCGAAGTGCTGTCCGAGCGATCTCGCCGCGGGTGGAAGATCCAGCGTTGGAGGAGCAGAGTGCGCAACCACACCATCGTGATCGGCTACGGGACCAAGGGGAAGACGGCGGTCGCCGCGATCCTCGGCGACGAGACGGTTCAGACCGAGGTCGTCGTCGTCGACACCGATCGCAGCGCGCTCGAGCACGCCGAAAGCGCGGGCCTGGTCACGCTCCACGGTGACGCCACCAAAGCCGACGTGCTGCGGTTGGCCGGCGCCCAGCACGCGGCCTCGATCATCGTCGCCACCAGCCGCGACGACACCGCGGTGCTGGTGACGCTGACGGCGCGCGAAATCGCGCCCAAGGCCAAGATCGTCGCGTCGATCCGGGAGACCGAGAATCAGCACCTGCTGCAGCAGTCGGGCGCGGACTCGGTGGTGGTGTCCTCGGCCACCGCCGGGCGGCTCCTTGGCCTGGCCACCACCACCCCCAGCGTCGTGGAGATGATCGAGGATCTGCTGACCCCCGACGCCGGGCTGGCCATCGCCGAGCGTGAGGTGGAGCAGACCGAAGTCGGCGGGTCGCCGCGGCACCTGCGCGACACCGTGCTCGGCGTGGTGCGCGACGGCCACCTGCTGCGCATTGGCGCGCCGGAAGTGGACGCCATCGAGGCCAACGACCGACTGCTCTATATCCGAAACGCCGACCACTGATGGCGATAGCGGACTTTCAGCTGCGCAGCGTCCCACTGCTGTCGCGGGTCGGTGCCGACCGCGCCGATCAGCTGCGCACCGACGTCGAGGCCGCCACCGCGGGCTGGGCGGATGCGGCGCTGCTGCGAGTGGATTCGCGCAATCAGGTGCTGGCCGCCAACGGTCGGGTGGTGCTCGGGGCGGCCGCCGAAATCGGCGACAAGCCGCCGTCGGAGGCCGTTTTTCTGGGGCGCCTCGAGGACGGCCGTCACGTCTGGGGCGTGCGCGGCCCGCTGCAGGCTCCGGAGGATCCCGATGCGCCCGCCGAGGTGGTGAATCTGCGCAGCCTCGGTCCGATCTTCGACGACACCAGCAGTCAGCTGGTGTCCGCGGCCGTCGCGCTGCTGAACTGGCATGAGAAGGCGCGTTTCAGCCCCGAGGACGGCTCGCCGACCAGGCCGGCCCGGGCGGGCTGGGCACGCGTCAACCCGGTTACCGGACATGAGGAGTTCCCGAGGATCGACCCGGCGGTGATCTGCCTGGTCCACGACGGCGGTGAGCGCGCGGTGCTGGCCCGCCAGGCGGTGTGGCCGGAGCGGATGTTCTCGCTGCTGGCCGGATTCGTCGAGGCCGGCGAATCTTTCGAGGTGTGCGTCGCCCGGGAAATCCGCGAGGAGATCGGCCTGACGGTCCGTGACGTGCGGTACCTGGGCAGTCAGCCGTGGCCGTTCCCGCGCTCGCTGATGGTCGGCTTCCACGCCGTCGGCGACCCGGCCGAGGAATTCTCGTTCAACGACGGCGAGATCGCCGAGGCGGCCTGGTTCACGCGCGACGAGGTGCGTGCCGCGCTGGCGGCGGGGGACTGGTCCAGCTCGTCGGAGTCGAATCTGTTGCTGCCCGGGTCGATTTCGATCGCCCGGGTGATCATCGAATCCTGGGCGGCGATCGACTGACCGGACGCTTAGGCGCCGGCCTCGGCCAGCTTCGCCTTCACTTCGGCGGCGCTGGGGTTGGTCAGAGTCGACCCGTCGGCGAACTTCACCGTCGGAACCGTCCGGTTGCCGCCGTTGACCGAGCTGACGAAATCGGCGGCCGCCGCGTCGTGCTCGATGTCGACCGCCTCGTAGGGAATGCCGTTGGACTTCAGCACCGTCATGAGCCGATGGCAGTAACCGCACCAGGAGGTGGTGTAGACGGTGAGCGGGGCAGAGGTCATAGCTCGTTAACGTAGCCCGGCGACCATGCATTCCGCGCGGGGGTCCCGCGCAGACGCGCCGCGGCGAGATGCGTGGGATCCGCCGACTCGCCGGGGCGACACGCCAAGTCCCGCCGATTGGGGCGTGGCGATGCGCGGGGTTTGTCGGCGACCGCTGCCAAGATGGACGCCATGCCGACGGTCGCCGATCCATTGACAGCCGGGCTGGACGACGAGCAGCGCGAGGCCGTGCTGGCTCCCCGCGGCCCGGTCTGCGTGCTGGCCGGCGCCGGAACGGGAAAGACCCGCACCATCACGCACCGGATCGCCCAGCTGGTCGCCGGCGGTCACGTCGCGCCCGGTCAGGTGCTCGCGGTCACGTTCACCCAGCGGGCGGCGGGGGAGATGCGCTCGAGGCTGCGGACGATCGACGCCGCGGCGGGCGCCGGTAACTCCGTCGGCGCGGTCTCGGCCCTGACGTTTCACGCGGCCGCGCACCGGCAGCTGCGGTATTTCTGGCCGCGGGTGGTCGGCGACACGGGCTGGCAGCTGCTGGACAGCAAATTCGCCGTCGTCGCCCGCGCGGCCGGCCGCGCCCGGATCAACGCCAGCACCGACGACGTGCGCGACCTGGCCGGCGAGATCGAGTGGGCCAAAGCGTCGTTGATCGGGCCGGAGGAATACCCGGCCGCGGTGGCCGCCGCCGCGCGCGACATCCCGCTCGACGCCGCGCGGGTCGCAGCCGTTTACGCCGCCTACGAGGCGCTCAAGGTCCGCGACGAGAACGTCACCCTGCTCGATTTCGACGACCTGCTGCTGCACACCGCGGCCGCGATCGAAAACGACGCCGCGGTGGCCGAGGAGTTCCGGGACCGCTACCGCTGCTTTGTCGTCGACGAGTATCAGGACGTCACGCCTTTGCAGCAGCGGGTGCTGTCGGCGTGGCTGGGCGATCGCGACGACCTGACGGTGGTAGGCGACGCGAACCAGACGATCTACTCGTTCACCGGGGCGTCTCCGCGGTTCCTGCTCGACTTCTCCCGCCGGTTCCCCGACGCGACCGTGGTCCGCCTGGAGCGCGACTACCGCTCCACCCCGCAGGTGGTGTCGTTGGCCAACCAGGTGATCGCGGCGGCCCGCGGCCGGGTCGCGGGCAGCAAGCTGCACCTGGTGGGTCAGCGGGCGCCGGGCCCGGCGCCGTCGTTCCACGAGCATCCCGACGAACCCGCCGAGGCCGCCGCGGTCGCGGTGTCGATCAAGCGGCTCATCGAATCCGGCACCCCGCCGTCGGAGATCGCGGTGCTGTACCGGGTCAACGCTCAATCGGAGATCTACGAGGAGGCGTTGACCGAGGCCGGCCTTCCCTATCAGGTCCGAGGCGGCGAGGGATTCTTCAATCGCCAGGAGATCAAGCAGGCCCTGCTGGCGCTGCAGCGCGCCGCCGAACGCAGCGGCGCCGAGCCCCTGCGCGAGCCACTGCCCGCCGTGGTCCGTGCGATCCTGGAGCCGTTGGGGCTGACGGCCGAAGAGCCGGTCGGCACCCGGGCCCGGGAGCGCTGGGAGGCCCTGACCGCGCTGGCCGAGCTGGTCGACGACGAGGTGGCCCAGCGGCCGGAGCTCGACTTCCCCCGGTTGGTGGCAGAGCTGCGGACGCGAGCCGACGCCCGGCATCCACCGGTGGTGCAGGGCGTCGCGCTGGCGTCGCTGCACGCCGCCAAGGGGCTCGAGTGGGACGCGGTGTTTCTGGTCGGGCTGGCCGACGGCACGCTGCCCATCTCGCACGCGTTGGCCCACGGCGCCGAAAGCGAAGCGGTCGAGGAGGAGCGGCGCCTGCTCTACGTCGGAATCACCAGGGCCCGCACACATTTGGCGCTCAGCTGGGCGCTGGCCCGCAGCCCGGGTGGGCGCCAGAGTCGCAAGCCGTCGCGGTTCCTCAACGGCATCGCGCCCCACGCGCGCGCCGATGCGGCGCCGAGCAAGTCCCGGCGTAACCGCGGCACCGCGACCCGCTGCCGAATCTGCAACAACAACCTGACCACCCCGGCAGCCGTCATGCTGCGGCGCTGTGAGACCTGCGCCGCCGACATCGACGAGGATCTGTTGCTGCGGCTCAAGGCCTGGCGGCTGGACATCGCCAAGGAGCAGAAGGTGCCCGCCTACGTCGTCTTCACCGACAACACGCTGATCGCCATCGCCGAGCTGCTGCCCGGCGACGAGGAGGCGTTGATCGGGATTCCCGGCATCGGCGCCCGCAAGCTGGAACAGTACGGCCCCGACGTGTTGGAACTGGTCCGCGGGCGCTGACCGATAAACCCGCTGGTCAGAAAATCGGTTGTGGTGATCGGCGGTCACCGTTTACCCTCGAAACCGCAAACTCGGCACTACGGAGAAGGAAGGTGGCCACGATGCTCAACGACGCGTTCGGTGTAGGCGTGGCCCGCGCGACCCGCCCCGTTTCGGCCGCGGCCGCCTTCCATGCCGCACACGCCGCCACGGCGGCCGCGCGTAAGCATCGCGCCGCCGCCGCGACCGACGCGTCCGTAGATGTCGGGGGCCCACCGAAGGCAAGGTAAGCACCCGCCCGGTTTTCTCCCAGATGGCCACGGACCCGAAGTCAAAAGGATCCGTGGCCATAGTTGTAGGTCGGCAACTTTTCGACCTGGTCCGGATCACTGCAAAGCAACCCAGATCAGGAAGTAGGTGGTAGGACATGTCGGCACCGACAGTCCCCAGACAAGCCCTGCCGTGCCACGTCGGCGATCCCGACCTGTGGTTCGCCGACGCCCCGGCCGATCTCGAGCGGGCCAAGACGCTGTGCGCCAGTTGCCCGGTCCGGCGGCAGTGCCTGGCCGCCGCGTTGGAACGGGCCGAACCGTGGGGCGTCTGGGGCGGCGAAATCATCGACCGCGGCTCGGTTCTGAGCTTCAAACGGCCCCGCGGACGACCCCGCAAGGGTTGTGGGCAGGACGGGGCCGCCGCCTAGGGCGACGGACCTAGACGACCGCGCTGTCGGGTTCGGCGAAGCCGGGCACCAGCTCTTCGGACAGCGCCTTGATCGCCACGTGGGCGTCGAGCTGGCACAAGATCGCGGCCACCGACATGATCACCCGCATCGGAATGACCAGTTTGGGCGGCAAGTCCATCTGGCGGGCAGTGCGGATCTGGGATACCGAGCGATCGATCTCGATGGTGGACATCTTCTGCAGCCACTTGCGGGTGTAGTGGAAGACCTCGACCTCGACCGGCTCGACGTACTGACGCAGCATGTCGTCGATGTCACGCACCGACACCTGTTGGCCTTTCTGGATGAAGCCGGCCTTCTCCATCGTCGGCAACAGCATGTCGTAGTTCTTGTCACGGGCCAGCCGGATGGTCATGCCGAGCTCGATCGGCAACCCGCCGGGTAGCGGCGCGACGGCGCCGAAGTCGATCACACCCATGCGGCCGTCGGGAAGCAGCATGAAGTTGCCGGGGTGGGCGTCGCCGTGCAGCATCTCCAGCCGGCGCGGTGCGTCGAAGGTGAGCTCGAGCAGGCGCGTGCCCATCAAGTCGCGCTGCTCGGTGGTGCCGTGCCGGATGATCTCGGCCATCGGGGTGCCCTGCATCCACTCTTGGATCACCACTTTCGGCGCGCTGGCCACGATGCGCGGCACCGCGAAGTGCGGGTGGTCGTGATACGCCTTGGCAAACGCGCGCTGGTTCTCGGCCTCCAGCCGGTAGTCCAGCTCCATCTCGGTGCGCTCGATGAGCTCGTCGACCACGCCCTGGATGTCGGCACCCGGCGCGAGCTGCTTGAACACCCCGACCAGACGCTGCATGGTCTTGAGGTCGGCGCGCAGTGCCTCGTCGGCGCCGGGGTACTGGATCTTGACCGCCACCTCGCGGCCGTCCGCCCAGACGCCCTTATGGACCTGGCCGATGCTGGCCGAGGCCACCGGGGTGTCGTCGAACGTGGTGAATCGCTCGCGCCACTTGGTGCCCAGCTGGGCATCGAGCACGCGGTGCACCTTGGCGGCGGGCAGCGGCGGGGCGTCCTTTTGCAGCTTGGTCAGCGCTTCGCGGTACGGCTCGCCGAACTCCTCGGGAATCGCGGCCTCCATCACCGACAGGGCCTGGCCCACCTTCATCGCGCCGCCCTTCAGCTCACCAAGCACGGTGAACAGTTGGTGGGCGGCTTTCTCCAGAAGCTCGGCCTGAACCTCGTCCCTGGACTTTCCCGTCAGCCGTTTACCGAATCCGATCGCTGCCCGGCCGGCGAATCCGACCGGAATGCTGGCCAGCTTCGCGTTCCGCGCGGCACGGCCCCTTTTGATGTCTGCCACGCATCCATCATCCATGATGACCAGCGCGATGTGGAGAGACGTCGACAACACCCGTTGTCACACTTCGTAAGCGCAGGTCGGCGCGGCGGGCGGTCCTCGCTGGCTGGCCACGAGGCCAAGCGCCGCAACGGAAATGGCGCTTCAGCAGGAGCACAACGGATGTCTGGCCCACGGTCGCGTGGCGATCGCGCCGGAGTGCAGATCGAATTCGAGAGTCGCATTGAGCGTTTGGGGCGGGCCGGCCTCGGCCGTTTCCTGCCCGTGCACTGCCGCGATCACGCGGTTCACCTGGCTGAGCGCCAGCGCGGCGGTCGCCAGCACGGTGGCCCGATCGGCAACACCGACGGTTTCGCGCAACTGCGCGCAGATGGCCGGCCACGCCGCGTCGCGGTCCCGGCGATGCAGGTCCGCGCACCCGAGGCAGCTGGTCACGCCCGGTATCACCAGCGGACCCACCAGCCCGATGCCGTCGCGCACCCGCACCAACAGATGCGCGACGCCCTGGGTGTGCAGGTCGCGCACCATGCGCGGGTCGGCGACCAGGAAGTCCGACAGCACCACCAGGTCGACGTCGTCGGCCGAGACGGCGGCGTGCGGCTGGCTGCTGTGCGCGATCCGGGCGCCCGAGCAGCGCAAGGTCTCCACCAGCAGCTCGGAGAGGGGCCCGCGACCGTGGATCCGCACCGACGCCGCCCGGGCGCGGGGTCGCCCGCATTCGGTGGCGACGCCGGCGCCGACCAGCTGCTCGACGAGGCTGCGCAGACCGTCGGCGTCGGTCAGCCCGCGGTCGAGGGCGCGGCGCTCCAACTCCGATAGCGGGGTCGGCGACCACATCGTCCGCAACAGCGTGGCCAGCTCGGCGGCGGCAAGGCCGGCCGGCGGGCGGACCAGCACCGCGCGGCGCGGGTCCCAACCCACCTGGACCGCACCGTCGGGACGCAGCAGCACCGGCAAAGCGGGATCCAGCGCATAGGTGGAAAGGACGGCCTGGCACCGCGAAGTCACCGCGCAACTGTGCCACGCCGGGCGTCGCGAGTCCGCTCAGTTATCCACAGAGCCGCCGTCGGCACCCGGGCCGTCGGGGCCCTGGCCCTCGCGCTCGAGTTTGGCGATGGCCTCGTCGATTCCGCTGGTGTCGCCGCCGATGATTCGATCGATGAAGCCCGCCGGCTCGTCGAGGTCGTCGGCGTCGGGCAGCAGGTCGGGGTGTTGCCAGATGCCGTCGCGGGTGTCGACCCCGGCGGCCTCCGTCAGCCGCTCCCAGAACGCGGCGGCCTCACGCATCTTGCGCGGCCGCAGCTCCAGGCCGACCAGCGTCGCGAAGGTCTGCTCGGCGGGTCCGCTGCTGGCCCTGCGGCGGCGCATCGTTTCGCCCAGCGCGGCCGCCCCGGGAATCCGGTCGCCCAGCGCGGCGGCCACCACCACCTGCACCCAGCCCTCGATCAGGGCTAGCAATGTTTCCAGACGTTCCAGTGCCTGTGTCTGCGCCGGCGTCGCCTTGGGCTCGAAAACGCCCTGCCCAAGCAGGTTTTCGATCGCTCCCGGGTCCGCCAGTGACGCCGGATTGAAGTCTCGCGCCAGCTCTTCGATGCCGGACATGTCGATTTCCATGCCCATCGCGTACGCCTCGACGGCACCGAGCAGTTGGCTCGACAGCCACGGCACGTGACTGAACAGCCGGTGGTGGGCGGCCTCACGCGCCGCCAGAAACGTCAGGATCTCGCTGCGCGGCCGCTCCAGCCCGGTGGCGAACGACTCGACGGCGTCGGGCATCACCGCCGCAATTCCCTTGGGCCCCAACGGCAAACCGATGTCGGTCGATGTCAACACCTCGCGGGACAGTCGGCCCAGCGCCTGCCCGAGCTGCGACCCGAACGCCATCCCGCCCATCTGCGACATCATCTGCATGAGCGGGCCGGCCATGCTCTTGGCCTCTTCGGGCAGCGACGCCGCCCACACCGTCGAAATCTGTTGTGCCATCGGGTCGCACAGCCGCTTCCACGTCTGCAACGTGTTGTCGACCCAGTCGCCGGGGGTCCAGCCCAGCGCCTTGGTGGTGCCCGCGGGCAGCGCCGTGGCCCCGTCCAGCCAGGTCTCGGCCAGCCGCACCGCGTCGGCGATCGCCGAGTTGGTGGTGTCCGGAACCGGCGCCACAAAGCCGATCGAATTCGTCGCGACGCGCCGCGCCAGTTCGTAATTGACCGGGCCCGAGCCGGTTCCACCGGGTCCGACATTGCCCGCGCTGCTGAACATCTGACCCAGTTGGGTGAAGATCTGCCCCAGGTCGCCCATGTCGAATTCACCGCTCATGCCGAAGGCGGCGAACGGGTCGGACGGGTTCGAGCCCGAATCGGGATCTTTTTTCCCGTGTTTGTCGGGGTCGTCTCCGGAGGAGAAGCCGAAAGGCAGGTCAGCCATACCCCCAACGGTACTCACCACAAGGTCGGACGGCGCGACCTCGGGTCAGCTTGTAGCTGAACCCGGTAGAACGTTGTGGCTGAACACCGCGCCGCAGCCGCCGTCTAGTGTGATCGGCGTGAACAGGCGCATCCTGACCTTGGTGGTCGCGCTGGTGCCGATCCTGGTGTTCGGTGTGTTGCTGGCGGTGGTGACGGTGCCGTTCGTGTCGCTGGGGCCCGGGCCCACCTTCGACACGCTCGGCGAGGTCGACGGCAAGCAGGTGGTGGCGATCGAGGGCACCCAGACGCACCCGACAACCGGCCACCTCAACATGACCACGGTGTCCCAGCGCGACGACCTGACACTGGGCGAGGCACTGACGCTGTGGCTTTCGGACACCGAGCAGCTGGTGCCGCGCGACCTCATCTATCCGCCGGGCAAGTCGCGCGAAGACGTCGACAAGGCCAACAACGCGGACTTCAAGCAATCCGAGGACAGCGCCGCCTATGCCGCCCTGGGCTACCTCAAGTACCCGGCGGCGGTGACGGTCGCCAAGGTCCCCGAACCGGGACCCTCGGCGGGCAAGCTCAAGACCGGTGACGCCATCGACGCGGTCAACGGCGTGCCGGTGGCCACGGTCGACGAGTTCACGGGACTGCTCAAGAACACCAAGCCGGGCCAGGTGGTGACGATCGACTATCGCCGCAAGAACGAGCCGGCCGGGGTGGCACAGATCACGCTGGGTGCCAACAAGGACCGCGACTACGGCTTTCTGGGCGTCGCGGTGCTCGACGCCCCATGGGCGCCGTTCACCGTGAACTTCAACTTGGCCAACGTGGGTGGGCCGTCCGCCGGACTGATGTTCAGCCTGGCGGTGGTCGACAAGTTGACCACCGGGGACCTCGCCAAGTCGAACTTCATCGCGGGCACCGGGACCATTTCGTCCGACGGCAAGGTCGGCCAGATCGGCGGCATCACCCACAAGATGGTCGCCGCGCACGCCGCCGGGGCCACGGTGTTCCTGGTGCCGGCGAAGAACTGCTATGAGGCCAGCTCGGACAATCCGTCCGGCCTGCGGCTGGTCAAGGTCGACACACTCGGCCAGGCAGTGGATGCGCTGCACGCGATCGGGTCGGGCGGGCAGCCGCCAAGCTGCTAGCGAACCTTGATGGTCCCGGGTAGTGCCATGCGTAGAGTTGTCACCGTCTAGCCATCGATCAGGGAGCGTAGCCAGTGGGGATGCGGCCCACCGCACGGATGCCGAAGCTGACTCGGCGCAGCCGGATTCTGATCCTTATCGCACTGGGTGTGATCGCTCTGCTGCTGGCGGGCCCCCGGCTGATCGACGCTTACGTCGACTGGCTGTGGTTCGGCGAGCTCGGCTACCGCTCGGTGTTCTCCACCGTGCTGGTCACCCGGTTCGTGGTCTTCTTGGTTGCGGGTCTGCTGGTGGGCGGCATCGTGTTCGCCGGACTGGCGGTGGCGTACCGCACGCGGCCGGTGTTCGTGCCGAGCAACGACAACGATCCGGTGGCGCGCTACCGCGCCCTGGTGCTGTCCCGGCTGCGACTGGTGAGCGCCGGAATCCCGGTGGCGATCGGCCTGCTCGCCGGCATCATCGCGCAAAGCTATTGGGTGCGAATTCAGCTGTTCTTGCACGGCGGCGACTTCGGCATCAAGGACCCGCAGTTCGGCAAGGATCTCGGCTTCTACGCCTTCGAGCTGCCGTTCTACCGGTTGCTGCTGTCCTACCTGTTCGTCGCGGTGTTCCTGGCCTTCATCGCCAACTTGTTGGCCCACTACATCTTTGGCGGCATCCGGCTGTCCGGTCGGACGGGTGCGCTGAGCCGTTCGGCGCGGATCCAGCTGGTCACTTTGGTCGGGCTATTGGTCGTGCTCAAGGCGATCGCCTACTGGCTGGACCGCTATGAGTTGTTGTCCCACACCCGCGGTGGCAAGCCCTTCACCGGCGCCGGGTACACGGACATCAATGCGGTGCTGCCGGCGAAGCTGATCCTGATGGCGATCGCGCTCATCTGCGCGGCCGCGGTGTTCTCCGCGATTGTGCTCAAGGACTTGCGAATCCCGGCGATCGGGCTCGTCCTGTTGCTGCTGTCCTCGCTGATCGTGGGCGCGGGGTGGCCGCTGATCGTCGAACAGATCAGCGTCAAACCCAATGCCGCGCAAAAGGAAAGCGAATACATCAGCCGCAGCATCGCCGCGACGCGGCAGGCCTATGGCCTGACCTCCGACCAGGTCACCTACCGCAACTACACCGGCGACGCTCAGGCCGCCGCCCAGCAGGTCGCCGACGACCGCGCGACCACGTCCAACATCCGGCTGCTGGACCCGACGATCGTCAGTCCAGCGTTCACCCAGTTCCAGCAGGGCAAGAACTTTTACTACTTCCCCGACCAGCTCTCCATCGACCGGTACGTCGACCGCAACGGCGCGTTGCGTGACTACGTGGTGGCGGCCCGCGAACTCAACCCCGACCGGCTGATCGAGAACCAGCGCGACTGGATCAACCGGCACAGCGTCTACACCCACGGCAACGGGTTCATCGCCTCACCGGCCAACACGGTGCGCGGCGTCGCCAACGATCCCAACCAAAACGGCGGTTACCCCGAATTCCTGGTCAACGTCGTCGGCGCCAACGGCGGTGTGGTGTCCGACGGCCCGGCCCAACTCGACCAGCCGCGCGTCTACTTCGGGCCGGTCATCTCCAATACCTCGGCCGACTACGCGATCGTCGGGCGCAACGGCAACGACCGCGAATACGACTACGAGACCAACAACGAAACCAAGAACTACACCTACACCGGGCTCGGCGGAGTCCCGCTCGGCGACTGGTTGTCGCGCAGCGTGTTCGCCGCGAAGTTCGCCGAGCGAAACTTCTTGTTTTCCAACGTGATCGGCTCGAACAGCAAGATCCTGTTCAACCGTGACCCGGCGCGGCGGGTGGAGGCGGTGGCGCCGTGGCTGACCACGGACAGCGCGGTGTACCCGGCGATCGTCAACAAGCGACTGGTGTGGATCATCGACGGCTACACCACGCTGGACAACTACCCGTATTCCGAACTCACGTCGCTGGAGTCGGCGACCGCGGACTCCAACGAGGTCGCGTTCAACAGGCTCGCACCCGACAAGCGGGTCTCCTACATCCGCAACTCGGTGAAGGCGACGGTCGACGCCTACGACGGCACTGTCACGCTGTACCAGCAGGACGAACAGGACCCGGTGCTCAAGGCCTGGATGCGGGTGTTCCCGGGGACCGTGAAGCCCAAGAGCAACATCACCCCGGAGCTGGCCGAGCACCTGCGCTATCCCGAGGACCTGTTCAAGGTGCAGCGGATGCTGCTGGCGAAGTATCACGTCAACGATCCGGTGACGTTCTTCTCCACCTCGGATTTCTGGGATGTGCCGCTGGACCCGAACCCGACGGCCAGCAGCTACCAGCCGCCATACTACATCGTCGCGAAAAACATTGCGAAGAACGACAATACGGCGTCGTATCAGCTGACCAGCGCGATGAACAGGTTCAAGCGCGACTACCTGGCCGCCTACATCAGCGCCAGCTCCGATCCCGCGACCTACGGCAGGATCACCGTGCTGACCATCCCGGGACAGGTCAACGGGCCGAAGCTGGCCAACAACGCGATCACCACCGATCCGGCGGTGTCCCAGGACCTCGGCGTGATCGGGCGTGACAACCAGAACCGGATCCGGTGGGGCAATCTGCTCACGTTGCCGGTGGGGCAGGGCGGCTTGCTCTACGTCGAGCCCGTATATGCCTCGCCGGGTGCCAGCGACGCGGCGTCGTCGTACCCGCGGCTGATCCGGGTGGCGATGATGTACAACGACAAGATCGGCTACGGACCCACCGTGCGCGACGCCCTGACCGGGCTGTTCGGTCCGGGCGCGGGTGCCGCCGCGACCAGCATCCAGCCCACCGAAGCCGGGACACCGGCCGCGAGTCCGCCGCCCAGCGCGCCGGCGCCGGTTGCCGCGCCCGGGTCACCACCCCCGGTCGCAGCACCCCCGGTGCCCGACGGATCGGTGACGCTGTCGCCCGCCAAATCCGCTGCGCTGCAAGAGATTCAGGCGGCGATCGGCGAGGCAAAGGACGCGCAGAAGAAGGGCGATTTCGCCGGTTACGGTGCGGCGCTGCAGCGGTTGGACGACGCGATCACCAAATACAACAACGCCAAGTAGGTCGGCCGTGCGGCGTCGAGCGACGCTGTGACCGTGCGGAGTCGACGAATTCACCCGTAGTGCCAGCCATTTCGCCTATGGGCGGGCTTCGGCTGCCGAAACTCGCCAAGCCCCAGTGACGCTTCGGTGGCGTCGGGGTCAGCGTGTGTCGCATCTTGTGGGAAAGATGGCGCAAATAGTGACGATCGAATATCCCACCGACCCGCAAACTGGCTATCGGGATCACCCAACGAGACGACATCTTCCAACGCGGTCGACGGACACCCTCGCGCCCCAAGATTGTCGATAACAGGTTCGAGAGGAAACACGGGGTAGTCATGGGGAATGGCGCACATGATGTCGGTGGGATGGCGGGGCTCGGACCCGTGCCGATGGAGACCCCTGCGCCGGTTCGCCACGCCGTGTGGGAGCGTCGGACGCTCGGCGCGACCGTCTCGGCCGTCGTCACGGGGATGCTGATCCCCCCGACGCATCGAGCGGCCATCGAAGCGCTGCACCCGGTCGCGTACCTGTCGATGAGCTACGCCGAACTGTGGCTTTATGCACTCGAGAGGTGTGCCGTATCGGCCGGCGTCCTCACGGACGAGGAGATCGAAGCGCGCGTGGCCGATGCGCTTTCGAATCCCGACGCGCCGCTGCCGCAAGATCGCAACGCGGAGATCCTCGAGAGGGTCAGGGCCCTTGTCGCCCAAGGCGCCCCGCTCGGGCCCGAGCAGCTCGTGCAGCCGCCTCGTTTCGCTGCCGGTGACATCGTGCGCGCCAAGCGCATCGAATCACCCGCGTCGGGCCGTCGCCACACGCGCATACCCGGATACGCACAGGGATGCACGGGAGTCGTCGAGATGGTCCACCGGCCAATGATTCTCGAGGACACGCTGGTGGCGTCGGGCGAAATCCACTTTGAGTACGTCTATGCGGTGCGGTTGCCCGCGTGCAACGTGTGGCCGGACGTCACCGGGCGTGACGCGATCGTCGTCGACTTGTGGGAGAGCTATCTCGAGGACCACGCGCCCAGCGGTGCCGAATTGCAGGAGGAGAACCCATGAGCCCTACCGATCCGTCCTATCTCGCGTTGCGCATGAAGGCCGTTGAGTCATTGCTGATCGAAAAGGGGATGGTCAGCGCCGAGGCGATCGACGAGATCACCAACGCTTACGAGCACGACATCGGGCCGCTGCGCGGCGCCGCCGTGGTGGCCCGTGCGTGGGTCGATGAGGACTACAGGCGGCGGCTGCTGGACGATGCGCCCGCCGCCGTCGCCGAACTGGGCATCGCCGGCTTCGGGGCCGAGGTCCTCGTCGTCGTGGAGAACACGGCGCAGGTGCACAACGTGGTTGTGTGCACCTTGTGCTCCTGCTACCCGTGGGCGCTGCTCGGACTGCCTCCGAGCTGGTACAAGACGCCCCAATACCGTGCCCGCATCGTGCGCTGGCCGCGCGAGGTGCTTGGCGAGTTCGGCCTGACGATGCCCGACGACACCGAGATCCGGATCTGGGATTCCAGCTCCGATGCCCGCTACCTGGTGCTACCGCAGCGTCCCGCCGGGACCGACGGCATGTCCGAGCGGGAGCTCGCGGCGCTCGTCACGCGCGACGCGATGATCGGCACCGGCATCGTCTCGAGCCCAGCCGCGTGAACGCCGCCACCGATATTCTCGGGGCCGACGCGACGGGCCTGGGCGCGCTGCCACGTCGCAACGGCGAGCTGGTGTTCGACGCGCCATGGGAATGCCGGGCATTCGGTGCCGCTGTGGCGATGGCGCAGGCCGGGGTTTACCCGTTCGACGACATGCGCGATCTGCTCATCGAGGAGATCAGCCGGTGGGAGCGCGCGCGTGATACTGCAGATGGCACCTGGAACTACTACGAGCGCTGGCTGGCGGCGCTCGAACGGCTGCTGGCGCGCCGCGGTGTGCTCGATTCCACGGAGATCGAAGAGCGCATGCGCACCATAGCGCTGCAGGACACTGACGAACACGACCACGACTGACCGGTGCCGGCCCGCGATCACTGATTCAGGTGCATGCCGCGTCGGGTGGTGCCGCGCTGCAGCGACTCGAAGACGGGACGGTCAAGCGCAACAACACCCAAATAGCTTCTCAGGCATAGGCCGTGCGGAACCTGTCCCGGTAGGCCTTCGGGCTGATCCCGAGATGGTTGACGAACACCCGTCGCAGCGTTTCGATGCTGCCGAAGCCGGCCATGCCCGCGGTCTCGGTGACCGAGCGGCCGGATTCCAGCGCATTGCGGGCGACATCGATCCGAACCAATTCGACGTAGCGCGCCGGGCTCATCCCGAGCTCGGATTGGAAGAGACGGGTCAACTGGCGGGTGCTCAAAGACGCCAGCGCCGCAAGCTTTTTCACGCTGTAGTCCGCGCCCGGGTCGGCCGCGATCGCGTCGGTGACCGGACGCAACGACGACTCCGGCGGGGGGTCGGCCTCGAGCAACACCGAGAATTGCGATTGGCCGCCGGCGCGTTTGAGGTAGACGACCAGCCACCGAGCCACGTCGCGGACCAGTTCTGTCCCGTAATCCATTTCGACCAACGCCAGCGCCAGGTCGATGCCCGACGAGATGCCCGCGGAGGTGAAGATGTCGCCGTCGCGGACGAAGATCGCGTCCGGCTCGACGGTGACATCGGGAAACGCTCGGCCCAGCAGCCGGGTGTCGTGCCAGTGGGTGGTGGCGCGCCGGCCGCTGAGCACGCCGGCCTGCGCGAGGATGAACGACCCCGTGCAGATGGACGCCAGACGACGGGTCCGTGTTGACACCGATCGGACGGCCTCGACCAGGGCGGGTTCGATGGGTCGCCCCGGCAGGTCGTCGCTGCCCGCGACCATGACGGTATCGGCGGACTCGATCGCCGAAATGCTGTCGGTCACGCCCAATCGGGCCCCGATCGAGCTGGTCACATCGCACCCGTCCACCGACGCGATCTTGAGTCGGTAGTCGGCGCCGAAGCGGTTGGCCTCGGCGAACACCTCACCCGCCCCCGCGACGTCCAACAGCGTCACCCCGTCGAAAACGACGATCACCACGACCCGTGTTTTGGCTGCAGCCACGCACGCCATTGTGTCGCGTTCTGTGGAGAGGACGGCCAGAACGGCCGGGGTCGGATTGTCCGGGCGGCCGCACACTCATAACCAACCCAGAAGGAGACAACATGACCACCAGCTCAATGGACACCATCGCCGGCATCCACGTACCCGACAGCTCGCTGGCCCGCGAGGCGACCGAGTTCATCCGCGACACCGAGGACGAGTTGCTCTTCAACCATTCCCGCCGCGTGTTCTTCTTCGGCGCGCTGCAGGGCATGCGTCGCGGACTGCAGCCGAACCCGGAACTGCTCTACGTCGCGGCGATGTTTCACGACCTCGGCCTGACCGAGCGCTACCGCGACTCGCAGGTCCGCTTCGAGGTCGACGGCGCCGACGCGGCACGGGACTTCCTGATCAACCATGGCGTCGACGAGGCCGAGGCCGCCAAGGTGTGGCTCGGCATCGCCTTGCACACCACCCCCGGCGTGCCCGAGTTCATGGCCCCCGAGGTCGCCCTGCTGCAGGCCGGCGTGGAAGTCGACGTCGTCGGCGTCGGGCGCGAGGAGTTGGCTCCGGAGGCGCTGGCCGCGGTGACCGCCGCGCACCCGCGCCCACAGTTCAAGCAGCGCATCCTGGCGGCGTTCAACGACGGCATGAAGCACCGGCCGCGGACCACCGACGGCACCATGAACGCCGACGTGCTTGCGCACTTCGATCCCGCCTTCGAGCGCGTCGACTTCGTCGACCACATCCTGCACAACAGCTGGCCGGAGTAGCGCAGGCATTGCAGCGCAAGAACATTCGGAGAAGGGTGAGTCAGATGACCGAACCGAACGACATCGGGGTCACCGTGGTGCAGCCGGGGGAGGGCGAAGTCGTCACGCTCCCCGGCTTCGGGGCGGTGTTCAAGATATCCGGCAAGACCAACGGTGGCGAGGTGTCCATCGTCGAGCATCCGTTCGCGGTCGGCCTGCTCACCGCGGCACACCGGCACACCCGGGAGGACGAGCATTCGATCGTCCTGGCCGGCGAGATCGGCTTCCGCTCCGACGACAGCGAGGTGGTCCTGGGTCCCGGTGGTTACATCACCAAGCCCCGCGGCCAGATGCATGCGATGTGGAACGCCGGCAGCGAGCCGGGCCGCATTGTCGAGATCATCACCCCGGGCGGATTCGAGAACTATTTCCGCGAGCTCGGCGAGCTGCTCATCGAGCACGCCGACGACCCGGCGACCGAGCCGCTGCACCAGTTGCCCGAGTTCGGCGAGCTCGCCGATAAATACGGGCTCACGTACGGGTCGCCGGAGTGGATGGACGACATCGCGCAGCGGTACGGGCTGAACCCGCCGTCGCACTGATCTGAGCCCTGTCCATTACGCGCCGAGATTGCCATGACGGCTGTAATCACCGCGTGAAGTACGACCGCGGCGGCAATCTCGGCGCGGGGATGGCCGCTGAGCGCGCGATTTGGCCGCCGTGACACGCGTTCGGTAACCTGGCATTCACCAACGCGGGGTGGAGCAGCTCGGTAGCTCGCTGGGCTCATAACCCAGAGGTCGCAGGTTCGAATCCTGTCCCCGCTACCAGGTAAAACGGCCCCCGGAGATTCTCCGGGGGCCGTTTTCACGCCTAACGGGGCAGCACGGCCTCGATGGCGCTGATGACCTCGGGGGCATCGGGCTCGGTGCGGGGCCGGAACCGGTGCACCACCTCACCGCCGGGGGCGAGCAAAAACTTCTCGAAGTTCCACTGGATGTCTCCGGCCTGGCCGTCGGCGTCGGCGGTCTTGGTCAGCTCGGCGTACAGCGGGTGACGGTCGTCGCCATTGACATCGGTCTTCGCCAGCAGCGGGAACGTCACTCCGTAGGTGGTCGAGCAGAACTCCTGGATCTCGTCGGCCGTGCCCGGCTCCTGGCCCATGAATTGGTTGCAGGGGACCCCGACGACCGTCAGGCCCCGCTCGCCGTAGTCCTTGGCCAGCTTCTCCAGCGCCGTGTATTGGGGAGTCAGCCCGCATTTGGAGGCCACGTTGACGACCAGCGTTGCGCCGTCGGACAATTCGGCCAGCGTGGTCTGCCGGCCGTCGAGGGTGGTCAGGGCGATGTCGTTGAGGGTCACACCGACGACGCTAACGCACCTCAGAGCCAGCCGGTGCGGGCGGCGGCGACCGGCTCGGCGGGGGCCGGGGCCAATTCGCCGTTGCGCACGCCCTCGAGCAACCGTTTCACCGCGGCGACGATCTCCGGGGCCGCCGCCGCGAGCCCGGTGGTGTCGGCTTCGCTGACCTCATCGGCGTCGACGCCGGCGCGGGCCAGGATGGCGGCCGGGTCGGCCAGCTGCTCGGTCAGCCAGGTCAGCGGGTCGGCGGACAGCTCGGGGACGAAGTGCCGGCTGCTGGGTTCCCAGCCGTCGAAACGCGGGTGGTGATGGGCCCGGTCCAGCGTCCCGGGCGGGCTCTCCGTGGACCCGAAAAGATCCACCCGCCACACCGGGCGGGTGAAGGCGATCGGAACGCCGGCGTAGATCGAGCCTTGGGGGGCGGCCCGGTCGACGAGGCGCAGTTCGAGTCTGACCCCGCGCTCCGGGGTCTCCTGACCCTCGAGCGGGGATGGGTCGATGAAGTACATGTCCCCGACGACCACGCCCAGGGATTCGAATCCGAACGCTGCGAGCATCGCGCACCTTTCCTTGTCCTTCTCGAGCGTAGCCCTGGCGTCTGCACCCGGGGCGTCCGTCGGATATGTGAACGACCGTTCGCGCATGTGGGGCCGGCGCGGTACATTTCACTGGTCTTCGTTAAGTTGGAGCCCCCGGCAATGGTTGGGGTCGCTCGCCGCAGCGCGCGGATGCTGCGGCGCGGACGTAAGGGGCAGCAACGGTCTTGTCGACAGATTCAGGTCCGGGCTCACCCGTACAGATCAACTCACAAAGGACTCCGCCGTACAAGTTGATCGCCGTCGCCATGATGGTGGTGTGCGCGCTGATTTTAGCGTTGGTGTACGGGCAATTCCGCGGTGCATTCACCGAGAAGACGCAGGTGACG
>NZ_JCALED010000012.1:0-130675 GCF_059813205.1 Mycobacterium sp. NGS17 | reverse complement strand
CGAAATTCCACGGTCCCGCCGATTCCGTCGGGCTCATCGGCCTCGGTCCAGCGTTCGGACAGGGTGAACGTGAGGTCCATTCGGGCCGTGTGCGTGTCCACCGGCATCGGAGTGACCCGCAGATCGCCCAGAGCCAACCCGGCGGCGGGGTAACCATCCTTTCCGGCGAAGTTCTGCCACGCCAGCAGCACTTGCACAAGCGGGTGATGGGTCAGGCTCCGGCTGGGGTTGAGCCGATCCACCAACGCCTCGAAGGGCACGTCTTGGTGCTCGTAGGCGGCAAGGCTGCGGTGTTGCACCTGGGCCAGCACGTCGGCGACGGTGGGATCTCCGGCGAGCTCCACCCGCAGCACCAGTGTGTTGACGAAGAACCCGACCAGCCCATCCAGCGCGGGATCGCGGCGCCCTGCGACGGGGAACCCGATGGGCACATCACTGCCGGCGCCGAGCTTGGACAGCAGCACCGCGAGGGCGGCCTGCACCACCATGAAACTGCTGGCTTTGTGCTCGCGGGCCAGCCGAGCTATCCGCACCTGGAGTTCGGCCGGCCAGTCCACCTCCACGGTGGCGCCGCGGTAGTCGGCGACCGGCGGGTAGGGCCGATCGGCGGGCAATTGCAGGCGCTCGGGCATCCCGGCCAGATGTTGCTCCCAGTAAGCCAACTCGGCGGCGATCCGGCTGTCGCTGTCGTCGAGGTCGCCCAGCTGCTCGCGCTGCCACAACGTGTAATCGACGTACTGCACGGGCAAATCGGTCCAGCCCGGTTTCTGCCCAACCGATCGGGCGCCGTACGCCACACCGATGTCTGCGGCCAGCACGCTTAACGACCACCCGTCGGCGGCGGAATGGTGCACCACGGCCACCAAGACGTGTTCTTCGTCGCCGAGGCGGAAAAGCCTTGCCCGCAAGGGAATTTCGTTCGCCAGATCAAACTTGTGGCCCGCCGCCGCGGCAATGGCCTCTTCCAGCCCCTCGCCCGACCAGCCGGCAGCATCGGTGATCTGCCAACCAAAGTCCGCCCGCTCGGCGGGCAGCACAACCTGTTGGGGCACGCCATCAGTCGCCGCAAGCAGAGTGCGCAGGCTCTCATGGCGGCCCACCACGTCGGCCAGCGCCACGCCCAACGCCTCGGTATCGAGGCGCCCCTCCAGCCGCAACGCCATCGCCATGTTGTAAACGGGCGACGGCCCCTCGAGTTGATCGATGAACCACAACCGGCGCTGAGCAAACGACAACGGCACCAGCGCAGGCCGCTGCCGCGTGGCCAAAGCTGCACCGGCGTGTTTTCCGGCATGCGCGCTGATCCATTCGGCCAACCCGGCCACGGTCGGTGCGTCGAACACCGCCCGGATCGGGACGTCGACACCACGTTCGGCGCGCACGCGCGCCACCAGCCGTGCCGCCGACAGGGAATGCCCACCCAGGTCGAAAAACGACTCGTCGATGCCGACCTGCGTCACCCCGAGCACCTCGCTGAACAGGCCGGCCAGCACCAGCTCTCGGCCATCACGCGGTGCCCGGTAGGCGACCGCAGTGACGAACTCCGGGGCCGGCAACGCCCGCCTGTCCAGCTTCCCGTTGGCCGTCAACGGCAGCGATTCGACCACCATGATCGCCGCCGGGACCATGAACTCCGGCAACCGGCCGGCCACATAGCCACGCAGCTCCGCGGCCCGTTCAATCGCGGCGGGATCGTTGACATGCCCACTCAACGAACCCACCGGGGTAGCCGGCAGGTACACATCCGACCAGACCGCGTCGGTGGCGCGGGTGAAGATCACATCCATCGACCCCGCTATCGGTGACCAAGTCACCGCGGTCGCGTATCCCAGTTGCCGGCCCAGCAGGTGACATTGGTGCGGCGACAACGCATCCGGAGTGGATAGCCCGGCGCGCACCGCGCTGACCGCCACGCGCTCGTCGGCGCCGGCCAACGCCGCGGCCAGGGCCACATCGGACCAGATTCCCGCGTGCGGCACCCCGCTCACCCGCAACCCCGGCAACTGCTGGGAGCGCAGAAACTCCCCCAGCACCGACACGCTGCCGAACCGCTCCCACTGCTGCGACGCCAGATCCGCCAGCGAGTGCGCCGCCACCGGCGCCTTGCGCAACACCACCTCATAGCGGTAGCCGCTCAGCTCGTTGGCCGCCCGCATCTGCTTGAGCCGCACATCCACCGCACCGATCTCGGGCACATACTGCGGCAACCCGGCGAAGAATTCGGGCGCCAGCAACAGTTCCTGGTCGGCCAGCATCTCGCGGCGCACCCGCTCACGCACCATCGCCGCGGTGTCCTCACCAACGGTCGTGTCGGCGCACACCACCCCGGTGGTAAACGCCCGCAACAGCGACAGGTTGCGCACGTCGCCGATGAACACCGCGCCGCCCGGTGCCAGCAGGCGCATCGCCAGCGCCAGCACATCCATCAGATAGCCCGCGCTCGGGAAGTACTGCACCACCGAGTTGAGCACGACTACGTCGAAGTGCCCCTGCGGCAACCCCTCTGCCACATCGGCGGGCTGCACCCGCAACCGCACGCGATCAGCCCACGACTGCGAAGCCACCGCCGCTTGCAAACTCCGGATGCTCGGCGCGGAGAAGTCCGTACCCCAATACTCGTCACATTCCGGGGCGAGCTGGGCCAGCAACAGCCCCGAACCCACCCCGATCTCCAACACCCGGTGGGGATGCAACCCGCGGATCCGGTCCACCGCGGCCGCGCGCCAGTCGCGCATGTGCTCCAGCGGAATCGGCGCGCCGGTATAGCTGCTGACCCAGCCCCCGAAATCGTCGCCCAACTCCGCCGGCGCGCCGGACGAATACAGACCCTCGTACACGCCGGACCACTGCTGGACGAGCTGCTTTTCGCGCTCTGGCTCGCGGACCAGCATCATCTGCTGATCCGGCACCACATAGCCCACCAATTGCTCGCCACCCGCGCCATCCGCACGGGCGATCACCGCCGCCTGCGCCACCCGCGGATGGCCGGCCAACGCCGCCTGGACTTCGCCGAGTTCGATGCGGTACCCGCGGACCTTGACCTGCTCGTCGGCGCGCCCCAGATACTGCAGCTGTCCGTCGGCGCCCCAACACACCAGGTCCCCGGTGCGGTACATCCGCGTCCCCGCCGGACCGAATGGGCATGCCACAAACCGCGCCGCCGTCAGCCCGGCCCGGCGCAGGTACCCGCAAGCCACGCCCTCGCCCGCCACATACAGCTCGCCGACCACGCCCGCCGGCACCGGCCGCAGCCACCCGTCGAGCACCATCAGAGCCGCCCCGGGCACCGGCGAGCCGATGGGCGCACCCAGTCCCGCCCGCAGCGGCGCACTCGTCGCCGCGTACACCGTGGTCTCGGTCGGGCCGTAGGCGTTGATCATCACCCGGCCGGGCGCCCAGCGGTCCACCACATCGGCCGGGCAGGCCTCACCGGCCACGATCAACGCCGTCGACTCCAGCCCGTCGGGCGACAATGCCGCGACCGCGGAGGGGGTCTGGCACAGGACGCTGACATGTTCGGCGACCAGTAACGCGCGCAAGTCATCCGGGGACCCGACCACCTCTTCGGGCACCACCACCAACCGCCCGCCGCGCAACAGCGCGCCCCAGATCTCCCACACCGAGACGTCGAAGGCCAGCGAATGCCACTGCGACCAGACGCCTTCGCGGGGCGATCCGGCATCCAGCGTTGCGACCAGCTGGGTCACGCTGCGGTGAGTGACCGCCACACCCTTGGGGACGCCGGTCGTGCCCGAGGTGTAGATGAGGTGGGCGATGTCGTCGGGGGCCGGTCCGGGTAACGCGCGGCTGGGTTGGCTCGCAACGGCGGGGTCGTCGACATCGATGACCGGCAGCGCGTACCCGTCTAAGCGGGCTCGCAGCCCGGGTGCTGCGATCGCCGCAACCGGCGCGGCGTCGGCGAGCATGAACTCGATGCGGGCCTCCGGAAGCGCGGGGTCGACCGGCAGATACGCCGCCCCGGTCTTGAGCACCGCCGCGAGACCGACGATCGCCTCGGCCGATCGCGAAAACAACAGCGCGACATACTCACCCGGTTGCGCGCCTTGAGCGCGCAGCAGGTGGGCCAACCGGTTCGCGGTCTCGTCGAATTCGCGGTACGTCCACGAATGCTCCCCGCATGTCAGCGCCACCGCGTCGGGGGTACGCGCCACCTGCGCGGCGAATAACTGCGGAATCGACGCCGGTGCGCTCGTCGGGTTGGTCAGCACCGCCCGGTTGCCGAAGGCATCCAACTCGGCGTGCTCACCGCCGGTCAGGACGTCTATTGACGACAACGACCGCCCAGGGTCGGCGATCATCGCCGCCAGCACGCGTTCCAGCCGCCGCGCCAAATCGTCGACATCGGAATTCGTAAACAGATGCCCAGCGCCCGCGGTGCTCAGGAAAAGCTGATCGCCGTCCCTGGTAAACAGCAGCCCGAACTGATCCACGAGGCCGGAATTGGTCAGAGTCGCCGATGCCGGGGAGCCGGCGAGATCGGACATATAGGTGGGCGGGATGAAATTGACGATCACCCGGTTCGGCGTCCGCCCGGAGTCGCGGGAACGGGCGGCCAGCTCCATCGCATGCACCGGGAATCGCTGATGCCGCAACGCCTCTCCCATTCGGGTGCCGACGTGTTCGCAGAAGCTGGCGACCGTCGCGCCCGGCGAAGCCCTGAACACCAGCGGGACCACGCCGGAAACCATCCCGGGCACCAGTCGTGTTTCCGGACGCACCCGCCGGTTTACCGGAAGGTCGAGCACGACGTCTGTGCTTTCCGCGTCATATCCGCGCACGAGCAACGCACACGCCGCCGTGATCACCGCCGAGCGGCGAACCCCCAACTTCTGGGAGAACTCACGAATCCCGGATACGACGACGGGATCCAGTTCAACGGGTGCCGAACACCCATCCGAATCAGTCCCGTCTCCGGCATGCGTTGACCGATAACGCACTTCGGTTTCCGGCGGCAGGTTTTCAGTCCAATACGCCTGATCGTCGAGATATTCAGCCGACGCCTCGTACTCGAGTTCGGCGTCGATCAGATCGCGCAACGTGCCGAAGAATGCGGGAGGAATCTGTTGTCCCGAAGCAATTGCGTTGTAAACAGCCGCAATACGATGGCAGAAAAGGCCCAGGCCCAGCCCATCCGCCACGATGTGATGGCAGCACGCAAAGAAATAGAATTCGTCTGACCGGGTCTGCAACAACGCGAACTTGAACAGCGGGCCGCTGAACGGCATCAACGTGCCCTGGATTGAAGCCGCCAACCGATACGCGTCCTGTGCGGGATCCTGCGATCCCACCAGGTCGTAGCGAGCGAGCTCGACGTCCGGATAATCGACGACCCTCTGGAAAACGTGGCCATCCACCTGGAAAACGGAAACCCTGAACGATTCGGCCTCGCGCACCACTTGGCGAACCGCCGACTCGAACAGACGGGCGTCGACCGGACCCGCGATTCGCACCAGCACGCCCAGTTGCCACTTGGCGCCGAACCGACCCGTTTCCTCGGCCAGCCAGATGTCGCGTTGTCCCCGCGTGAGCGGAAATACCCGACTGCTTAGTTCCCCCGAAGTCCCCGACTCCGGCCGGGTCACCTGTTAGAAGACCGCGTTGCTAACAGCCGCTCGCGCAGATTCGTCGGCCGTATATCAGTCCAGTTGAGTTCGATGCGGCCGACGCGAGCGATCCGGTCCGATTTGCCGTGAGCCGTCCCCCAGCCGGCCGGCACATCGGCGAAGGTCGGCCACAGGCCGTGTTGCTCCTCGCCATCGACCAAGACCCGAAACCTGCCATCGTCATCGTCAAGCGGATTGAGACTCACCACTTCTCCCAGATCTCCCGAACATCTAGTCGACATGAGTGGAACAAGATGACTACCCTACTTGAGTCCAATAGCGGGTCAACAAGGGGGGTGACCGGGGGTCATCGTGTGATGTCGATCACACCGGAAACCCTGGCCCGCGCGGCCCAAGCCTCGCCTCGGACGACCAGTCCGTCTTAGCGATCGCTGGCCGGCCGGGCGTACTTTTCCACCAAATCAGCTGCCGCCGCAGCGCTTTCGGCCGAGGTGGTCATTCGGGCGGCCAGCTCGCGGGCCCGCGCGACGACATCCGGGGCGAGGATCTGGCGCAGGTCCTCGACAAGCGATTGCTCGGTGGCGCTCGAAAAGCGCCGGGCGGTGCCGACGTTCAGGCGTTTGACCCGCGCGCCCCAAATCGTCTGATCGATGTCCGTCGAGAGGATGAGCGTGGGAACTCCGGCGCGCAGCCCCGAGGCCGTGGTGCCCGTGCCGCCGTGATGCACGACGGCGCGACAGGCCGGAAAGATCGTCGCGTAATTCAACGCATTGACGACCTTGACATGCTCGAAACGGCCGGCGTCGCCGAAGTGGGTCCCGGCGGCGCACACCAGCGCACGCTCGCCTAACTGCGCGCAGGCCGCGCCGATCATGGCGATCGTGTCGGCCGGAGACTTGACCGGGGTGCTGCCGAAGCTGAAAAAAATCGGCGGTGTTCCCGCGGCGATCCACGACGCGACGTCGTCATCGGCCGACGTCGGCAAGTCCAGCGTCAGCGCACCGGCAAAACTCCGGTGGCCGTCCCATTCCGCCCATTCGGCTGCCAGCCCGGGAAAGCAGACCTCGTCGTAGGCCTGGATGTCCACCCAGCCGCGCTCGGCGATCCGCCGCGGCAGCGGGCCAGTCGCTTTCGGAAGGCCCAGTGCGGCGCGCTGGGCGTCCTCGAGCTTTTTCGCCGCGCGCCAGGCGACCGACTCGTACACGCGCATCGCTCTACGTCCCACCGGCGCCGGCAGAACGGACAGGAACTGCCCGCTGGCGCGAACGGGAAAGATGTGCACCGTGGCCAGTGGAATGTCGTGGTACTCGGCGACATTGGCTGCGGCCTGCTCGAAATTCAGCCCGCTGACCAGGAGATCGGCACCGTCGGCCAGCGACTTCAGCGAGGCGCAGATCTGATCCCAGCGATGAATGACGGGATCCGCTATCTCGTGCCGCAGCCTGACCAGGTGCCGGACTCTCCAGAAGTTTCGGAAGAAATCCGTCCAAAAGGTGCGGTGCGCGTCCAGGATGGGCTGCACCTCCGGCCCGAAGGCGACCGCCGCAAGCCCAACCGACTCGGCGAAGCCGACCAAATCGGGTGGGACGGCGATGCGCACGTCGTGCCCGCGGCGCAGCAGCTCACGCCCGATCGCGACGCACGGCTCGACATCGCCGCGGCTGCCGAAGGTTGCAAGCGCGAATTTCATTGCTGGTCTTGGCCTTTCACTTCCGGTGCGGCTAATCGAAGCGGCTTGTCTAGGCCCAGGTGCCTTTGCGCCGGTGGGCGAGTGCGGCGAGTTCGAAGATGAGTTTGCGCGGAACGAAGCGCTGCGCCCTGACTACGCGCCGATAGTTGTCGAACGCGGTGCGCAGGCGCTGTTCGCTGGCCCGGTAGTCGGAGAAGACCTGGTCCAGCTCCTGGTGGCTCCACGTGTCGCCGCCAGCGGCCCGGCGCAGATTGCGGTAGGTCGTAGTCAGCCACTCGGTGCCGAATGGTTCCGGGCATGGGGAACCGTCGGCCCGCTGGTGACGATCGTCGGCGGCGAGGAATTCGTTGATGGCGGGCTCGTCGGGGTTGAGATCGACATCGAGGGTCGTGGAGATGCGTTTGACCTCCCGGCGCCAATCCTCGAGAAGGTAGGAATACTCCACGAACACGCGCGGCCGGCCTCGGGTGTAGCGCTCGGCGAGCAGGCTGTTTTTCAGCCACAGCGCGGCGGCGAGTTCGGGTTTGACGATCGGCATCATCGCGGTGACGGATTTGATGACTTCGTGGGGGTGGCGTAGCGCGATCACGGTGCCGACCTGGTAGCCGGCTATACGGGCGGCCTCGAACCACAGCGGGGCGATCGGGGCCATCTGCAAATCCTTGATGACGTAGAGGTCCGACGGCGGCAGCTTCGCGAGATAGGAGTTGATCTCGGCGATGTCGCGTCCGTCGGCGGCTTCTTCGTGGAGGCGCAGGGTGGGGTCGGTGGCGGCGCTGTCGTGGCGGCGCAGGATTTTCTCGTTGAGGTAACTGGCCTGGCGTGGTTCCCAGAAGCCGCGCGGATTGGCTTTGGCGGCGCCGATCATGCCGGGCGGAAGTGCGGCACCAGACAGGGATAGAACGCGCGTCATCGCGGAGGTGCCGGATCGGGCCATCCCGAGCACGAACAAGACGGTTGTCATTGGCCTCTCCTCGATCCCTCGGCTGCCGCACCGCACCGAACCCGGTCAAACGGGGTAATAGTACGTGTGTGTAAAAGCGCTCGCGACGGCGAAGGCCCCGCACCGACGCTGGTGGTCGTCGTCAGCGGTGTGCGACCGGGGGCGCCCCGAGATACGTCCCGGTGAGCGAGAAGTCAGTCAAGGCGGCCGAAAGGTCTTGGCGCAAAGCTTCATTCGAATTGGCATAGCCCGGGTGATGGACGGTGACCGAGATGAAGACCTGGCCCTGCGCGGTGCCCGACAGCACGTACAGGGCTCCGCCCAGACGGTGCATCAACTCCTTGGTCACGCCCCGGTAGGAAAGCCTCGCGGCGAAGAGGTCGGCGTCGGTACCGTCCGGCCGCACGACGGCCGGGCTGATCACCCCGAGGTTGGACGAGACGACGGCGTTGTCGACGAGCCGGACAAGACGCTTGGGCAACAGGCCCAACAGGGGAACGAACGCCAGCACCGCCCGCTCGTCGTCGCGCGACTCCTGGTGGCTGGTCAGCGCTCCCTTGACCGCGGTCCGAATCTCGCGCAGGTCAGTGGTCGCGGGTGCGGCATCGACCGTGACGGTGAGATGGCTGACCGCGTTGGCGCGCGTGTCCCCGGCGGCGCGCTCATTGACCGGCATCTTCACCAGGACCGACCCGTCCGCGGTGATCCGTCCCATTCGCTTTGCCAGGTGCGCCGCCAGTCCCAGCAGCAGCACGTTGCTGGTCCCGCCCAGCGTGCGGGCGCGGGTCTCCCATTCGCCGGCATCGACGAAGACCGTTGCGGTTGGGGGCGTGAGCGGTTCGTCGTAGCCGGCGGGCAGCCGAAGTGGCGTGGTGGACGGCGCGGCTGCGGCGCCCTGGCGCAGGGCACGCCGGGTCAGCCGTGCCGCGGCGGCGGCGCCGCGGCCGAGAGCGGGGATGTCGCGCACGGTTTGACCGGCATCTTCGCGCACGGCCTGCCACCGCCGGCGCGACCCGGCGCCGGGCCAGCTGCTCGGGTGATCGCGGCCATCGGCCGCATCCGCCATCGCCTCCAACAACCCGACCCCGTCGACGAGGCAATGCGAGACGGCCAAGCTCACCGCCGCGCCGCCGTCGCTGAAGGGCAGCACAGCAAGGCGCCATTCGGGCCCGGTTCGGGCATCGATCGGTTTGGCGGCCTGCTCGTCGAGCCAGGCGTCGAGTTCCGCACGCGGGCGAGGCGTCGCGGCGATCTCGATCTCGGGCGGACGCCCGGCCGATACCCACCGGTGGCGTCCGAACCGCAATCGTGACGGTTCGATGCGGCGGGCCAGCCGTCCCCGCTGGAGATGATGATGGAACCTCCGCAAACCGTCGATGTCGACCGGGCGGCTGTACACCCAGAACGGATGCGGAATCGACGCGACTCCCGTCGCTCGCTCCGCGTCGAACGTGAGCTGGTCGAACGGATCGAGCACGTTGTCCATCGTCGTACCGTACTTCTGGCCGGCGTCTTCCTGACCGCTGGTCCCGGAATTGAGCGTAACCTGTTGCGGCGCAACATTGTTGATCGTCATGCCGGGGGCGCTCTCGCGGGAATCATCGCAGGAGCAAACGGCCAAGGTAGTGTGTCCGGCCATGTGGGGCTCGGTGCTGGCGCTGGCACTTGTGACGGCACTGAACCCCGTGCGCCTGACCATCATGCTTCTGGTGATCTCCCGGCCGCGGCCCATTCACAACCTGCTCGCCTACGGCGTCGGCTGCCTGGGCGGGTGCATTCCGGCCGTGGTGGTTCCGCTGACACTGCTGCACGTCACGCCGACGTTCAAATCGCTTGCCGACGATCTGGCGACGGGCACCATCGTCCGGGAGGTCCGGATCGGCATGGGCGTGCTTGCGCTATGCGTCGCCGCGCTGATCATCGTGCGCTCGGTGACCCGCCGGCGTCAGCCCGAACACCAGCCGGTAGGCGGCGACACCTCGACCCGGCTGCTGGACCGCAACACACCACTCATGATGTCGCGGGTGCTGGACCGCGCCCGGGATGCGGCCACCGAGGACAAGCCGGCATTGCGGCGGCTGCTCGGCCGCGTCCACCACGCCTGGGAAAACGGATCCTTGTGGGTCGCGTTCGTGATCGGCTTGGCATTCGGCGGCGTAGAACCCGATGTCGGTCTGCTGCTGTTCGCCATCATCGTGGCCTCGGGAGCCGCGCTCGGCACGCAGGTCGGCGCCGCCATCGCGTTCGTCATCGGGGTGCTCGCGATCGCCGAGGTCACCCTCGTCAGTTACTTGGCCATGCCGACGAAAACGGAGACACTCCTGCAACGGCTACACGACTGGGCATTGGCGCACCGCCGCAAAATTTTGGTGACGATGATCGCGCTGGGCGGGATGTCGCTGATCGTCGGCGGCATCGGCGGCAGATGAGGCGGGTCAGTTGACAATTCGCGGCGGCCCGGGGTCACCACTCCGTTATAGTCACATCGCGATTAGCCGTAAACGGCCTAAAGCCAGACATATAGCGCAGTTCGCTGCAGCTTAGAGGGAGATTCCGATGCCGCGGGATGCGCGATGAAATGTGTGCTGGCGAGCTACGGGACGCGTGGCGATGTGGAGCCGTGCGTCGCTGTCGGCCGCGAACTGCTGCGCCGCGGACACGACGTGCGCATGGCAGTGCCGCCCGATCTGGTCGGCTTCGCCGAGGCCGCTGGACTCACGGCCGTCGCCTACGGGCCGGATACGCGCGAGTGGTGGGGCGCGCACCGCGACCTATGGACACGCTCATTCCAGAACTTCTGGAAGGTGCGGGATCTGATCCGGTCGTGGCGCGAGATCGGGGAATCCGTCACCAACTACTGGGCGGAGATCAACGCTACGCTGCGGTCGCTGGCGGACGGCGCCGACCTGCTGATCACCTTTCTGAATTTCGAGCAGCCCGCCGCCAATGTCGCTGAGTATTACGACATTCCGTTGGCCACACTGCATCTGGCACCGGTACGGGTCAACGGCCAGGTCCTGCCGTTCCTGTCGCCGGCATGGTGCCGCTCCGCGGTAAGGGCGTACGAGTGGGTGGGTTGGCGCGGGATGAAGAAGTTCGACGACGTGCAGCGCCGGGAGCTGGGCCTGCCGAAGGCGACGCGCTCCGCTCCGCGACGGATCACCGAGCGCGGATCGCTGGAAATTCAGGCCTACGAAGAAGTCTGTTTCCCCGGGCTGGCGGCCGAATGGGCGGCATCGATCTCCCAACGCCCCTTCGCCGGCGCGCTGACGATCGAAATGCCCACGGACGCCGATGAGGAGGTCGCGTCATGGATTGCCGCGGGAACGCCACCCATTTTTTTCGGCTTCGGCAGCACCCCGGTCAAATCTCCGGCCGACACGCTCGCCATGATCGGCGCGGCGTGCGCCCAGTTGGGCGAGCGAGCGGTGGTCTGCTCCGGCTGGAGTGACTTCGGCGATCTCCCGCAATTCGACCACGTCAAGGTGGTGGACGCGGTGAACTACGCGGCCGTGTTTCCCACTTGCCGCGCGGTCGTGCACCACGGCGGCATGGGCACCATAGCCGCGGGACTGCGTGCCGGAGTCCCCATGTTGATCCTGTGGACGGCGCCCGATCAAGCACTTTGGGCGGCACAGGTGAAGCGGCTGAAAGTTGGCTTCGGGCGCCGCTTTTCAACCGCCAGCCAGGAATCGCTGGTTGAGGACCTGCGCACGATCCTCGACGACGACTATGCCGCGCGGGCACGCGACGTGGCCACCCGGACAACGAAACCCACCGAAAGCGTTGCCAACACCGCCGATCTCCTGGAGAACTTCGCTGGCTTGAGACACGCCGGCTGACCAGCGGGCCCCGTGTAGGAAGGCCGTCGACGCCGGCCCGCCGTGCGGACCGGGACCGCGACCCCCGCGGCCGGGAGTCGACAGGGTAGTGTCTCGGCCGGTGTGGGGTTCCGTGCTCGGGATGGCGCTTCTGTGGGCGCTCAATCCCGTGCTTCTCGGCCTCATCCTTCTCCTGATTTCGCGGCCGCGGCCGGTGCAAAGCCTGCTCGCCTGCTGGATCGGTTGCCTGATCACAAACGTTCCCGCCCTGTTGGTCCCGCTGGTGGCGCTGCACGTCATGCCGGCGTTCAGATCTACTGCACATGAATTGGCCACCGCGGGCCCAAATTCCATGGCCCGGCACATCCAACTCGGCCTGGGTGTACTCGGGCTGGCGATCGCAGCGCTGATCGTGGTGCGCTCACGCGCGCGGCGAAGCGCGCCGGCACCGGTCGCCAACTCCTCGACCGTGGCGCTCGACTCAACACCGGCCGCGGTTTCGCTGCCGCGGGGCGGCGAAACCGATGCGGCGAACGAACGCGGATCTGCCATACGTCGGCTGGTCGGCCGTGCCAACGATGCGTGGGAAAACGGGTCATTGTGGGTGGCGTTGGTGGTCGGCATGTCCATCCTGCCGGGCCCGCTGTTGGTCCTGCTCGTAGACACCACCATCGTGGCGTCGGGAGCCCCGATCGGCACGCAGGTGATCGCCGCCATCGCATTCGTCGTCGGAATGCTCGCGGTTTTCGAGATCACCCTGTTGAGCTATCTGCTCACGCCGGAGAAAACCAAAGCGGCGCTGCAACCGCTGCATGAATGGGCGTTGGCCCACCGTGCGCAGGTTTTGGCGGCGATCTTTGCGGTGGTTGCGCTCTCGCTGGTGGCAAGGGGCGCGGGGGCCATCTGACGGGATCACTTGGCCCGCAGGACAAAACCCTTCTGGTCGCCGCGGCCCTGGCTGTTGAGCCGATCCGCGCGCTTTGCCCACTTCCACATTTGCCTTGGCCCGAACATCCGAAGGATCTGCGGGTCGGTCACCCCGACGTCTCTTCGATAGGCTTCGCTCCCCAGAAACTGACCCAGATTCGAATCATCGATCGTCTGTTCCACCCGCAGCCCGGCCCTCTCGGCTGCCAATGCCATTGACTGACACGACGGTATGACGAAATGCCGAGGGGCATCGATCTGCACCCAGTCGGCCGCATAACTGGCCCACGCGTCCGACGAGGTCGTCGGAACGCGAGCCAGGCACATGCCTCCGGCGGCGAGCATATCGCGCGCGACCTTGAGCATGGCGACCGGGTCCGGAACATGCTCGAGCGAATGATTGAACATGATGAGATCGAATTCGCCTGTCACCTCGCTGAAATCGCGCTTGAGCAGCGGCACTCCTCGCGGCGTCCGGCCATCGCCCGCGATGAACGGATCCACGCCGCACAAGTCGCTGAATCCGACCCTGGCCAATCGGTCGAGCAGCAAGCCGCTACCGCAGCCGACGTCCAGAATCCGCGCGTCATGGTCAAGCGGAAGCGCAGCGAGCATGCCGAGCACGTCTCCGCCGAGCAGAAGGCGAAGGATACCGTCGGGCAGGCGCCGGGTCAGCAGACGGCCGACGAGCCGGCCGCCGGCGCGCAACTTGTAGCGGTCCTGCTGCGTGATGAGCCATCGGAGAAGCCGGGGCTCGTTGTACGAGTGATAATTCCGGGGATAGTGGCGCATCAGCTCATCACCCTCGAGCACGCGCACAATTTGTAACGTCTCACACGCGGCGCAAAGGTAGTAGTCGAACCGCTCGCGGGTCCCGAACATCATTTCGCGAACCACAAGGGGCCGATGTGGGCCAGTCGATCCGCATAGGCGGCACTCTTTACTGATCTCGTTCAGTTGAACCTCCAGCAACAGATTGATGCGCGGCAAATCCCTTGAGATACCAGGGATTCGCCCGTGCCCAATCGATGGTGCGACGAATCCCCTCCTCGAGGTCTATCCGGAGGCGCCAACTCAGCTCCCGCTGCGCCTTGGTCGAATCGGGGATTCGGCGCGGGATGTCCTCGTAGCGATCCCCGTAACGCGCTGCAGTGTCGACAGTTTCGGCATCCGTCACCGAGGCGACATCCGCGATCTTGATCGCCAGAGCGACGGCGTCGCGCACCGTCGTCTCGGTCATACTGCCGATGTTGAAGGCCGCACCGATCGCCGCGCCGCTCTCGGCCGCGAGCAAGGTTCCGGCGACCGCGTCGTCGACATAGGTGAAGCACCGCGTCTGGTCACCTGAGTCGTAGAGCAACGGCCTGCGGCCATTGAGGATCCGGTGAATGCTCTGCGAAATCACGAAAATCGGAGGTTGCCGCGGGCCATAGACGTTGAAGTAGCGAACCACCGTCACCGGCAACGCGCGGGACGCATGCATCGCGAAGACGAGATGTTCGGCCATGGCCTTGCTGGTGCTGTAGCTCCACCGCGCGGTTCTTGAGGAGCCGAGGACGCGATCGTCGTCCTCGGCGAACGGCGGGTTCGGGTTCTTCCCGAACACCTCGGATGTGCTGGCGAACACCACATGCGCCTGGTGCCGATGGCTCACTTCGAGGACGTTGCGAGTGCCGGTCACGTTGACATCGAGAACCCGCAGCGGGTCTTTGAGATAGTTTTCGACGCCGACGATCGCGGCCAGGTGGAAGACCCTGTCGACGTCGGGGGTGAGCGCCTTCTCGAGCGCGTCCATATCGGTCACGTCGCCCTGCACGAACCGGAAGTTGGGGTGCCGCTCGAAGTCGAGATCGCAGTCGCGCGTGTCCTTTTGAAGGTCGAACACCGTGACCGAGTCTCCGCGGCCCAGCAACGCGGCGACCAGGTGCGATCCGATGAAGCCGTAGCCGCCCGTCACCACGACATTGGACATGAACGCTCTCTCAGTTCGGGTTTGGGCACGCCTATCGGCCGATGCCCTTGTAGACGAAGCCAGCCGTGCGCACCGCTGCCGGGTCGAAGCTATTCCGCCCGTCGAGGAACACGCACCGGGGCCCCGCCAGGTCCGCGAGCCGGACCAGGGGCATCTGGTGGAACTGTCGGTGGCCCGCGAGGACCACCAACGCGTCCGCATCCTCGACCGCGGTCTCGATGTCTGCGGTCAGGGGGATCTTTGTCACCGTGCGGGCCTCCGCGTCCGTCACCCACGGGTCATGGATGGAGAGCCCGCAGCCGGACTCCTCGAGCAAGTCGACGACGGACTTGGTGGGTGTGAGCCGGCAGTCGCCGGTGTTGTTCTTGAACGCGATACCCAGCACCGCGATCCTGCTCGTCTCGAGCGGCTTGCCCTGATCGGCGAGCAGCTGCTCGAGCAGCCCATAGGTGTATGCGGGCATTGTGTCGTTGACAGTCCTCGACGTCCGCGGAATCGCCAGCTCCAACCCCACGGACTCGCCCAGATGGTTGACGAACCACGGATCCTTCGTCAGGCAGTAACCGCCGACGCCCATGCTCGGCCGCAAGATGTTCACGTCGCCGCCGCCCTTGGGCATCGTGTTGGCCGCGTCGATGACTTGCAGGGCGTCCATGCCGAGTCTGTCGCATACCTTGGCCAGCTCGTTCGCAAGCGCGACGTTGAGGTCCACCCAGAGGTTGTCGGCCAGCTTGACCATCTCGGCGGTGCGGGGGTTGTCGACGACGACAGAGTCGACTCCGAGTGCATGTCGCCACAGCGTCGCGCAAGCGCGGGCGCTGCGCTCGTCGACGGCGCCGACCACGACGGGAATCGACGTGAGCTCGTGGATCGCTTGGCCTTCGGCGAGCCGCTCGGGGCAGAACGCCAACCCGAAGTCGACGCCGGCGCGTAGGCCCGAGGCCTGTTCCAGGATCGGCAGCACAAGGGTTTCGGTGGTGTCGGGCGGCACCGTGCTCTTGAGGATCACGATGTGGCCCGGCTGCAGGTGCTCCCCCACCGCCCGGGCGGCCGCCTTGATGTCGTCGACGATGGGCTCGTAGCCCGGACCGAGCGGCGTACCGACGTTCACGATCACGAAATCGTTGTCCGCGACGGCGCCGAAATCGGTCGTCGCGCGAAGCCGGCCGATCCGTACGTTGTCAGACACGAGCTCGCTGAGCCCCGGCTCGGGCACGGTGGTCTTGCCCAGGTTGATCTCGTCGACGACGCTCTGCCTCACGTCGATCCCGGTCACCGGCCAGCCTCGGTCCGCCAGCACGGCACCGATCACGGTTCCGATGTAGCCGAAGCCGACCACCGCGATCCCCGACCGTTGGCCACGCACCAGGAAGTCGACCTCGGCGTCGGTACGCCCGAATACGCATGCCGGCATTGACCCGCCCATCTAGCGTCATTCCGCTCACTGCACAGACGTGCAATAGGGTGCCATGCCCGCCCAGGCATCGCGCATCCGGGGCCGATGCTCAGCTCACGGTCGGCGCGCGGCGAGATCTTCCAAAAGGTCCGCGGCGGCGGCAATGCTTTCGCCGGATTTGGTCATTCGGGCCGAGATCTCACGAGCCCGGGCGACGCATTCCGGGGCCAGGACGCGGCGCAGGTCGGCGACCAGCGATTCGCGGGTGGTGCTCGAAAACCGCCGAGCAGAACCGACTTTCAGCCTTTTGACCTGATTTCCCCAAAGCGTTTGATCGCCGAAGGTCGGAAGGACCAACGTCGGAACTCCGGCCCGCAGACCCGCCGCCGTGGTGCCGGTGCCGCCATGGTGCACGACCGCGCGGCAGGCGGGAAAGGCGGCCGCGTAGTTCACCGCACCCACGGTCTTGACGTGCTCGAGATGCGGAACGTCGCTGAAGTCGGTCTCTGCGGAACAGATCAACGCCCGCTCGCCGATCTCCGCGCAAGCCGCGCCGATCATGGCCACCGTTTCGGCGGGAGACTTGACCAGCGTGCTGCCGAACCCGAAGAAGATCGGCGGTGGTCCCGCGGCGATCCATGACGCGACCTCCGCATCGGCATCGGTGGGCAATTCGATCGTCAGCGCACCGACGAAGGGGCGTTGCCCCTCCGATTTCGCCCATTCGGCCGCCAGCCCGGGAAAGCACACGTCGTCATATGCCTGGATTTCCAGCGCTCCGCGTTGGGCGATCCGTCGCGACCACAGGCCCGTTTCCTTCGGTAGCCCGAGTTCGCGACGCTGCACGTCATCACGCCTCTTCATCATGGGCCAACTCAGCCGCTCGGACAGGAGCATCGCGGAACGGCCCACCGGCGTCGGCAGGCCCGGAAGCAGCTGGCCGCTGGCCCGTATCGGGAAGGTGTGCAGCATCGCCAGCGGAACGTCGTAGTACTCAGCGATGTTGGCCGCGGACTGCTCACCAATGGCGCTGGCGACCAGCACGTCTGCCCCGTCCCCCAGCGACATCAGCGTCTTGTTGATCTCGTCCCAGAGCTGGTTGAACAGCTCCCGATCTTCGCGGATTGCGCCTTTGAGCTCGCGGACCTTCCAGGGCGCGCGGAACAACCGCGTCAAAAGGTCGCGGTGGACGTCCTGCCAGGCCCGCGCATCCGGCCCGTAGGCGGTCGCCGTAAGGCCCGCCGACTCAACGAAGCCAACCAGGTCGGGCGCGACGGCCATACGCACGTCGTGCCCTCGGCGCAACAGCTCACGACCGACAGCTACACCGGGCTCGGCATCGCCGCGCGTTCCATAAACGGCCAACACAAATTTCATCGCGGAGGTTTCGGCCTTTCGGTGATCGTGCGGCGGAGGGGCATCAGTCATGATGCCTGGTTATCCGGCCGGCCGGCCGGCTGGGCGGGCGCCGAAAGGCTGCGGCGCACCGGCGCCGACGCACCATCGCCGCTCGCGCGAGTCGGCAACGCGCTCGAAAAGCCCTGTCGCACCGCGCTATTCGAGCCGGCCGATGCCGTTGCTAAGCAGTCGACCGAGGCGAAAACGGCCCTCTGCGCAAAGGCGCAAACCGCTTGATCCCGCACCGCGCCGGCCGACAGGCTGGCTCGGCTACCCTCATCTGATGAATTGGCCTGGCCGGGCGCGCGCATTCGTTGAGGCCCTCGCATCACGCGGTGATGCGAGGGCGGACAACCGGCTCGCGCTGGTGGATCAAGGCTTGTTTGCCGGCCACCGCGCCGCCGGTCTGAACCTCGTCATCCAATGCGTATGGATTTATGAGCACGCTATCGACTTCGCCGAACTGCGAAGTTTTCACCGCAATCTCAGCCACGGGCTGGTGGGACGCCGCATCGAGCGCTCGCCACTGCCGTTCGGCCGGCCGCGCTGGGTCTTGGAGCGTGGACCGTCGGACATCGATGTCGCAGACTACGCGCGCCCACGAACCGAACTCAGCGACTGGGCCGACGAACGCTCACAACTGCCGATCGATGCAGAACAGGGCAGCGGCTGGCATCTTGGCGTGCTTCCTCTTACCGACGGCTCGACCGCGGTCAGCTTGGTCCTTTCCCACTACCTGCTCGACGGCCTCGGGCTCGCCCTTGCAGTTGTCGATGCCGCCCTGGGCAACCGTGCCGCCCTTGACTATCCACTCCCGGGATCACGTACTCGTGCGCGCGCGGCGGTGCAGGACGCCCGCGAGACCGCGCGCGACGCCCCAGACGTGGCCCGGGCTCTCGTCGGGGTGACGAAGGTGGCCCGTCGTGCGCGGCGCGAGCTCGCACGGTCGCCGGCCCCGCGAGCCGTCCCGCTCCGCGCGTGTGAGGGCGATGACCCTATCGTCGTGCCGGCCGCATGGATCCAGATCGACGCGGCCGAATGGGACGCCCGCGCAAAGGAACTCGGCGGAACGGGTAAGACGCTGGTCGCGGCGTTCGCCGCGAAATTCGCTGAGCACGCGGGGCGTCGGCGTGACGGTGACGGTGTGGTCACCTTGCATCTGCCGATGAACGACCGCACTGAGGGTGACATGCGTGCAAACGCAATGTCGATTGCGATCGTCCGCGTCGATCCGACAGGGGTAACGACGGACTTGAGTGACCTTCGTGCCGGGATCACGCGTGCGCTGGCCACGCTGCGGGAGACTCCGGACGAGGCGCTGAAGTTACGCTCGCTGATCCCGTTCACCCCGAAACAGGCGCTGAAACGGATGGTCGACGCGGGATTCACCGATCCCGACGCGCCCATCCTCTGCTCCAACCTCGGCGACTTCGACCCGTTGGTGTGCCGCCTCGACGGCACCTACGGCGAACTTGTCATGACCCGGGCGACCGGGCAGCACGTGACGCGACAGTGGCTCGAGCAGACCGGCGGTCAAATGACCCTCCAGTCTTGGCGCAGCGGCGGCTCGAAGATCTATCTCACCATCAACGCCTACCAACCCGGTGCCGAGAACACCAAGCAAGCTGTGCGTGAGCTGGCTCGGCGCACCCTTGCCGAGTTCGATCTGACCGGCGAGATCGACTAGGAACTCGCAGCCTTCAGCTTGGATCGATGGTGCTCGACGACCAAGCGGGCGATCTCGGCCAGTTTAGTGTCGGACTTTTGCGAGAGACGGGTCAGTAGCCTGAACGCCTGCAGCCTGGTCAAGTCCAACCAGTGCATGAGTATGCCTTCGGCCTCGCCGATGACGTCGCGGGTAGCCAGTCCGGCTTCGAACTGTGCTTCCGCTGCGGCCCCGAACATGGCCACCGCGGCGTGCTGGGCCAGCACCTTGCCCTGGACGATCGAGTCCGACGTGAAGGCGCAGCTCTTGTCGCTGTAGATGTTGAGCGCGCCAAGGGTGTTGCCCTCGACGAAAAGCCGGAACGACAACAGGCTGAGAAAGCCCTGTTGCCGTGCCGCATGGACATATCTGGGCCAGCGCGGATCGGTGCGCATGTCATCCACCAGCACGGTGCGGTGGCCTCGTAACGACGTCAAGCACGGCCCGTCATTGAGCTCGGACTGCATCTCGTCAAGCTCCGCCACAGCGGGGCTGGTCGGGACTTTCGGCATGACGGTCTCGCCGTCGACCAGCGAGATGCCCGCCCACCGCGCCCCAGGAACGATCCGCGCCGCGGAATGGACGATCGATTGCAGCGTGTCCGGAGATCCCCGATCGAACTGCAGTTCAGCGGCGAGGTCCGCGAACGCTTCGGCCAGGTTTTCGTGGCCCAAAGGCATACTCATTTACTTACCCGATTCGACCCGGCCAAATTCAACGGCACGCCGGGGGCTCAGCGGAATTGTTAGACATGTATATAACCGCTCAGGTTACCGCGTTAACCCCAGCAGCGCATCCGCCGCGTCGATTCGACGGGCGCGAGCCACCCGTTGCCGAGCCGCGCGGCGAAGATCCGCCGCCAATCACAGGTCGGGAGGGCCGGGGCCTTCGTACCGCCTGTTTTCCACGCGAAGTCAAGACCGTCCATACACGATTGCACGGTGAATCGCTTCTCCGACTCGGTCACCGAATGGCAACTGCTGGATATCGATTCGCGCAACAACGTAGGAGTTCGGCGTGACATAGCTCACGATCGACGGAGCAATTCGCGGCGCCCTAACCGCAGAGGTGGTACCTGATGTTCTGTCGGCTTGGTCGTGTGGCTGGTGCCGTCGCCGGGGCTGCCGTGCTGGTGCTGTCGGCGTTCACCGCGCCGAAAGTGTCCGCCGCCGTGGTGATGAGCCCGAATTTGTTGATGAATCCGGGTGCCGAGTTCGGTGACCCGTCGTTGTCGGCATACAGCTCGGTGTCCATCCCAGGGTGGACCGTGACCGGCACACCGACCGTCATCAAGTACGGCACCATGCGTCGGCTGCCGTGGCCGCTGGGGTCGCCCGGCCCGACTCTGCCAGCGGCCCTGGGATTTCCGCGGCCCCAGAATGGGCCGCCCGACGGCGCCGCGCAATTCTTCGGCGGTGGGAATGTGGCGACGTCGACGCTCACCCAATTCGTCGATCTGTCCGGTGCGGCGCCGCAAATCGACACCGGCACAGTGCCATACATGCTGAGCGGATGGCTCGGCGGCTTCCTTGAAGACCCGTCCGAAGCGTCGGTCACCGTCACTTTCACTGCCGCCGACCACCAGACGCCGCTGGGCGCCGGCAAGATCGGGCCGGTCACTGTTCTGGACCGCCGCTTGAAAACCGCGCTCCTGCAACGCGAGACGACCGGGATGATTCCCCGGGGAGCCCGCGGCGCGAACGTGGTGGTCACCCTCAAAGACAGAAACCCGGTGATCGGCAACTACAACAACGCCTACGCCGACAACATCTCGTTGACCGTCGGCGCCCCGTTGCCTGTCCCGCCGCCGCCGACACCGCCGGCGTCGAAAGTCGGCCCCCTCGACCACGTATTCATGATCTATCTCGAAAACCATGGCGTGAAAGACATCGTCGGCAGCCGTAATGCGCCATACACCAACGGCCTCATCAACAACTACGGGTACGGCAAAAATTACTACGCGCAAACGCATCCGAGCCTTCCGAACTACTACCCGATCCTCGGCGGCTCCGATTTCGGCTTCAACTACAACTGCGAGCTGGACTGCTTCGACAAACCCAACCTGGTCGACAACATCGAAGCGGCGCACGGGGGTTGGGCCTCCTACGAGCAATCCATGCCGCAGCCATGCTTCAAGCAGTCCGCGGGGCCCTACAGCCCCGGTGAACTACCGTTCCTCGCCTTCCACGACATCGTCGCCAATGACGCTCGCTGCCAGGCGCACGTGCTGCCGCTGGAGCGGATGGCCACGGATCTCGCTTCGCCGGCCACCACCCCGAACTACGTGTGGTGGGCCGCCGACGAAGACCACAACATGGAAGGCCCCGTCAACCTCGAGTTCATCCTGAGCCTGCTGACGACCCACCAATACAACATCAAGGCCGGCGACCAGTTCCTCGCGGCCACGCTGCCCACGATCCTGAACTCACCCGCATTCCAAACGCAGCGCAGCGCCATCTTCATCACGTGGGACGAGGACTACAACAACCTGTCACTGGGCATCGGCAACGAAGGCAACCACGTCCCCATGATCGTCATCCCGTCACCGAATTCCGGTATGCGCCAAGGTCACATCGTTGCCACCAACTACAACAACCATTACAGCTTGCTCCGCACGATCGAAGACTCACTGCAACTTCCCAGGCTCACAAACAATGACAAATTCGCCCAGCCGATGAACGAATATTGGCAAGCGGGCTGAAGCGGAGGTTGCCACCCGATGCGGCGGATGAGTCCTGATGCGCATTTGGATTCAGCGCCGAGCAATCGGTTAGGTGTCATTCTTGCACCGTTTGCCTGCGCATTTTGCCAGTGAATGAGTGAGCCGCCGCCCTCACCGGGCATCCGACTATGCCGACATCGCTCAACGGTTATCAAAAAGTGACTATTCGCGGCCGGAATTTGGCGCGTCGTTGGGTCGAGTCCACGGTGTCCTCTCATACGCTCTGATGCATGTCGCCGCGTTACCGGGGCGGTTGCGTCGGCCTGCCGGGCGCAAGCCGAAGATTGGAGAACTGACGTGTCACATCTACAGCAAGCCGTTTTTGTGACGTTGGCGCTGCTGGCCCCAATCTGCGCGGCGAGGCGGCCGATCGCGTGGTTTGCTCGCTGCCGTGGAATGAAGAAGAGCCGGTTACGGACCCAGCGCCGACAGCACCCCAGGCCACTCGCAGCTGCCCGGTCCGGCGCCCGGTCGGTCGATCGCGGATATCGCCGCGAAGCCTTGGTTCGTAAAACCGAATTGGTCGAACGCCGGCCGATTAGCGAGTCGGTGCGGTACGCGAAATGGCGACCGCCGATGGCGAGCTAGTCGCGGGAATCATCCGGCCGGGCGTTCCGCTCATTCGCGAGTTTTCCCAAGGACAGCCGACAAGCCTGCAGCGCAGCGGTTAGGCTTACTCGCGTGGCGGCCAAGAAATGTGGTGCCCCACCCACACGCCCAGACGGCTCGTCGGAGCGCCCGGACTGCGTGGCCGTGGCGCGCGCCCAGTCACGCGACCGCAATCAGCATTACGCCGACAGCGCCGCACGCCAGTATCGAGTGCTCACGATCGCTGCCTGGCTGGCGGTCATCGTCAGCACCAATTTCGTGGTGCTGCAGGTGGTCACCGGTGCCTGGATATGGCAGATGCTTGTCCTGAACGTCGTCGCGGCCTTGATCTTCGCGAGCGTGCCGTGGCTGCACCGCTTCGGTGACCTGGTCGCGCCGCTGACCTTCATCGGCGCGGCCTACGTCACCGTGTCCGCCAGCTGTTGGGATGCGGGCACGTCCTCGGGCTCGCAATATTTCTTGGTGGTGGGTGCGTGCCTGGTGGTGTTGCTGCTGGGCCTCGAACACATCGTCTTGGCGGCAGGCCTGGCGGCGATCGCCGCGGGCCTCGTCATCGGGTTGGAGTTCCTCGTGCCCCGCAACACTGGTCTGGTGCCCGCGTGGGCACAGTCCATGATGTTCATCGTCACCATCGTCTCTGCCTGCGTCATGGTGTTCATCACGGTGTGGTACGCGCTGCGCGACACGCAGCGCGCCGAGGCGGTGATGGAATCCGAGTTCCAGCGGTCGGAGGCGCTGCTGGCCAACATGCTCCCGGGCAGCATCGCCGAGCGTCTCAAGAGCGCCGACGGAAACGTCATCGCCGACAAGTACGACGAGGCCTCCGTTTTGTTCGCCGACATTGTCGGCTTCACCGAACGCGCCAGCAGCACAGCCCCGGCCGACCTGGTGCGGTTCCTGGACCGGCTGTACGGCGCCTTCGACGAGTTGGTCGACAAGCACGGCCTGGAGAAGATCAAGGTCAGCGGAGACTCCTACATGGTGGTCAGCGGGGTTCCACGGGTGCGGCCGGATCACGCCTCCGCGCTGGCCGATTTCGCCATCGATATGGCCAATGTCGCTGCCACGCTGCATGATCCGTATGGCGGGGCCGTCCCATTGCGGGTGGGCATGGCCTGCGGGCCCGTCGTGGCCGGTGTGGTGGGCTCGCGCCGGTTCTTCTACGACGTGTGGGGCGACGCGGTCAACGTCGCGTCGCGGATGGAGTCCACCGATTCGGTGGGCCGGATTCAAGTGCCCGAGGCGATGTACGAGCGCCTCAACAACGACTTCGTTCTGCAAGAACGCGGCCGCATCGAAGTCAAGGGCAAGGGCGTTATGCGCACCTGGTATCTAATCGGCCGCAGGGCAGGCGAAGAGCCCACCGACCTGCGTGCCGAGGATCCCCGCACGGTCCACGTCTGACCAAAGTCCCTGTACCACGGCGCACGTTTGTGCCAGACTGCGGCCATGACTATCTCCCCTGGCACTCCTGGAACCCACCCCGTTCCGAGCTTGCTGCCGCATCTGTGGAAATCCGCTCTGCTATCGGGAATTCTGTCGCTAGTCGTTGGTGTCCTGGTGTTGGCGTGGCCAGGAATTTCCATCCTGGTCGCCGCCGTCGCCTTCGGCGTTTATCTATTGATTACCGGTATCGCGCAGGTCGTCTTCGCGTTCTCACTTCACGTCTCGGCGGGAAGCCGGATCCTGCTGTTCATCAGTGGCGCGGCGTCGCTGATTCTGGCGTTGCTGGCTTTCCGCCATTTCGGCCAGGGATATGCAATCCTGCTGCTGGCCATCTGGATTGGCATCGGGTTCGTCTTCCGCGGTGTCGCAACAACGATTTCGGCGATCAGTGACCCGCACCTTCCCGGACGGGGCTGGAACATCTTCGTCGGCGCGATCAGCCTGATCGCCGGCATCGTCGTCCTGGCGTCACCTTTCGATTCCATCGTCACCCTGGCCATCGTGGTCGGCGCGTGGTTCGTGGTGATCGGCGTGTTCGAGATCGTCTCGTCGTTCGGAATCCGTAAGGCGTCCAAGACCCTCGCCGGCTGAGGGGGCGCGGGTAGCGCTGGCGCCGACACATCTACTACACTCTGTCGTAGCCGTTGATCGGGCCTCCGCAGTCTCGGGAGATGACAGATGAATGTCGTCGATATTTCGCGGTGGCAGTTCGGTATCACTACCGTCTACCACTTCATCTTCGTGCCGCTCACCATCGGTTTGGCGCCGCTGATCGCCATCATGCAAACGGTGTGGGTGGCCACCGGTAACACCGCCTGGTACCGACTGACCAAGTTCTTCGGCAAGCTGTTCCTGATCAACTTCGCCATCGGCGTGGCGACGGGGATCGTCCAGGAATTTCAGTTCGGCATGAACTGGTCGGAGTACTCGAAGTTCGTCGGCGACATCTTCGGCGCGCCCCTGGCGATGGAGGGCTTGTTCGCTTTCTTCTTCGAGTCCACGTTTATCGGGTTGTGGATCTTCGGCTGGAGCCGACTGCCGAAACTGATACACCTCGCCTGCATCTGGATTGTCGCGTTCGGGGTCAACGCGTCGGCTTTCTTCATCATCGCGGCGAACTCGTTCATGCAGCATCCGGTCGGCGCGCACTACAACCCGGCGACGCGTCGCGCCGAGCTGGACGACATCTTCGCCCTGCTGTCCAATAACACGGCGCAGGCGGCGTTTTCGCACACCATAACCGGGGCGTTGCTGGTTGCCGGCACCTTCGTCGCCGCGGTCAGCGCTTGGTGGATGGTGCGCTCACGCGAGCCAGGGTCGGTCGCGCTCGATGCGCAAACCGACGCCCGCACCATGTTTCGTCCGGCGGCCATCCTCGGCTGCGGGGTGGTGTTGCTCGCCGCGATCGGCTTGTTCTTCACCGGTGACCGTCAGGGCAAGCTGATGTTCGTGCAGCAGCCGATGAAGATGGCGTCGGCCGAGGGGTTGTGTCACACGGAGACCGATCCCGACTTCTCCGTGCTGACGATCGGAACGCACAACAACTGCGGCAGCGTCGCCGAAGTCATCAAGGTGCACTATGTGCTGCCGTTGCTGGCCGAGGGCAAGTTCAGCGGCGTGACGTTGCGCGGGGTCGACGATTTGCAACAGGATTACCAGCAGCGCTTCGGACCCGACGACTATCGGCCGAACCTGTTCGTTACCTACTGGTCGTTCCGGGCGATGATCGGGCTCCTGGTGATCCCGGTGTTGTTCGCCCTGACCGTGTTGTGGGTTACCCGCGGTGGGCGAACACCCAGGAGCCGTTGGATGTCCTGGTTCGCGCTGCTCACCATTCCGACGCCGTTCCTGGCCAACATTTCGGGGTGGGTATTCACCGAGATGGGCCGTCAGCCATGGGTGGTGGCGCCCAATCCCACTGGGGATCAATTGGTTCGGATGACGGTCCGCGAAGGGGTGTCGAATCATGTGCCCGGCATGGTGATTACCTCGCTGGTGACTTTCACCCTCGTCTACGCGGTGCTCGCGGTCCTGTGGTTCTTCTTGCTCAAACGTTACGTGGTCGAAGGGCCACTGGAACACGATGCGGAACCCGCTCCCCCGCAGGCCCCCAGCGATGACGAGGTGGCACCTCTGTCCTTCGCGTATTGACAACGACCTAGCCCGACGCCGAAAGGAGTTGACACGGTGGGACTGCAGGAGTTGTGGTTCGGCATCATCGCAGTGCTGTTCCTGGGATTCTTCATCCTCGAGGGCTTCGACTTCGGCGTCGGCATGTTGATGGAACCGTTCGCGCGCATCGGCATCGGCGAGCCCGAACCGCTGCGGCGCACGGCGCTCAACACCATCGGACCGGTGTGGGACGGCAACGAGGTCTGGCTGATCGTCGGCGGCGCGGCCATGTTCGCCGCCTTTCCCGGCTGGTACGCCACCGTGTTCTCCACGCTGTATCTGCCGCTGCTGGCGATCCTGTTCGGCATGATCGTGCGCGCGGTGGCGATCGAGTGGCGCGGCAAGATCGATGACACCAAATGGCGCGGCTGGGCCGATGCCGGCATCGCGGCCGGGTCCTGGTTGCCGGCCTTCTTGTGGGGCGTTGCCTTCGCCGTCCTGGTGCGTGGACTCCCGGTCGAGGCCAATGGCCACATTCACCTTTCGATCTCCGATGTGCTCAACGCCTACACGGTGCTGGGCGGCCTGGCCACGGCCGGATTGTTCTTGTTCTACGGAGCGACGTTCGTCGCGTTGAAGACCTCCGGCGCAATCCGCGACGACGCGTACCGATTCGGCGTCTGGTTGTCCCTGCCCGTCACCGGATTGGTCGCGGCCTTCGGCCTTTGGACGCAGCTGGCCCATGGCAAGGACTGGAGCTGGGTGGTGCTGGCCGCGGCGGTGCTGGCGCAGCTGGCGGCGGTGCTGCTGGTGTGGCGGCGCGCCTCCGACGGGTGGGCGTTCACCTGCGTCGCACTGGTGGTCGCGGCCGTCGTGATCCTGCTCTTTGCGTCGCTGTATCCAAACCTGGTGCCCTCGACGCTGATCCAGCACTGGAGCCTGACCATCTACAACGCCTCCTCCACCCACTACACCCTCAAAGTCATGACGTGGGTGACGGCGTTCATGGCTCCGCTGACGGTGATCTACCAGGCATGGACGTATTGGGTATTCCGGCAACGGATCTCGGCCGACCGGATACCCGCGCCCATCGGCCTGGCAAGGCGCGCGTCCTGAGCGGTACGGACCGTACCAGCCGGGCGCCCCTGGACCCGCGACTGTGGCGGGCGTCGGCGGCGTTGCGCCGCTACCTGGTCGCCGTGGTGGGCTGCGGCGTACTGATCTCGGGCTGCGCGATCGGCTCGGCGGTCGTCCTGGCGGGCATCGTCGCGCGCGCCGTCGGCGATCCCGGCGCCCGCGGTTTGCGCGCCTTCCTGGTCCCGCTGTCAATCCTGTTGGCGCTCTGGGTAGTCCGTGCCGTGACGCATTGGCTGCAGGCCCGGCTGGGGCAACGGGGGGCCAGCGCGGTCATCGCCGACCTGTCCGGCCAGGTGCTTGCCGCGGTGACCGCCAGGCAACCCAGCGAACTCGCGACGCAACGCGACTCGGCCGCCGTTGTGGTCACCCGCGGACTGGACGGCTTGCGCCCCTATTTCACCGGCTACTTGCCGACGTTGCTGCTCGCCGCGATCCTGACCCCGGCCACGGTCGCCGTGATCGCGGCGTACGACCTGAAATCGGCGGTGGTCGTGGCGATCACGCTGCCCCTGATACCGATCTTCATGGTGCTGATCGGACTCGCCACCGCTGACCGGTCGGCCGCGGCGCTGGCCGCGATGACGACGCTGCAGGCCCGGTTGCTGGACCTGATCGCCGGCATCCCCACCCTGCGCGCACTGGGGCGCGTCGTGGGGCCCGCGCGCCGTATCGCCGAACTGGCTGCGGCACATCGCCGTTCGGCCATGGCGACGCTGCGGATCGCATTCCTGTCGGCTTTGGTGCTGGAGCTGTTGGCCACGCTCGGGGTGGCGCTGATCGCGGTCGGGATAGGTCTTCGGCTGGTGTTCGGTGAGATGACCCTGACCACCGGGTTGACGGTCCTGCTACTGGCTCCCGACGTGTACTGGCCGCTGCGCCGCATCGGCGTGGAATTCCACGCCGCGCAGGACGGCAGGACCGCGGCCGCTGCGGCGTTCGCCCTCATCGGCGAGCCGACCGCGCCGAAGGCCGGGACTTTGACGGTCAGCGCGCGCGGCGCGCGGATTCGCCTCGATCATCTGACCGTGGACGGCCGCGACGGCCGGGCGCCGCGCGATCTGAACGCGGTCATCGAACCCGGCTCGGTGACGGTGCTGACCGGGCGCAACGGCGCCGGCAAGAGCACCACCCTGCAGGCGATCGCCGGCATCAGTGTGCCCTCGTCGGGCCGGGTCAGCGTGGACGGCGTCGACGTCGCCGACCTGGAGCCCACCGGATGGTGGCCGCAACTGTCCTGGCTTCCGCAACGTCCGGTGCTGGTACCGGGCACCGTCGATGAGAACCTGATGCTGCTCGGAAACCTCGACGACGTCGAAAAAGCTTGTGCCGATTCCGGGTTCGACGCGGTGCTGGCCGAACTGCCAGATGCCGGCGGCACCGCGCTCGGGCGCGGCGGTGCCGGTTTGTCGCTGGGACAACGACAACGGCTGGGTCTGGCCCGGGCGCTCGGCTCGACGGCCGCCGTGCTGTTGCTCGACGAGCCGACCGCCCACCTGGACGCCGCCACCGAGGAACGCGTCTTGCGGGCCATCGCCGAGCGGGCGCGGGCCGGTGCGACCGTGATCGTCGTCGGCCACCGTGCGCCTGTCCTGGCCATCGGCGACCAGGTCGTCGAGGTGGTCGCCGAGCGCGGGGTGCGTTATGCCGCAACCTGATCCGCTGATCGACGGTTTGGCACTGCTGCGCCCGCGGCTAACCCGCGTACTGGCGGCGATCGCGCTCGGGGTGCTCTCGCTAAGCAGCGCACTGGCCTTGGCCGGCGTTTCGGCATGGCTGATCACGCGCGCCTGGCAGATGCCGCCCGTCCTGGACCTGTCGGTGGCGGCGGTCGCGGTTCGCATGTTCGCGATCTCGCGGGGCGTGCTGCACTATTGCGAGCGACTGGCCACCCATGACACGGCCCTGCGGACGGCCGGCACCGCACGCGTACAGATCTACCAACGGCTGGCGCGCGGACCGGCGGCGGCCTCCGTCCGGCTGCACAGCGGTGAACTGGTAGCCCGGGCGGGCGCTGACGTCGACGAGTTGGCCAACGTCCTGGTTCGCGCCGTGGTGCCGATCGGCGTCGCGGTGGTGCTGGCGCTGGCGGCAACCGCGGTCGTCGCGGCCATTTCGCCGGCGGCGGCCGTGGTGCTGGCCGTCTGCCTGCTGACCGCCGGCTTGGTCGCGCCCCGAATCGCCGGCCGTGCCGCCGCAGCCCAGGAAGACGTTGCGCGACAGCATCATTCCGAACGAGACACGTCGGCCATGCTCGCCCTCGAGCACGCGCCCGAGCTCCGGGTGGCCGGCCTGCTTCCCGATGTCATCGCCGAATCGCAACGCCGGCAACGCGCCTGGGGCGATGCGCTGGACGCCGCCGCGAAACCGGCGGCCGTCGCAGAGGCGATGCCGACCGCGGCGATCGGGGCGAGCGTGCTGGGCGCGGTGGTGTGCGCGATCGGGTTGGCGCACGCGGTCGCGCCCACCACGCTGGCCGTGCTGATGCTGCTGCCGCTGTCCGCTTTTGAGGCGATGACGCCGTTACCGGCCGCCGCGGTGCAATTGACGCGGTCGCGGATCGCCGCGCGCCGCCTGCTCGAACTGGCACCGCCCGGGCCCGAGATCGCGACGGCGAGCGTACCCGCACCGGTCGGTACCGGACGGTTGTCGGCCGACGTACGTTTCGGTCATGACGGCGCGGCACGCTCGACGCGCATCAAGGTGGATCTGCCGGCCGGCGCGCGGCTGGCCGTCACCGGCGCCAGCGGTTCGGGGAAGACGACCCTGCTGATGACGCTCGCCGGCCTGCTGCCACCGCTGGGCGGGCGGGTGAGGCTGGGCGACACCGACGTGAGCGAGTTCGACGAATCCGACTTACGCAGCGCGATCGGGTTTTTCGCCGAGGACGCCCATGTCTTCGCCACCACCATCCGCGACAACCTGCTGGTCGCGCGCGGAGACTGCGACGACGAAGAATTGACGGCAGCGCTGGACGCGGTCGGACTGCACTCGTGGATCGCCGGTCTTCCCGACGGCTTGGCCACGGTGCTCACCGCTGGGGCGCAAGCTCTTTCGGCCGGCCAGCGCAGGAGGCTGTTGCTCGCGCGGGCGGTGATCTCTCCCGCGGGGATCGTGCTGCTCGACGAACCCACCGAACATCTCGATGTCACCGACTCGGAACGGATTCTGCGAGATCTGTTGACTCCGAACTCACGGTTGTTTTCCCCGCGACGGACGGTGGTGGTCGCGACTCACCACCTGCCCACGGGGCTGGGCTGTCAGCAACTCACTGTGACACAGGCGCAGACACACTCAGAGGTGTCGCCGGCGCGGCATGAACTCCAGCGACAACAGCACGAACAGTAGCGGGACGATCTGCGCCATGGAGATCAGCGCGTAGCGACGGGCGTCGAGGGCATGCCACTTGCGTAGATACCGATACAACGACTCGAGGGCGATCAACGGGTCGAGCACGTGGATCAACCGATAGAAGACGCGCTGGGTCCGGCCGCGGTTCTTGTCATCGAAGATCTCGGGAAACGCGGCGAACGCAAGCGATACCCGCTGTGCCCCAGTCTCTTTGCCCGCCATGATCATGTCGACACTGAGCCGCTCGTCAAGCCCGTTGGGGGCGCTGCGCCGGCGCCACGGCACGTCGAGGGTGATGTCGCTGCCGGCGCCGGCCGTGGCGTATCGGTGAAACGCCTGCACGGTGCCCGCTTTGTCCCTGGCGATGATCAGCTGGATTCCGGGGAACCGGCCTTCCAGTACGCCGTCGAGGTTCATGTGGAATCCGCGGTCGGCGTGGGCCCCCTTGGACGACTCCCGGACCACCTCCGTGAGCTCGGCCAGCAACTTCTCGTCGAGCTCCTGCTCCGCCACGATTTCGGTTGTCACACCGCAGTTGTGGGTCCGCTTCACCGCTTGACGCAGGTTGCGGAATTTGCGGCCCACCATGTCGAAACCGGTAACATCAACGACTACATCACGGCCGATCGGTATGGGCCGCAACGGTTGTCCTAGCACTGACGAATCGGTCCACAGGCTCAGCCGCCGCTCACTGCACCCCACTACGGCGATGCGCCATCCGTGCGCGTGGCAGGTGGCGGCGAAATCGGCGACCAGTTCCGGAAAGCGCGCCTCGTCGCCCACCGGGTCGCCCCCCACCACGGCGATCCCCATCCGCGTGCGGTACGCGAGCGCCGCGGTGCCGTCGGCGGTGAAGTGGTAGCTCTTGCCGGTCTGCATCGTGAACGGGGCGAGCGCGTCGCCGCAGGTCGCGTTGATCAGCTTCCACAGCCGGGGCAGATCATCGGGACGTGGGTGGGAGGCCGTCGGCCACATCAACACCAGACCGGAGCTGGCGATCACCACGTCGCCGAACAGATCGAAGGACAGCACATGCAAGCCCAGCCCGGCCAGCACGAATAAGGCGGCGACGACGGCATGCATCGTCGTCACTGGCCGGCCCAGGAAGATACCGCGAGCCATCCACGCCACCGCCACCAGAACGGTCAGTGACCAGGCCAACCGGTCGGTGTAGTCCCAACTCGGATGGGTGTGGTGCCGGGCGAGTATCCCGATGAACCAGCATGCGGCGCACAACAGCGCCAGAGCGCCGATCAGCCGGGCCCCGAGTGAATCGACGGAGACGACAACGCGTTCGCGCGCGCGGGTTCTCGCCGCCGTGACGTCGACCACTGGCCCGTTCACCATCACCTCCCGATGCAATGACACGGCGGCTTGTGGCCGCCCTTTGCACCGAATACCCGACTACGTCAACGCTACGCCCGACGACGACCGTTTCGCGGCCGAATTCGAACGAGAGGTTATGCACCTATTCGATAACGTTTTATCGGCCGGATGGAGGGAAGTATTTGAGCACTCCTTCTTGCATCACCGTGGCCAGCGGTTGCCCGGAGCGTGCGAAGAAGTGCCCGGTGCCCAGCCCGCGCGAGTCGGCCGCCACCGGCGACGATGTGGAGTACAGCACCCAGTCGTTGAAGTTGACCTGCCGGTGAAACCAAATGGAATGATTGGCCGACGCGGCGAATATGCGGTCGAATCCCCACGAAAGACCGTGCGTGGTGATAACCGAGTCCAACACGGTGGTATCCGACGAATACACCATTGTTGCCGTGTGCAATACGGGGTCGTCGGGAAGGTCGCCCAGGGCCTTGACCCAGACCCGATTGTGCGGGAGCCGGTCGCCCTTGGTGCGCATCACCCATGCCGGGTCGTTGGTGTAGCGCCATTCGATCGGCTGCAGCGCGTTGACGAAGTGCGGAACCGTCTGCTCGTAGCCGCGCAGCAGTTCGCCGATCGTGGGCTGCGTGTGCGGCTCGGCAACCTGCGGCGGCTCGATGCCGTGCTCCAGGCCGCGGCCGCCTGACATGTAGGAGATCAGCGCCGACGACAGCAACGTGCCGTCTTGCACCGCATCGACGCGCCGATTGGCGAAGCGGCGCTCGTCGCGCAGGCGGGTGACGTGGAATTCGATGTCCTTGGCGGTGTCTCCCCCGTTGATGAAGTGCACCGACAGCGCGCTCGGCGGCAGGTCGTCGCGAAGCAGGCTGCGGCTGCTCGCGACGAATGACTGCGACATCAGCTGGCCACCGAAGGTCCGCATCGGGTTCTTGCTCGGATGCGAGCCGATGAACAGGTTGTCGTCGACGCGATGGAGGTCGAGAGTCGCCAGCAGCTCCGCGAAATCCGAATGGGCCTGTGTGGCGGCTTCTCCTGGCCCTTCAGACTCACAGCCGGCCGCCACACGCTCTCCTCTAGCTAGACGTCGTCCTCCCCGATCCTGTGCACATGGATGAGGTTGGTTGACCCTACTGTGCCAGGTGGCGCGCCGGCGACGATGACCACCAGGTCGCCGCGCTTGTAGCGACCGAGCTCCAGCAGCGACTTGTCGACCTGGCGGATCATGCCGTCGGTGGAAGTCATCATCGGGACGATGAACGTTTCGGTTCCCCACGTCATGGCGAGCTGGCTGCGCACCTCGGGCCACGCGGTGAAGGCGAGCAGCGGCAGGGGGGTGTGCAGGCGCGCGAGGCGCTTGACCGTGTCGCCGGACTGGGTGAACGCGACCAGCGCCTTGGCGTCGAGCCGCTCGCCGATGTCGCGGGCCGCATACGAGATCACCCCGCGCTTGGTACGCGGCACGTGTGTCAGCGGCGGCGCGGCCGTGGAGTTGTCCTCGACCGCGCAGATGATGCGCGCCATCGTCCGAACGGCCGCCAACGGGTACTTCCCCACCGAGGTTTCCCCGGACAGCATCACCGCGTCGGCGCCGTCGAGGACGGCGTTGGCGACGTCCGAGGCCTCGGCCCGGGTCGGCCGAGAACTCTCGATCATCGAATCGAGCATCTGGGTCGCGACGATCACCGGTTTGGCGTTCTCCCGGGCCATCTGGATGGCCCGCTTCTGCACGAGCGGAACCTCTTCCAGGGGAAGTTCGACGCCAAGGTCGCCGCGGGCCACCATGATCGCGTCGAAGGCCAGCACGATGGCTTCCAGATTGTCGACGGCCTCCGGTTTCTCCAGTTTGGCGATCACCGGCACCCGACGGCCGACACGGTCCATCACCTCGTGCACCAACTCGACGTCGGACGGCGAACGGACGAAGGAGAGGGCGACCAGGTCGACACCGAGTTCCAGGGCGAAGGTGAGGTCGTCGACGTCCTTCTCCGACAAGGCCGGTGCCGACACGTTCATGCCGGGCAGCGAGATGCCCTTGTTGTTGCTGACCGGGCCGCCCTCGACGACCGTGCAGACCACGTCGTCGCCCTCGATGCCATCGATGACAAGGCCGACCTTGCCGTCGTCGACCAGAATCCGGTCACCGACGGCGGCGTCCTCGGCCAGCTTCTTGTAGGTGGTCGACACCCGGTCGTGGTCGCCTGCGCAGTCCGCGACGGTGATGCGCACCGTTTCGCCGTCGGCCCAGTACGTGGGTCCGGTGGCGAAACGCCCCAGCCTGATCTTGGGGCCCTGCAGGTCGGCGAGCACGCCGACGGCTCGGCCCGTGGCGTCGGAAGCGGACCGGACGCGCTCGTAGGCGGCTTTGTGGTCGGAGTAGTCGCCGTGGCTGAAGTTCAACCGAGCGACATCCATGCCGGCCCCAACCAGGGCCAGGATCGACTCATCCGAACTGGTCGCGGGGCCAAGGGTGCAGACGATCTTTCCGCGTCTACTCACGCCGACCCAGCATAGTCGCGTGCAACCCCCGCGGCCCGCACATAATCGCTCGCGCGCGGTGTGCTCTTACCCACCAAGAACGGTGGGAAACAACGGGAAGGCCGGCAGGTTACGCAGCACCGTCCAGGCGATCGTCGCGACCACGACCACCAGCAACGCCGCCGTGGGCGGCAGCCCCTTGCCGCGCGCGCGGCGCACCAGCAGCCAGGCAGCCAGCAGCGGGATTCCCACCAGCGCGAAGACGTTGTCGTGGATGGCGGCCATCAGGTCGCCGTGCATCAGGTCGTGCGTCATCCGCAGGCCACCGCAAAACGGGCAATTCCAGCCGGTGAGCAGCTTGAACGGACACGCCGGGTAGACCGAACTCGGGCTGTGCGGGTCGACCAGCGCGACGTAGCCGAGCGCGCCACCCAGCACCACGCCGGTACCGGCCCCGATGAGCAGGCGGTGACCCCGCCCGCCGCGTGGACGGGGTTGTCCCGGAGCATGCGCGGGAGTGTGAGGCTGCATCACCTAGCCCGCTGACCTCGCGTCGGTCACGCCTTTCAGGATGCCAGATCCGTCGCGCCCGGCCGCGGGAATCGGGACACGGGCGGCCGTTAGCGGCCCGACAACCGGTTCCGCAGCCGCGAGCCCCATCGCCGACGGGGTTCCGGTTGGGCAGGCGTCGTTTCGGCGGGATCCTGGGCGGCGGGCTTTCCGTCCGATTCCTCGTCGACGGGCTCGTCTTCGGTTGCGGCTTCCGGTTCTTCGGTTTCGGCTTCCGGTTCTTCGGCTTGCGGTTCTTCCGCTTGCGGTTCTTCCGCTTCCGGTTCTTCGGCTTCGGCTTCAGGCTTTTCCGCTTCAGGCTCTTCCGATTCCGGTTCCTCCGCTTCGGCGTCGGGCTCTTCCGCTTCTGCCTCTTCCGGTTCCCCGTCGACCAATTGAGCCTCGGCTGTCGGCTCGTCCGATTCGGAGGCCTCGGCCAACGCCTCGGTTTCGGGCTCGACTTCCGGCACTTCGGCTTCCGATTCGACCTCGGGCTCGTCTGCCCCGGCATCGCCCGAGTCGACGGCGGCTTCCGTCGAGTCCGCCACCGGTTCTTCGGCTTCCGCGGCGGCGGCGGTGGTGGTGTCGTCAGCCTCCGCCGCCTCGGCCGAGCCCGGCGGCGCGTCGGCTGCGGCCGCCGCGCCCGCCGCAGTCGTCGCGACCGCCACCGTTGCGGGCTCATACTCCGACTCGACGCCGGCCGCTTCCTCTTCGAGATACTCGTTGCCGCGCAGTGTGGCGGGGTCTTCGCGGCCCTTTGGCGCCGCCATCAGATACACCACGGCCCCGATGAACACGAAAGTCGATGTGAACGAGTTGATCCGGATGCCGGCGATGTGGGTTGCGGTGTCATCGCGCAGCAACTCGACACAGAATCGCCCCACGCAATAGCCCGCCACATACAGCGCGAACAGTCGGCCGTGGCCCAGATTGAAGCGCCGGTCGGCGTAGATCAACGCCACGAAAACCAGGACATTCCAGATCAATTCGTAGAGGAACGTCGGCTGCACCACGAACGCGATCTGGCCCGTCGAGATGCCATCCAGCGAATGCGGGTCGATGTATCCCGAGGGGTCTCGGCGGTAGAAGACCTCCAGGCCCCACGGCAGCGTGGTTTCGCGGCCATAGAGCTCCTGGTTGAAGTAATTGCCGAGCCGACCGATGGCCTGCGCCAGGATGATCCCCGGGGCCAGCGCGTCGGCGAAGGCAGGAAGCGGGATCCCACGCCGGCGGCAGCCGATCCAGGCGCCGACGCCGCCGAGCGCCACCGCGCCCCAAATGCCCAAGCCGCCGTCCCAGATCCGCACGGCCGCGCCGACTCCCGCGCCGCCCGGGCCCCAATAGGTGCGCCAGTCGGTGGCCAGGTGGTAGAGCCGACCACCGATCAGCCCGAACGGCACCGCCCACAGTGCGATGTCGTAGATGACGCCGCGCTCGCCGCCGCGGTCCGCCCAGCGCCGGTCACCGATCAGCAATGCGACCACGATGCCGGCAATGATGAACAGCGCGTAGGCCCGGATGGGCAGCGGCCCGAGGTGCCATACGCCCTGCGACGGGCTCGGAAAATAGGCCAGTAGCTTCGTCATAAGGCGGCCGCCCTCTGACGAACACCGGCGGCGAGTTCTTCAGTCAGCGCACGCAATGCAGTCAACCCTCCGTCTCCCAGCGCAGACACCAGCGCCGACCCGACAATGACACCGTCTGCGTAGCTGCCGATCTGGGCGGCCTGCTCCCGCGATCGCACCCCCAGTCCGACACCCACTGGTATGTCGGATATCTCCCTTACCCTGCTCACCAATTCGGGTGCCGCGTTGGACACGACGTCACGCGCCCCCGTCACGCCCATCGTCGAAGCCGCGTAGACGAAGCCACGCGACGCCTCCACCGTCATCGCCAACCGCTGCGGCGTCGAGGACGGCGCGACGAGAAAGATGCGGTTCAACCCATAATCGTCAGAGGCCGCCAACCACTGCCCGGCTTCGTCGGGGATGAGATCGGGGGTGATCAAGCCGTACCCGCCGGCCGATGCCAGGTCCCGCGCGAATGCGTCAACCCCATAGCGCACCACCGGGTTCCAATACGTCATCACCACGGCGTGGCCGCCCGCCGCGCTGATCGCCTCGACCGCGGCAAGCGTGTCACGAACGCGCACACCACCGCGCAGCGCGATCTCGGTGGCCTTGGCGATGGTCGGGCCGTCCATGCCGGGATCCGAATAGGGGACGCCGACTTCGATGATGTCGCAACCCGATTCGACCAGGGTGGTCATCCCGTTCACCGACGTCGACACGTCGGGGTAGCCGGTGGGCAGATAGCCGATAAGCGCCGCGCGGTTGTCTTTGCGGCAGCCATCGAAAACCGACTCGAGCTTGTCCGCCTCGCTGTGTTTGACCGTCATCGATCGCTGGATCCCAACAGCCCGAACCACTTCGCCGCGGTCTCGACGTCCTTGTCGCCGCGGCCGGACAGGTTCACCACGATGATCGAGCCCCGCCCCAACTCGGGGCCCAATTTCAGGGCACCGGCTACCGCATGCGCCGATTCGATCGCCGGGATGATCCCTTCGGTGCGGCACAACACGCGGAACGCGTCCATCGCCTCCGAGTCGGTGATCGGACGGTATTCGGCGCGCCCCGTCTCGCGCAGATACGCGTGCTCTGGACCCACTCCCGGGTAATCGAGACCGGCTGAGATGGAATGGGATTCGATGGTCTGCCCATCCTCGTCCTGCAGCAAATACGAGAACGATCCCTGAAACGCCCCGGGTGAGCCGCCGCTGAAAGTCGCAGCGTGCCTTCCGGTTTCGACCCCATCACCGGCGGCTTCGAATCCGATCAACCGCACGTTGGGGTCGTCGATGAACGGGTGGAAGATGCCGATGGCGTTGGAGCCGCCGCCGATACAGGCCACGACGGCGTCGGGCAACCGGCCCGCCTGGGCCTGGATCTGGGCGCGCGCCTCGAGGCCGATGATGCGTTGGAAGTCGCGCACCATGGCGGGAAAGGGATGCGGGCCGGCAGCGGTGCCGAAACAATAGAACGTGGTGTCGGCATTGGTAACCCAATCCCGAAACGCCTCATTGATCGCGTCCTTGAGCGTCTTCGAACCGCTTTCGACCGAGACGACCGTGGCCCCCAGCAGGCGCATGCGCGCCACGTTGAGCGCCTGACGCTCGGTATCGACGGCGCCCATGTAGATCACGCATTCGAGACCGAGTAAGGCGCACGCGGTGGCGGTCGCGACGCCGTGCTGGCCGGCCCCGGTCTCGGCGATCACCCGTTTCTTACCCATCCGCTGAGCCAGCAACGCCTGGCCGAGCACGTTGTTGATCTTATGAGAACCGGTGTGGTTCAAGTCTTCTCGCTTGAGGAAGATGCGCGCGCCGGCCTGTTCGGACAACCGGGGCGCCTCATACAGCGGTGACGGTCGGCCCGCATAGTTCGCCTGCAGGTAATCGAGGGTGTCCAGGAAATCCTGGTTGACACGTTCCTTCTCGTAGGCGGCGGTGACCTCTTCGATCACGGCCATCAACGCCTCGGCGACGTAGCGGCCGCCGTACACGCCGAAATGCCCGCCCGCATCGGGTTCGTGACGGGTGGGTTCTGCGATGGCTGCGCTCGGGAGCGGAAGGTCCGGGCGGGACAGGTCCACCATCACCAAGGCTCTACGCGGGGATGGCTCATGGGTTCAACGTATCAGCGCAGGGGCTTCTGGAGTGACGTAGTGACTAGCGAGCCGGTTTCGGACAGGACGGGTGGGTGCCAGCGGTAACCAGGTCGGCGACCGCGGCGCGCGGATCGCCGCTTTTGACCAGGCCTTCGCCGACCAACACCGCGTCGGCACCTGCACCGGCATACGCCAGCAGGTCTCCGGTACCGCGCACGCCGGATTCGGCGATCCTGATCACGTTGCTGGGCAGCCCGGGAGCGATGCGCGCGAAGCAATCCCGGTCCACCTCCAGGGTCGCCAGATCGCGGGCGTTGACGCCGATTACGTTGGCCCCGGCCTTGAGTGCCCGGTCGGCTTCCTCTTCGGTGTGCACCTCGACGAGCGCCGTCATGCCCAGCGATTCGGTCCGATCGAGCATCGACACCAACGCCGACTGTTCCAGCGCGGCGACGATGAGCAGCAGCATGTCGGCGCCGTGCGCACGCGCTTCGTGGATCTGATAGGGCTGCACGACAAAGTCTTTGCGCAGAATCGGAATCGAGACCGCCGCGCGAACCGCGTCGAGATCGTCGAGCGAGCCGTGGAAACGGCGCTCTTCGGTCAACACGCTGATGATGCGGGCGCCACCGTCTTCGTAGGCACGGGCCAGCTTGGCGGGATCGGCAATGGTCGCCAGGGAACCCGCCGACGGGCTCGCGCGCTTGACTTCGGCGATGACGCCGATACCGGGCTCGCGCAACGCCGCCATCACATCGCGGGGCGGGGGTGCGGCCGCTGCGGCGGCTTTGATCTCCGACAGGCTGATGAGCGCTTCGCGGGCGGCAACGTCGGCCCGGACTCCCTCGAGGATGGAGTCAAGCACGGTTGCCGGACTCATGCCTGTCGTTTCCCTTCGCCCTGTCGTCCGCTGTCATCCCACGGCCACTTCGTGTCCCCAGCCGATTGCGACGACGTCAATGAAGGGTAGCGGCCCGCGGCTTGCAGCCCGTCACCGACCCTCGGTGTCAGACTCACCTGCCTGATCGGTTGGGTCGCGTCCCTCGTCAAGCGCGTCCCAGATCATCCGCTCCGACATTCCCGGCGTCTCCGGCTCCTCCAGCATCGCCCCGCCGGGCTGTCCGCGCCGCACATTCGACCGGCGCGTCGCCGGTGCCGCGTACTTTATTGCACTCGACCGTGCCGACCCCGAGTCCGACGCCGACCGCATGAGTAGGACGGCGGCTACCAGCGTGCACGCCGCAGCGATGACGGTGACGCCCGCACCCCAGTACCGCCGCTCGCTTCCGACCAGCGACATCACCGAGACGTGCGCCAGCTCAGCGCCGCGGACCGCCACGTCCGGCAGTGCCCACAGGCTGACCCCGAGGTAGCCGACCGCCAGACTGACCAGCGCCAGCAGGCCCGCGAGCGCGCGCAAGAGCCGGCCCCGCACGGCGATGGCGGCGACGGCCGCGGCCAGCAGCAGCAACGCCAGCGGAAGCAGCGCCGTCGACCACGCCGCGCCGGCCAATGTCACCTGCTTGGGCGGTCCCAGCCCGTCGAACGACCGGATGACGACCCACGGCAGGCGCGAGGCCACCCACAACGTCCCGGCGGCAACCACTAGCACTGCCTGGGCAATTCGGATCAGCCACCGGCTCCTCGGCCGTCCGGTGTCAGCCATCGCCCACGGGTTCGGTCAACGTCTCGGCGGCGGCGATCGCGCTGAGCACCGCGCGGGCCTTGTTGGTTGCCTCGGTGTATTCGTAGGGGCCGTTGGAGTCCGCCACCACCCCGCCGCCGGACTGCACGTAGGCGGTGCCGTCGCGCATCAGGGCGGTGCGAATGGCGATCGCGAAGTCGGCGTTGCCGGCGAAGTCCAGGTAGCCGACCACGCCGCCGTACAGGCCGCGGCGGGTCTTCTCCACCTCTTCGATGAGTTCCATGGCCCGTACCTTCGGCGCGCCCGAGAGCGTGCCGGCGGGAAAGCAGGCGGTCACCGCGTCCAACGCGGTACGGCCCTCGTCGAGCGTGCCCGTCACCGTCGACACCAGGTGCATGACGTGGCTATAGCGTTCGATATGGCTGTAGTCCTCGACGCGCACGGTGCCCGGTGCGCAGACCCGGCCTAAGTCGTTGCGGCCCAGGTCGACCAGCATCAGGTGCTCGGCGCGTTCCTTCTCGTCGGCCAACAGTTCCTTTTCCAGCAGCTGGTCCTCTTCCTCGGTGCCCCCGCGCCACCGCGTTCCGGCGATCGGATGGGTGGTCGCGGTGCCGTCGGCGACTGTCACCAGCGCCTCGGGGCTGGAGCCGACGATCGAAAAGTCAGTTCCGCCAACGTCATTCGGGATGTGCAGCAAATACATGTAGGGGCTCGGGTTGGTGACCCGCAACATCCGGTACACGTCGATCGGATTGACATGGGTGTCCATTTCGAACCGTTGCGAGGGCACCACCTGGAAGGCCTCGCCCGCGGCGATCTGCTCGACGAGGTAGTCGACGATCTTTCCGTACTCCTCGACGCTGCGCTGCGCGCGATAGCGCGGCTCGGGTCGCTCGAACGTGCCGACGGTCGACGGCAGCGGCTGGCCCAGCGCCGCGGTCATCACGTCCAAGCGGGCGATCGCGTCGTCGTAGGCCTCGTCGACCCGCTCGTCGGTCCCGTTCCAGTTCACGGCGTTGGCGATCAGCGTGATGGTGCCCTCGTGGTGATCGACCGCCGCCACATCGGTGGCCAGCAGCAACAACATGTCGGGGAGCTGCAGGTCGTCGACCGCCAGTTCGGGCAGTCGTTCCAGGCGCCGGACCATGTCGTAGGCGAAGAACCCCACCATGCCGCCCGACAGCGGCGGCAGCCCCGGGAGCGGGCCGGTGGCCAGCAGCTCGCACGTGGCCCGCAAGGCCTGCAGCGGGTCGCCCCCGGTCGGCGCGTCCTGCGGCACCACGCCCAGCCAGACGGCTTCACCGTCACGTACGGTCAGCGCCGACGGCGCTCCCGCGCCGATGAACGACCAGCGTGACCAGGAACGGCCGTGCTCGGCGGATTCCAGCAGAAAAGTGCCCGGGCGGTCGGCGGCGAGTTTGCGGTAGGCCGACAAGGGCGTCTCGCTGTCGGCGAGCACCTTGCGGGTCACCGGAACCACGCGGTGCTCGGCCGCCAGCTGGCGGAAATCCTCTCGTGAGGTCGTCGCGGCGAGGTGGGCGTGCACCGAACCATCCTCCCAGACGCGTGGAAGCCCGAGCGGAGAGCTTGGCGGCGTAGCGTGTCCGCCATGAAACCTGGTGACACCGTCGCGGACTTCGAACTACCGGATCAGACCGGGACGCCGCGCACGCTCAGCGAACTGCTTTCCGGGGGGCCCGTGGTGTTGTTCTTCTACCCGGCGGCGATGACGCCCGGTTGCACCAAGGAAGCGTGCCACTTCCGCGACCTGGCCGCCGAGTTCGCCGCGGTCGGGGCCAACCGGGTGGGGATCAGCGCCGACGCCGTGCAGAAGCAGGCCAAGTTCGCGGACATGCAGAAGTTCGACTACCCGCTGCTTTCGGACAGCGACGGCAGCGTCGCGACCCAATTCGGCGTCAAACGCGGCCTGCTCGGCAAGCTGATGCCGGTCAAACGCACGACGTTCGTCATCGACACCGACCGCACGGTGCTCGAGGTGATCTCCAGCGAGTTCAATATGGACACCCACGCCGACAAGGCACTGGCGACGTTGCGGGCCCGCGCGTAAGCGTCAGGGGTTGATCGCCAGGAACACGTAGGCAGCCAGCAGCACCAGATGCACCTCGCCCTGCAAGCGGGTCGCCCGCCCGGGCACCACCGTCAGCATGCTGATCACGACGGTCAGGGCAAGCAATACCAGTTGGATGGCGCCGAGGCCGAGCAGCAGCGGCCCTTTGAGCCATATCGACGCCAGCGCGATCGCGGGGATCGTGAGCCCGATGCTGGCCATCGCCGAGCCGTACGCCAGATTCAAGCTGATCTGGATGCGGCCCTGCCGCGCCGCCCGCACGGCCGCGAGCGTCTCGGGCAGTAGCACCAGCGCCGCAATGATCACGCCCACGAACGACTGCGGAAAGCCGACCGCGGTCACCGCTCTCTCCACGGCCGGCGACTCTTCTTCGGCCAGGCCCACCACCGCCACCAGAGCGCCGAGCATCAGCGCGAGGCTGGTCAGCGCGGCGCGGGTGGTCGGGGGGTCGGCATGGCTTTCGTCGGCGAACAGGCTTTTCTGGCCCTTCTGCGCGATCGGCAGGAAGAAGTCGCGGTGCCGCACGGTCTGCGTGAAGACGAACACGAGGTAGAGCAGCAGCGAGGCGACGGCGGCGAAGGCGAGCTGGCCGGGCGAGAACTCCTTGCCCACGGTGGTGGTGGTGAACGCGGGCAGCACCAGACTCAGCGTCGCCAGGGTGGTCACGGTTGCGAGCGCGGCGCCGCTGCCTTCGGCGTTGAATATCGTCACGCCGTAGCGCCGGGAACCCAGCAGCAGCGACAGCCCGGCGATCCCGTTGGTGGTGATCATCAGCGCGGCGAACGCCGTGTCGCGGGCCAGGGTCGCCGTCTCGTTACCGCCGGACGCCATCAGCTCCACGATCAGGGCTACCTCGATGACCGTCACCGCCGCCGCGAGCACCAACGACCCGAACGGCTCACCGACCCGGTGTGCGACCACCTCCGCGTGGTGCACGGCGGCCACCACCGCACCGATGAGAAACAACGCCGTCAGCCCGACCAGCACCGGCCCGAGCGTCTTGCCCCAGATCAATGCCAGCACGACGACGGAAAGCACCGGCACGACGACGTTCCAGGACGACCATTTCGACATTGACCGCCATTCTTGTCGAAGTGATGTGCCCACGCCCGCGGAAAGTGACCCTACACACGCCTCGCGCTGCCGAGCGAGGGTCAGCGCTCCGGCGCCAGCAACACGTCGGCGTCGAAGCAACTGTGGTCGCCGGTGTGGCAGGCGCCGCCCACCTGGTCTACGGTCAGCAGCACGGCGTCGCCGTCGCAGTCCAGACGCACCGAATAAACATATTGGGTGTGACCGGACGTGGCTCCCTTGATCCACTGCTGGCCGCGGGACCGTGAAAAGTAGGTCGCCTCACGGGTTTCCAGTGTTCGGGCCAGGGCGGCGTCGTCCATCCAGGCGACCATCAGCACGTCACCGCTGCCGCGCTCCTGCACCACGGCGGTGAACAGGCCCTCGGCGTTGCGCTTCAGCCGCGCGGCGATCTGGGGGTCGAGCGTCATCGCACGGTGATCCCTTCTGCGGCCATCGCGGCCTTCACCTGGCCGATGGTCAGCTCCCGGAAGTGGAACACGCTGGCCGCCAACACAGCATCGGCGCCGGCGGCGACGGCGGGCGCGAAGTGTTCGGCCGCACCGGCGCCACCGCTGGCGATGACCGGCACCGTGACCGCAGAGCGCACCGCGCGCAGCATCTCCAGGTCGAATCCGGCTTTGGTGCCATCGGCGTCCATCGAGTTCAGCAGGATCTCCCCTACCCCCAGATCGGCTCCGCGCGAAGCCCATTCGACCGCATCGAGCCCCGTGCCGTGTCGCCCACCATGGGTGGTGACCTCCCAGCCCGATGGTGTCGGCACCGCGCCCGGCGGAACCGTTCGCGCATCGACGGACAGCACGATGCACTGGGAGCCGAACTGCCGCGCCATCTCGGCCAGCAGCTCGGGACGGGCGATCGCGGCGGTGTTGATGGAAACTTTGTCGGCGCCCGCGCGCAGCAACACGTCGACGTCGGCCACCGTGCGCACCCCGCCGCCGACCGTCAGCGGAATGAAGACCTGCTCGGCGGTGCGGCGCACCACATCGAGCATGGTGGCCCGTCCCGACGAGGATGCGGTCACGTCGAGAAAGGTCAGCTCGTCGGCGCCTTCGGCGTCATAGGCCGCCGCGAGCTCCACGGGATCGCCGGCGTCGCGCAGGTTCTCGAAATTGACACCCTTGACCACCCGGCCGCCGTCGACATCGAGGCACGGGATCACTCGCACCGCGAGCCCGTTGGGGGCAGGGGGCATCTCAGTAGTCCTCCGGTCGGCCGGTGGCGCGCAGGATTTCCAAGATCTCGGCGTGGGCGGCGGGGCCGGCCGCCAGCGCGGAATCGGATGCGGGAGTCCACGGTTCGCCGGCCAGATCGGTGACGACGCCACCGGCAGCCCGGACCAGCGCGACTCCGGCGGCATGGTCCCACACGTGGCCGCCGAAACTTATTGCCGCACCGAGTATTCCGTCAGCGACGAACGCAAGGTCGATTCCGGTGGACCCGTGCATGCGCAAACGCGACGAGACCCGGCTGAGGTTCTCCAGCAAGGCGATTCGATAACGTCCGGGGAATCGGCCCCGCGCATCCGCGCTGAACGACCCGGCGCCGACCAGGGCGTCGGCCAGATCGACGGGGGTGAGCGGCGGCTGCGGCACCCCATTCTTGCGCAACGGACCGCCCGCCACCGCGATGTAGCGCTGGTCCATGAACGGCAGCCAGGTCAATCCGGCCACCGGTTCGCCGTGCCGCAGCAGACCCAGCAGGATGCCGGCCATCGGCGATCCGGCCGCGTAATTGAACGTGCCGTCCACGGGATCCAAGACCCACACCCATGGCGAATCGACGGCCGAGCCGCCGAATTCCTCACCGTGCACCCCGATCCCGGTGGCCTCGACGAGCGCGGCGACCACCTGACGCTCGATCGCGAGGTCGACATCGGTGGCAAAGTCGTTGCCCTTCTTGCGGACCGCGGAATCGGCGCGGTGACCGGCAAGGAACGGCTCGGAGGCATCGTCGAGAATCGCCGACGCCTGCGCCACCAGGGTGTGCACGTCCATGCGGTGCTACTCCGCCACCGCGGCCAGCGCCTGCGGCAACGTGAATCGCCCCGCGTAGAGGGCCTTGCCGACGATGGCGCCCTCGACCCCGCGGTCGGTGAGGGTGGCGATCGCGCGCAGGTCGTCGAGGCTGGACACCCCACCGGAGGCGATCACCGGGGCGTCGGTGCGCTCGGCGACGGACGCCAGCAAGTCCAGATTGGGACCGCCCAGCGTGCCGTCCTTGGTCACATCGGTGACCACGAACCGCGAACATCCCTGCCCGTCAAGGCGTTCCAGCACGTCCCACAGGTCGCCCCCGTCGGTTTCCCAGCCCCGCCCACGCAACCGGTGCTCACCGTCGACGATCTGCACGTCCAAGCCCACCGCGACCTTGTCGCCGTGTTCGCTGATCGCCCGGGCACACCACCCGGGGTTCTCGAGGGCCGCGGTGCCCAGGTTCACCCGCGCACAGCCGGTGGCCAGGGCGGCGGCCAGCGAATCGTCGTCGCGAATCCCGCCGGACAGCTCAACCTGCACGTCGAGCTTGCCGACCACCTCGGCCAGCAGTTCGCGGTTCGATCCGCGTCCGAACGCCGCGTCCAGGTCGACCAGATGGATCCATTCGGCGCCGTCGCGCTGCCAGGTCAGCGCGGCATCCAGCGCCGAGCCGTATTCGGTTTCACTGCCCGCCTTGCCCTGCACCAGCCGCACGGCGCGGCCGTCGACCACGTCGACCGCGGGCAACAAGATCAACACATTCCCTCCTGTGTGCCGAGACGCGTCACGCAGCACCCCGGCTTGTGCTTGGTAGAAAGCGCTTTCGCGAGGTCCCTCACAATGCCTGGACCCAATTGCTCAGTACGGCCGCGCCGGCATCCCCGCTCTTCTCCGGGTGAAATTGGGTGGCCGACAGCGGCCCGTCCTCGACCGCCGCCAGAAACGGGCCCTCGTGGGTGGCCCACGTCAGCACCGCGTCGGGCGAACCCTCCCACTGCTGCGCGGCGTAGGAGTGCACGAAGTAGAACCGGGTGTCCGCATCAAGCCCCTTGAACAGCACTGTGCCGGGCCCGGATTCGACGACGTTCCAGCCCATGTGCGGAATGACCGGCGCCTGCAGTCGCGTGACGTATCCCGGCCACTGACCGCATCCCTGCGTCTCCACGCTGAATTCGACGCCGCGGGCGAACAGGATCTGCATGCCGACGCAGACGCCCAGCACCGGGCGGTCGGCGGCGATCCGCTCGGCGATGATGCGTTCGCCGCCGATGTTGCGCAGCCCGGTCATGCACGCCTCGTAGGCGCCGACGCCCGGCACCACCAATCCGTCGGCGGCTGCCGCGGCATCGGCGTCACCGGTCACCTCGACCGACGCACCGACCCGCTCGAGGGCGCGCTGAGCCGACCGCAGATTGCCCGAGCCGTAGTCCAGGACAACTACTTTCTTGTGTGCCGTCACAGAACCCCTTTGGTGGACGGCACTTCCGACACCCGGGGGTCGGATTCCACCGCCTGGCGCAGCGCGCGGGCTACCGCCTTGTACTGCGCCTCGGTGATGTGGTGTGGGTCGCGCCCGTACAGGACGCGCACGTGCAGCGCGATGCGCGCGTTCATGGCCAGCGATTCGAACACGTGCCGGTTGATGACGGTGTGATAGGGCACCGAGCTGCCGGCAATCGTGGTGTGCTGCAGGTGATCCGGCTCTCCGCTGTGCACGCAGTAGGGCCGGCCGGACACGTCGACCGCCGCGTGGGCCAGCGTCTCGTCCATCGGGATGAAGGCGTCGCCGAACCGCCGGATGCCCCGTTTGTCACCCAGGGCCTGGCCGAGTGCGGTGCCCAGCGCGATGGCGGTGTCCTCGATGGTGTGATGTCCCTCGATCTCTACGTCGCCCTTGGTGCGCACGGTCAGGTCGAAGCTGGCGTGACTGCCCAGGGCCGTGAGCATGTGGTCGTAGAACGGCACACCTGTGTCGACGTCGACCTGGCCGGTGCCGTCGAGGTCGAGTTCGACGACGATGTCGGATTCCTTGGTGCGGCGCTCGATGCGCGCACGGCGGGTAGCGGTCGCTGTCACGGTGCTCCTACGGGGCTGGGGGCGAGTTCGGTGGTGGCCAGCTGGGCGCTGGCGCGCAGGAAGGCGTCGTTCTCCTCCGCCAGGCCGGTCGTGGCGCGCAGGTAGCCGGGGATTCCGACGTCGCGGATCAGCACGCCGGCATCCAGATAGCGCTGCCAGGTGGCGGGCGCGTCGGCGAACTCCCCGAACAGCATGAAGTTCGCGTCGCTGGGAATCACCCGAAACCCCATGCCGGCCAAGGCCGTTGAGACACGTTCGCGTTCGGCAATCAGGGTCGCCACACTGCCGAGCGTGTCATCGGCGTGCCGCAGCGCGGCGCGTGCGGCGGCCTGGGTGAGCACCGACAGGTGATAGGGCAGCCGCACCAGCAACATCGCGTCGATCACCGCGGGGGTGGCGATCAGGTAGCCAAGCCGGCCACCGGCGAACGCGAACGCCTTGCTCATGGTGCGCGAGACGATGAGTTTGGTCGGATACTCCTCCACCAGTCTCACCGCGCTGGGCTGCGAAGAGAATTCGCCATAGGCCTCGTCGACGATCAGGATGCCGGGCACGACGTCGAGCAGCCGGCGCAGGTCCGGCAGCGAAACGCTCTGCCCGGACGGGTTGTTCGGGCTGGCGACGAACACGACATCGGGCCGGCGGTCGGCGATGGCGGCCACGGCGGCGTCGACATCCAGGCTGAAGTCGTCGGCGCGGGCGGCCTGCAGCCACTCGGTGCGGGTGCCGTCGGAGATGATCGGGTGCATCGAGTAGGACGGGACGAACCCGATGGCGGTGCGGCCAGGCCCCCCGAACGCCTGCAGCAGCTGCTGCAAAATCTCATTGGAACCATTTGCCGCCCACAGATTTTCGACGCCCAGCTGAACACCGGTCTGGGCGCTGAGGTAGGCGGCCAGGTCGGCGCGCAGGGCCACCGCATCGCGGTCGGGGTAGCGGTGTAGTTCGGCGGCGACCGCGCCCACCGACCGCACCACATCGTCCACCAACGCCTTGCTGGGCGGGTGCGGGTTCTCGTTGGTGTTCAGCCGCACCGGGACATCCAGTTGTGGTGCGCCGTAGGGCGATTTACCGCGCAGGTCGTCGCGCAGCGGCAGATCGTCCAGCGTGGGCTCCGATTGTCCACTCATCGCTCGAACCTCCGCCGCACCGCTTCGCCGTGTGACGGCAGGTCTTCGGCCTCGGCGAGCGCGATCACATGCCCGGACACGTCTTTCAAGGCCGCTTCGGTGTAGTCGACGACGTGGATGCCGCGCAAGAAGGTCTGCACGGACAGGCCGCTGGAATGCCGGGCGCTGCCGGCGGTCGGCAGCACGTGATTGGACCCGGCGCAGTAGTCACCCAGGCTCACCGGCGCATACGGTCCGACGAAAATGGCTCCGGCCGAACGGATTCGGCCCGCGACGGCGGCCGCGTCGACGGTCTGGATCTCCAGATGTTCGGCGGCATAGGCGTTGACGACGTCGATTCCGGCGTCCAGGTCGTCGACGAGGATGATGGCCGACTGGCGTCCGCCGAGCGCCGCCGTCACCCGTTCGCGGTGCACGGTCGTCTGTAGCTGGGCGGCCACCTCGGCGTCGGTGGCGGCGGCCAGGTCCGCGCTGGGCGTGACCAGCACGCTGCCCGCCATCTCGTCGTGTTCGGCCTGGCTGATCAGGTCGGCGGCCACGTGCGCCGGGTCGGCGGTGTGGTCGGCCAGGATCGCGATCTCCGTCGGGCCGGCTTCGGCGTCGATCCCGACGCGCGACCGGCACAGCCGCTTGGCCGCGGTGACGTAGATGTTGCCCGGCCCGGTGATCATGTCGACGGGCGCTAGCTCGGCGCCGTCGACGTCGGTGCCGCCGTAGGCCAGCAGCGCGACCGCCTGCGCGCCGCCGACGGCCCACACCTCCTCAACCCCCAACAGCCGGGCGGCGGCCAGGATCGTCGGGTGCGGCAGGCCGCCGAACTGGGCCTGCGGCGGGCTGGCGACCACCAGCGAGGCGACGCCGGCGGCCTGGGCCGGCACCACGTTCATCACCACGCTGGAGGGGTAGACGGCGTTGCCGCCGGGCACGTAAAGGCCCACGCGGTCGACGGGGACCCACCGCTCGGTGACGGTCGCGCCCGGGCCGAGCGTGGTCGTGACGTCGGTGCGACGCTGGTCGGCGTGCACGGCGCGGGTACGTTCGATCATCACCCGCAGCGCGTCGGCCACGTCCGCGGCCAACTCGGTCAAAGCCTTCTCGAGCGCGGCATCGGGCACCCGCACGGCCGGGGGCCGGACCCCGTCGAAGGTGGCGCCGAACTCCAAGGCGGCGTCGGCGCCGCGCTCGGCGACGGCCTGCACGATCGGCCGGACCTTGGGCAGCACCGTCTCCACGTCGGCGCCGCCGCGGGGCAGCGCCGCCCGCAATCGGGCAGCCGTCAACTCCGCGCCCCGCAGGTCGATGCGGGCCATCGGCGACGCTTGGATGGTGCTCACGGTGTCCATTGTCCCAGAGGAACTCAAGTCGATATTCGACCGGTACAGTGCCGGTATCGAGGCCATACCCCGCGCTGAAAAGTAGAGCCGACTCAGGGAGCCGCCATGTCCGCCAAGGATCACCCCAACAATGCCCCGGGCGTCCCGATGGTCTTCCCGCCGTGGTTCGAGCGTTTCCAGATCAAATACTTCAACCCGGCGCTCAAGCCGATAGCCCGCTTTCTGCCCGGGACGGCGACGATCAAGCATCGCGGCCGAACCTCCGGCAAGGCGTACGAGACGATCGTCACGCCGTACCGCAAGGGCAACACCCTGGCGATCGCGCTGGGCCACGGAAAGACCAACTGGGTGAAGAATGTGCTGGCGGCCGGTGAGGCGGACGTGGAATTCAGCCGCAATCGAACGGTGCACCTGATCAACCCGCGGATCCTGCCGGCCGGCTCGGACGGCGAAGGCCTGCCCGGGATGGCGCGCATGCAGCTGCGCCGGATCGGGGTATTCGTCGCCGACATCGCCTGAGGCCGTTCGCTTTCGGGGCCGCCGGTTCGGCGTCGGGTGTGCGCTGGCGGGGTTGAAAGCCCCAGCTACATGTCGAGGCCGATGTCGAGCACCCGCACCGAATGGGTCAGCGCGCCGACGGCCAGGTAATCCACCCCGGTCCCGGCGTAGGCGGCCGCGTTCTCCAGGCTGAGCCCGCCCGACGATTCGAGCAGCACGGCGGGTGCGCGCGCGTCGCGGCGCTGCACGGCCATCTGCGTCTGCCACACCGGAAAGTTGTCCAGCAGGATCAGCTCGGGCTTTTCGGGCAGGACCTCGTCGAGCTGCTCGAGTGAGTCCACTTCCACCTCGCAAGGCAGCTCCGGTGCCGCGTCGCGCACGGCACGCAGCGCGTCGACCACCGAGCCCGCGGCCACCACGTGGTTGTCCTTGATCAGGGCCGCGTCGCCGAGCCCCAGCCGGTGGTTGACCCCGCCGCCGACCCGGACCGCGTATTTCTGCAAGGCGCGCAGGCCGGGCAGGGTTTTGCGGGTGTCGCGCACCTTGGCCTTGGTGCCGTGCACGGCGGCCACCCACTGCGCCGTGGTGGTGGCGATCCCGGACAGGTGGCAGATCAGGTTCAGCATCGTCCGCTCGGCGGTCAGCAGGCCGCGGGTTTCGGCTCGCAGCGTCAGCACCGGCTGGCCCGGCTCCAGGCGGGCCCCGTCCTCGACGCGGTCGACCACCTCGTAGCCGCGCGCACCGAGGACCTCGTCGAGCACCAACAAAGCGATATCGATGCCGGCGATCACACCGGGCTCGCGGGGCACCATCGCCGCGGTCGCCATCGTTTCGGCGGGCACCGTCGCCAGGGTGGTGACGTCGGGTCCGTAGCGCAGATCCTCGGCCAGGCCGCGCTCGATGGTTTCGCGCGCCGTGGTCAGTTCACAGTCGGACATCGTGGTCATACGACCGCCGCCAACGCCTCCACCAGCACCGCGTTCTGGTCGTCGGCCAGGCGCAGCACGTTGCTGCGTCCCAGCTCGGATGCGGTCTGCGGATATTCCTCGCGGTGGTGGCAGCCCCGGCTCTCGGTGCGGGCCAGGGCGGCGGCGGTGACCGCGCGGGCGGCGACCGCCAGCGCGACATCCTCGAAGTCGCGGCGGCCGGACACCGGCCGGATCCGCGCCTGTGACAGCGCGGTGGACAGCCGGGTCAGCCCAGCGGCGTCGCGCACCACCGAAGCGTCGCGGCTCATCGCGCGCTGCAGTTCGGCGCGCTCGGGCGCGGTGTGCACGACCGGCTCCGGCGCGACCGCGTGCACTCGCCCGGTCGTCGCGGCATGCGCGGCCGCCGATTTGCCGGACCGCCCGCCGACCACCAAACCTTCCAACAGGCTGTTGGACGCCAGCCGGTTGGCTCCGTGCAGTCCGGTGCGTGCCACCTCGCCCGCGGCGAACAGCCCGGGCAGCTCCGTTCGGCCGTACACATCGGTGACGATGCCCCCGCAGCTGTAGTGCGCCCCGGGCACGACCGGAATGGGTTGCCGGACGGGATCGATGCCGGCGGCCCGGCAGGCCGCCGTCACCGTCGGAAACCGGTTGGCGAAGTCGTCGATGTGGCGGGCGTCGAGGAAGACGCAGGCGTCGCCGGTGGCCTTCAATCGCGCGTCGATGGCCGCGGCGACGACGTCGCGCGGCGCCAGATCTCCCATCGGATGAACACCGGCCGTCACCGAATCGCCTTGCCGGTCAATCAGTTTCGCACCCTCGCCGCGGATGGCCTCGGTGACCAGCGGACGCCGCCCGGTGGGGGCGTCCGGGGCGAAGAGCATCGTGGGGTGGAACTGGATGAACTCGAGATCGCTGACCGCGACACCGGCCCACAGGCCCAGCGCGAGTCCATCGCCGGTGGAGCCCTCGGGGTTGGTGGTCGCGCCGTACAGGTGCCCGAGGCCGCCGGAGGCGAGGATCACCGAAGGCGCGCTGATGATTCCGCACCCGTTCGGGGTGCCGACCAGGACACCGGTCACGGCGGCGCCGTCGTGCAGAACCCGCAGCACCACGTGGGCGGTGCGAATGTCCAGCATGCGAGCGGCGTGGTCGAGGGCGCGCTGCACTTCGGCGCCGGTGGCGTCGCCGCCGGCATGGACGATGCGCCGCCGGGAGTGTCCCCCCTCCCGGGTCAGCGCCCACTTGCCGGGCGAGGATTCGTCGAATCGTGCTCCGTCGCCTACCAATTCGGTGACCGCCGCGTATCCGTCGGCGACGATCGAGTAGACCGCCTCGGGATCGCACAGGCCCGCCCCCGCGACCACGGTGTCGGCGACATGGGCTTCCACCGAGTCGTCATTGTCGGGCAGTACTACCGCGATGCCGCCCTGCGCGTAGTGCGTCGCCGTCGCCCCGCGGGCCTGGTCGGCCTTGCTCAGCACCACGACGCTGCGCCCGGTGCGGTGGGCCGCCAGCGCGGCGGCCAGTCCCGCGACGCCGGTGCCGATGACGACGACGTCGGCGCTGTGCGTCCACTGGGGTCGGGCGGTCATTCGCCGCCGCCCGGCTGCCCGATCTCGATCATTCGCTGCACGCTGCGCCGCCCGGCGGCGGCGATCTCGGGGTCGACATCGACTTCGTCGGCCCCCTCGACGAGGCAGCGCAGCAACGCGGCCGGGGTGATCATCTTCATGAACTTGCAGGAGGCCCGGTCGTTGACCGCGCGGAAGTCGACTTGCGGTGCGGCCCGGCGCAATTGGTACAACATGCCGACCTCGGTGGCGACCAGCACCTTGCGCGCGTCGGTCTGGTTGGCGGCCTCCAGCATGCCGCCGGTGGACAGGATCTTCACCCGGTCCGGCGGGAAGGCGCCCTCGCCCGCGAGATACAGCGCCGAAGTGGCGCAACCACATTCGGGGTGCACGAAGAGCTCGGCATCGGGATTGGCGCGGGCCTGGTCGCGCAGTTCGTCGCCGTTGATCCCGGCGTGCACGTGGCATTCGCCCGCCCACACATGCAGGTTCTCGCGACCGGTCATCCGACGCACGTGGGCGCCGAGGAATTGATCCGGGCAGAACAGCACCTCGCGGGCCGGGTCGATGGACTCGACGACCTCCACCGCGTTGGACGAGGTACAGCAGATGTCGGTGAGCGCCTTGACCGCCGCGGTGGTGTTGACGTAGGAAACGACGACCGCGCCGGGGTGTTCGTCCTTCCAGGCGCGCAGTTCGTCGGCGGTGATGGAGTCCGCCAGCGAGCACCCGGCGCGCTGGTCCGGGATGAGCACCGTCTTGTCGGGGCTGAGGATCTTGGCGGTCTCGGCCATGAAGTGCACACCGCAGAACACGATGGTGTCCTCGGGCGCCTCGGCGGCGATCCGTGACAGCGCCAGGGAGTCGCCGACGTGATCGGCGACGTCCTGGATCTCGGGCAGCTGGTAGTTGTGCGCCAGGACGGTGGCGCCACGCTGCTTGGCCAGGCGGCGAGCCTCGGCCGCCCATCGCTCATCACCGGCCACCCCGGCGTACCCGGTGGGTGAATCCGTGATGTCGGCAACCATGCTTTCGGCGAGCGTGTCCATGCGATTGATAACCGTCATGGCGGGTCCTTTCAGCCCAGGAGGTTTTCGACTTACAATCGAAAACATGGCCCATGGTAGCACCGCCCACGAAGTGCTCGCGGTCGTGTTCCAGGTTCGCGGAGTGACCGGACGGGTCACGAAGGGACGCCACACGGCAAAACCACAGCTGAACGTGCTGTTATGGCAGCGCGCCAGGGAGCCACAGCGGGGCAAGTGGTCGCTGCCGGGCGGGCAGCTGCGCAACGACGAGGACATGATCACCTCCGTCCGGCGGCAACTCGCCGAGAAAGTCGACCTCAAAGAGCTGGCACACCTGGAGCAGCTCGCGGTGTTCTCCGACCCGCACCGGGTTCCGGACACCCGGGTGATCGCGTCGACCTTCCTGGGCCTGGTGCCCTCCCCCGCCAGCCCCGAGCTGCCACCGGATACCCGTTGGCATCCGGTGAACTCCCTGCCGCCGATGGCCTTCGACCACGGTCGAATGGTGGACAACGCCCGCACCCGGCTGATCGCCAAGCTGTCCTACACCAACATCGGTTTCGCCTTGGCACCAAGGGAATTCGCGCTTTCCACGCTGCGCGACATCTACGGCGCCGCCCTGGGCTATCAGGTCGACGCGACGAACCTGCAGCGGGTGCTGGCCCGGCGCGGCGTGATCACGGCGACGGGCACCATCGCACAATCCGGGCGCAGCGGCGGCCGTCCGGCCGCGCTGTACCGGTTCACCGACGCGGCGCTGCGGGTGACCGACGAATTCGCCGCGCTCAAGCCGCCGGGGCTCCCTGGCTAGGCTGATGGAAAAGCGTCGTCGGGCGACGCGGGGGCAATTCGACTTCAGTAGCGCTCTGACCTGGCCAATGTGACGAGAAGTCGCTCACACTGCGGCGATTACGTTTTGGTTACCTGCCGTTCGTGCGCGAGAATGCCGGGTGGCCACGAAGGGAGCCTCAATGGCTGAGCTCGGCAATCTGGCAGGCACGCACGGGGCGGAATGGATCGCCCGGCCGCCGCACGAGGAACTGCAGCACAAGGTGCGTCCGCTGCTGCCCTCCGACGACCCGTTCTACCAGCCGCCGCTGGGGTTTCAGCACGCCGAGCCCGGCACCGTGCTGCGCTCGCGCGACGTCGAGCTGGCGTTCCTGGGGCTGATCCCGCAACCCATGAAAGCCGTCCAGCTGCTCTACCGGACCATGGACATGAACGGCGAGCCGGAAGCCACCGCCACCACGGTGATCGTCCCCGCCGACCTCGCTCCGGGTCAGTCGTGCCCGCTGCTGTCGTACCAGTGCGCGATCGACGCCGTCTCGTCGCGCTGCTTTCCCTCCTACGCGCTGCGCCGCAGGGCGAAAGCACTGGGCGCGATCGGCCAGTTCGAGCTTTTCCTCATCGTCGCCGCCGTCGCCGAGGGATGGGCCGTCTCCGTGCCCGACCACGAGGGCCTGCGCGGCCTGTGGGGCGCGCCGTATGAACCGGGCTACCGCGTTCTGGACGGCATCCGGGCGGCGCGGAGCTCGGAGCGCCTGAACCTGTCCTCCTCGGCCCCCGTCGGGCTGTGGGGATACTCCGGTGGCGGACTGGCCAGCGCGTGGGCTGCCGAGATCTGCGCCGAATACGCGCCCGAACTGGACATCGTCGGCGCGGTGCTGGGCTCGCCCGTGGGGGACCTCGGTAACACCTTCCGCCGCCTCAACGGCAGCTTCCTGTCCGGGCTTCCGGCGCTGGTGGTAGCCGCGCTCGCGCACATCTATCCCGACCTGGACCGGGTGATCCGGGAGCACACCAACGAGGAGGGTCGCGCCCTGCTCGACTCGCTGGAGAAGATGACGACGGTGCAAGCCGTGGTGCGGATGGCCGGCAAGAACATGGGTGACTACCTCGACGAGCCGCTCGAGCAGATTCTGTCCACCCCGGAAGTCACCTACGTCTTCGACCACATCAAGCTCGGCGCCGCGGTCCCCACACCGCCGGTGCTGATCGTGCAGGCAGTGCACGACTACCTGATCGACGTGCACGACATCGACGTGCTTGCCGATGCGTATTCCGCCGGCGGCGCGCACGTCACCTACCACCGTGACGCCTTCAACGAGCACATGATGCTGCATCCGCTGTCGGCGCCGATGGCCCTGCGCTGGCTGACGGATCGCTTCGAGAGCCGCCCGCTGACCGAACACCTGATCCGGACCACGTGGCCGACGATGTTCAACCCGATGACCTACGTCGGGATGGCCCGGCTGCTGAAGATCGCGGCAAAAGTCGTCACGGGCCGCAAGATCGGCCGTCGCCCGCTATGACGTTGGCACTTCCGCGGCGCCTCCGCCTTTCACCGGCAGCGTCTCGGAAGGCCTAGGCTGCGGCGGAAGCGCCCCCAGGTCGTCGCGGGCGTCCGCGGCCGTACGAACGGCGTAGACCAGAGCCGCGATACCGGCCGGCCACAGCAGGGTCACCGCGATCTGCAGCGGGCCGTCCGAGAAGAACACCGGCGGCGCCTGGACGACGTACGCGACCGACGGGCTTTTCGTCAGCGGTATCGCATCGAAGTTCAGGGCGCCAAAGCGCAGCCGAACCAGCCCGGCCCCCACCGCCGAGGCCGCGGCGGCCGCCGCCACCATGCCGCTCGACAGGGCGATCACCATTGCCGGCCCGCGGTGTTCGCGCCACTGCCACACCCCGACCGAGGCCACCACCGCCAGCACGGTCAGCAGCCCCAGCATCAGGGCCGGCGCGACGAAGAAATGCTCGGACTCATTACCCAGGTAGTCATGGACGCGCTCACCCGAGCGGGTGAGCGCCACCACGGCGTGAATCGGCGGGGCGATCCACGCCCACACCCCGCCGATCACCACACCGGTGAGCGCCGAGCCCAGGACGACGACCAGGAGCGCACGCGTACGCGCCCGGCGGGAAGCGGGAACATCCACAGCCTCCGGCCCGGCCGGCTCGGTCACCGCTGCGTCTCCAGATCACCGGAATCGACCTCACCGTGCCGCGAGCAGCGCGCCCGCCAGCCGTCGGGGCGAACCTGCACCACCATCCGGCGCCCGCACGCCGCGCAGAACCGGGGAGGCTCGAGACCCAACTGAGCCGCTGTCGGCACGGAGGTGCCCCCTAATTCCCCGGTGTAGACGTTGTAGACGCCGGCGCTCACCGCAGCGCCCAGATCGCCAACCACAAGTCTCCAACCCTAGCCGCGACAGCCGGCCTACAAGCTGGCGTTGAGGCCCTTGAGGGGCATCTGCAGATCGTCCAGCAATTCCAGGTCGGATTCGGCGGGACGACCCAGCGTGGTCAGGTAGTTGCCCACGATCACGGCGTTGATGCCGCCCAGGATGCCCTGCTTGGCACCCAGATCCCCCAGCGTGATCTCGCGGCCACCGGCGAACCGCAGCATGGTGCGCGGCAGCGCCAGGCGGAAGGCGGCCACCGACTTCAGCGCCTCGCTCGCCGGCATGACCTCGAGGTCGCCGAACGGGGTTCCGGGCCGCGGGTTGAGGAAGTTCAGCGGCACCTCGTCGGGGCCGAGTTCGGCCAGCTCCGCGGCGAATTCCGCGCGCTGCTCGAGGGTCTCCCCCATGCCGAGGATGCCGCCGCAGCACACCTCCATGCCGGCGTCACGGACCATCGACAGCGTCTCCCAGCGCTCCTCCCAGCTGTGCGTGGTCACGACGTTGGTGAAGTACGAGCGGGCGGTCTCGAGGTTGTGGTTGTAGCGGTGCACGCCCATCTCGGAGAGCTGCTCGACCTGCTCGGCGGTCAGCATGCCCAGCGAACAGGCGATGTTGATCTCGACTTCGTTGCGGATCGCTTCGATACCGGCGGCGACCTGGGCCAACAGCCGCTCGTCGGGACCGCGCACCGCCGCCACGATGCAGAATTCGGTGGCGCCGGACTTTGCGGTCTGTTTGGCCGCCTCGACCAGGCTGGGAATGTCCAGCCGGGCGCTGCGCACCGGCGACGCGAACAGGCCCGACTGTGAGCAGAAATGGCAGTCCTCCGGGCAGCCGCCGGTCTTCAGGCTGATGATGCCCTCGACCTCGACCTCCGGTCCGCACCAGCGCATGCGTACCTCGTGGGCCAGCGCCAACAGTTCGTCGAGCCGGTCGTCGGGCAGCTGCAGCACCCGCAGCACCTGGTCACGGCTCAATCCCTGGCCGTCCTCCAGCACCTGCTGCCGGGCCACCGCCAAGATGTCCTCGTCGTTGCCGGTTTCGGCCGTCGGTCGAGTTGCCGCTTGCGTCACCAGGTACTCCCCTGCCTCTTTTTCGTGTCCGCGCGTGGGGACACCTGCCACATGGTGATGGCAGCCGGAATGAAAAGTGTTCAAAATAGGGTAACGGCCGAACGACCCGACCTAGCTATGGGTATACGACCTTGGTGACTCCGCACGCCGAAATCCTGGCGCACCACATGCTGCTGTTGGCGGCGCCGGCCTTCCTGCCTGCGGTGATCGTCGTAGGGGTGATCTTGTACATCGCCCTGCGCGACCGCCGCGAGGGCCGCAATGCCACACGTTCGACAGGCGACGGCCCCCATTCCGACACGCCCGACCAAAAGCGTGATTGACGAGCGCTGCATCGGGGCATTAAACAAGCAATCGCAGACCTACTTGACAGTAATAAGCGGTTGACTTCAATCGGATCCTCCGGGGCAGCCCGGCGCGGTTGGGAGGCACGACGATGCGGTCGAATGAACTGACGATTGTTGCCGAGGCACCGGCTCGCGGTGCGGGGCTGAATCAGGTGATCGGGCTCTCGATCGCCGCGGTGGTGATCACCCTGCTGTTGCTGTGGGTGGGCCATGCCCATCGCACCCGTCGCATCACCTGGTTGACCCGCCTCGCCGACAAGCTCGGCGAGAAGTTCCACCGCCCCGGCTGGGTCGCCCTGCCGGTTCTGGTGTTCACCACGTCGATCATCTGCGCGTTGTTCGGCTTCATCTGGGACGTCAGCTGGCATATCGGCAACGGCCGCGATCCCGGGCCGCTGGCCAACCCGGCGCACTACTTCATCATCATCGGATTGTTCGGCATCTTCCTTGGTGGGATGACGGCGGTCGTGCTGCCATTCGACCAGCCCGGCCCGGCGGCAGTGCGGATCACGCAGAACTGGCGCGCGCCGGTCGGCGGCGTGCTGATGGCCGGTTGTGGGATGTACGCGATGATCGGGTTCCCGCTCGACGACATCTGGCACCGAATCTTCGGCCAAGACGTCACCCTCTGGGGCCCAACGCATTTGATGATGATCGGCGGCGCCTGCTTTTCGCTGTTCGCGGTGCTGATGCTGGAGCGCGAGGGTGAGGCCGAAGAAGGCGAAGACGTCTACCACGGCGTCTTCATCACCTTCCTGCGTTACCTGTCGTTCGGTGGGTTGTTCATCGGCCTGTCGGTCTATCAGATCGAGTTCGATTTCGGCGTCCCGCAATTCCGCCTGGTGTTCCAACCCATGCTGATCGCCGGCGCTTCAGCCCTGGCGGCGATCGCTGCCCGCATCACCATGGGACGAGGCGCGGCCCTGATCTCGGCCGTCTTCGCCATCGCCCTGCGTGGTGGTGTCGCCTTGCTGGTCGGGCCGATACTGGGCGCTCCCATCAACTGGTTCCCGCTCTACCTCGGACCCGCGCTGGCAGTCGAGCTGGTCGCGCTGACCCCGCTTCTCAAGCGCCCCATCCTGTTTGGCGCCGTCGCCGGGCTGGGCGTGGGCACGGTCGGGCTTTGGCTTGAGTCGCTGTGGATCGCGGCGGTCTACCACTACCCCTGGCCGATGAGCATGTGGCCCGAGGCCCTGGCCATGGCCGTGCCGGTTGCGATCCTGATGGGTATGTGCGGCGCCATGTTCGGCATGGTGCTCACCGGACAGCGCCTCCCCGGGCGCGCCATCGGCATCTCTGTGATCGTCGTGACGGTGTTGGTGATCGGCGGCGCGGTGGCCAACGGCTTGCACATCGTGGTGCCCGGCCAGAACAACGCCACCATCACGTTGACCGATCTGCCCAGTCCGCCGGGGCAGCGCATGGTGTCGGCCGACGTCCAACTCCTACCCGCCGACATGGTCAGCGACAATCCGGACTGGCTGACGATCCTGTCCTGGCAGGGGCGCATGAACAACGACCGCGGCCTCGTCATCGACCGGCTCGCCAAGGTCGGGCCGGGACACTACCGCTCCACCCAGCCGGTCCCGGTCTGGGGAGATTGGAAGACCCTGCTCCGCGTCCAGGACGGCCGCACGATGACGGCCGTGCCGATCTGGGAACCGGCAGACTCCGCCATTCCGGCCCCCGAGGTCCCCGCGCTGGCATCGAGCACCCGGCCGTTCGTCCTGGAGGTCACCATCCTGCAGCGCGAACGCGACCAAAGCGCGCCGGCGTGGTTGTTCACCGCGGGCGGGATCGTGGTGCTGTTCCTGACGCTCATGGTGATCGCCGGCTTGACCTGGGGCGCCGGCCGACTCAACAACTCCCTCGCCGAGCCGGAACCGGTGGAAGACAAGCAGCCGATTCCTCGGGCGGCGTAGGGCCATGTCACTACGGGGCACGCTGGGAGCGGCGGGCGCAGCGGCGCTGGCCTGCGGCCTGGTCGCCTGCAGCGGCGGTTCTACGGGCAAATCTCCGGCCGCACCGCTGACGATCGACGTGACCATCGCAAACGGGCAGGTCACTCCGACCAACGCCACGTTGCAGGCAAAGGTGCACCAGCAGATCACCCTGCACGTGACCAGCGACGCCGCCGATGAGCTGCACGTGCATTCGACGCCCGACCATAAGTTCCAGGTCGCGGCCGCGCCCAACCAGACGTTCGGGTTCGCCGTCGACGTTCCCGGCAACGTCGCGGTGGAGCTGCACCATCTGGACCGCACCGTCGCAACCATCCAAGTGCGGTCGTGAGCTCCGCCGCCGCGGCGGTGGTGCTCGCGCACGGACTCGGGGGGTCGGGCGACCTCCCGGTGCCCTACGCCTACGCGATGGTCGGGGCGGCCTGGGCGCTGACGTTCACCTTCGCCCTGGTGGCTTTCGCGTGGCGCCGGCCGCGGTTCGATCCGCTCAAGCCGGGGCGTCCCTTGCCGGCGGCGCTGACGACGTTGGTCGATTCCCGGGCGGCGCGGTGGTCGGCGGCCGCGGTGGCCCTGGCGTTCGCGGCGTGGGCGGTGGCCGCCGGGGTGTGGGGTCCCGAATCGGAGTCCAACGCGCTGCTCGGCGCGTTCTACGTGCTGCTGTGGGTCGGGCTGGTGGCACTGTCGTTGGCCTTCGGACCGGTGTGGCGGGTGATTTCGCCGATGCGCACGGTGTATCTGCTGCTGCGACGCATCGCCCCGGAGCGGCTGGGCCGCCCACGGCTGTCCTACCCCGAAGGCTGGGGCTATCGGCCCGCGGCGGTCGGCCTGTTCGCCTTCGTCTGGATGGAGCTGGCCAGCCCGAATTCTGCGTCACTGCCGTGGGTCAGGACATGGATAGCCTGCTACGCCGTGCTGATGCTGGTCGGCGCGTGGCTGTGCGGGCAGCGCTGGCTGGCCCGCGCCGACCCGTTCGGCGTTTACAGCGTGGCCGTCTCCCGGCTCTCGCCGTTTCGGCGCAACCGGGAGACCGGCCGGGTCGTCATCGGGAACCCGCTCGACCATCTGCCGTCGCTGCCGGTGCGGCCGGGTGTCGTCGTGCTGCTCGCGGTGCTGCTCGGCTCGACGGCGTTCGACAGTTTCTCGTCGTCGCCGACGTGGCGCGGCTTCTCCGACCAGGTCACCCGCGAATTCGGGGCGCCCCCGACCTTGGCGTCATCGACGCTGCGCACCGTCGGCCTGATCGTTTTCATTTGCGTTGTGGCACTGACGTTTTCACTCGCCGCACGCGCCACCGGCGGGGTGACCGCAGAGCATCGCCGCGAATTGCCCGGCGAGATGGCACATTCGCTGATCCCGATCGTGGTGGGCTACATCTTCGCGCACTACCTGTCCTATCTCGTGGAGCGCGGACAACAGGCGCTCTTCGCGCTGGCCGACCCCTTCGGCCACGGGTGGAATCTGCTCGGCCTGGCGCATCTGCACGTCGCCTACGTGTTGTCCATGCACCCCCCGGTGCTGGCCGCGGTCAAGGTGACCTGTGTGGTCACCGGGCACATCGTCGCGGTGATCGCGGCCCACGACAAAGCGCTGCGGCTGCTGCCCACCGGCCACCAGCTCACCGGGCAGCTGACGATGATGCTGGTGATGGTCGGCTACACCTTCACCGGTTTGTATCTGCTCTTCGGGGGGTAGGCGTCGGGGCGTGCGCTTCGTAACGCCATCGCGAGAAGCGGCGCCGTGGCGTCGGGGACACCAGGGGAGTTGATGCGCCCGAAAGAGTCGGCTCCCCCGGACGAGCAGGCCGCGGCCCCCAAGAGGCACCGCCCGCGCGCGCTGTCGTGGGTCAGCATTCAGTCCAAAGTCATGCTGATGTTGCTGGTGTCCAGCCTGGCGTCGCTGGGTGTGATCGGGACTGTCGAGTACGTCGCGGCGCGCAATGCGCTGCTGCCCGCGGCTTCCGAGCGCATGACGCAGTTGCGCGAGGCGCAGAAACGCGCGATCGAGACGCTGTTCTCGGACTTGTCGGACTCGCTGGTCGTCTACAGCCGCGGATCCACCGCGCTGGACGCGGTGCAGGCCTTCACCGCCGGCTTCGACCAGCTGGCCAACGCGCCCGTCGACCCCGGGCAGCAACGCGCGCTGGTGGACTTCTACAACGAGCGGCTGATCAAACCGCTGGAGCGCGACACCGGAAACAAGCTGGCTCTCGATGCCTTGCTGCCGACCAACAACTCACAGCGATATCTGCAGGCGCACTACACCGTTGCGGCACATGGGACTCCGAATGGATCCGCACCCGACGACGCGGGCGACGGCAGCGCCTGGTCGGCCGCCAACGCCCGCTTCAACGACTACTTCCGCGAGATCGCCACCCGCTTCGAATACCGCGACGCGCTGCTGCTGGACACTCGCGGCAACGTGGTCTACACCGTCCGCAAAAGCGCCTCGCTGGGCACCAACGTGCTCACCGGCCCGTATCGACAGTCGAACCTGCGCGGCGCCTACGAGAAGGCGATGGCGGCGAACTCGGTCAATTTCGTGTGGATCACCGATTTTCAGCCCTATCAGCCCCAGCTCGGGCAGCCCATCGCGTGGTTGGTCGCGCCCATCGGGCCGCCGGGCAGGCCCGCCGGGGCGCTGGCGCTGCCGCTGCCGATCGCGAAGGTGAATCGGATCATGACCGCGGACAAGCAGTGGCGTGCCGCGGGCATGGGCCAGACCGCCGAAACCTATCTCGCGGGCCCGGACAATCTCATGCGCTCCGACTCGCGGCTGTTCATCGAAGACCCGCAGCGATATCGGCGGGAGGCACTCGCCGCCGGCGCTCGCCGCGAGACCGTCGACACCGCGATCAGGTGGGGCGGCACCACACTGGTCCAGCCCGTCGCCACCCCGGCCGTGCTTGCCGCGCAACGCGGCGAGACCGGAACGGTGACCGACACCGGCTATCTGGGCCGGCGAGAGCTGGCGTCTTACGCTCCCTTGTCCCTGCCGAATTCCGATTTGCACTGGTCGATCGTGGCGACCAGGGAAACCTCGGAGGCCAATGCCCGGGTGGCGTCGCTCACCCAGACGCTGATATTGACAACTACGGCAATGGTATTCGTCATCTGCGTGGCCGCGCTGCTGGTCGCCCAGATATTCGTGCGGCCCATTCGCCGGTTGCAGGCCGGGGCGCGTGAGATCGGCGCCGGCAACTACGACGTCGCGATCCCGGTCACCTCACGCGATGAAATCGGTGAACTCATGGCCGCTTTCAACGACATGAGCCGCAACCTGCAGATCAAAGAGGAACTGCTGACCGAGCAGCGCAAAGAGAACGACCGGCTGCTCGCTTCGTTGATGCCCGAGCCGGTGGCGCGGCGTTATCGCGACGGGGAACAAACCATCGCCCAGGAGCACCAGGACGTCACCGTCATCTTCGCCGACATCGTCGGTCTCGACGACATCTCCGGCAAGCTCTCCGGCCGCGAACTGGTGGGCATCGTCGACGAGTTGATCCGGGAACTCGATTCGGCGGCGGAATCCCTTGGCATCGAGCCGATTCGCACACTGCACAACGGATACCTCGCCAGCTGCGGCCTGAACTTCCCCCGGTTGGACAGCGTCCACCGCACCGTCGAATTCGCCATCGAGATGCAAGACATCATCGCGCGCTTCAACAGCAGGACGGGTTATCACCTGGGACTGCGGGCCGGCATCAACACCGGCCATGTAATCAGCGGACTGGTCGGGCGATCCAGCATCGTCTACGACATGTGGGGGGCGGCCGTCAACCTGGCCCACCAGACACGCAGCAGCACAACGCAATCCGGAATCTTCGTCACCGCACAGGTATACGAGGTGATGCGTGACATCCGCCGATTCACTCCGGCGGGCACCATCACCGTCGGCGGGACCGAGCAACAGATCTGGAAGTTGTCGGAAGGGCAGGAATAGTGACAACCTTCGACTCGTCATCGCTTTATTGGGCCGCCGGTGTGGTGTTCGGCCTGCCGCTGCTGCTGATCGCGCTGACCGAATGGCACCAGGGGCTGGTCCGCAAGACGAGTCCACTGGCGCGGCCCGTCCTGCTGTTGCGCAGTTATCTCATCCCGCTTGGCGCCCTGCTGGTGCTGCTGGTGAATGTGGCCCAGATGCCCGCGCAGTTCACGTCGGTTCGGGTGCTTGCGACGGTGTTCGGTTTCGTGGTGCTGGTGCTGGTGTTATCCGGGCTCAAGGCAACGGTTTTCGAAGGTGCACCGCAGGGGTCCTGGCGCCAGCGGATCCCGCGCATCTTCCTCGACGTGACCCGATTCGTGCTGATCGGGGTCGGGCTGGCGGTCATCTTCTCCTACGTCTGGGGTGTGCGCGTCGGCGGCCTGTTCACCGCGCTGGGGGTGACCTCGGTGGTCATCGGCCTGATGCTGCAGAATTCCGTCGGCCAGATCGTGTCGGGCCTGTTCATGTTGTTCGAGCAGCCGTTCCGGATCGGTGACTGGCTGGACACCCCATCGGCCCGCGGCCGGATCGTGGAGGCGAACTGGCGGTCCGTACACATCGAGTCCGGTCACGGGCTTCAGATCACCCCGAACTCGGTGCTTGCCACCACCTCGTTCACCAATCTCAGCCGCCCGGCCGGCGGGCACCAATTGACAATGACCACAACGTTTTCCGAGATCGACCCGCCGGATCGGGTGTGTGCGCTGCTGGAACGGATTGCCAACGCATTGCCGCAGCGCAGGCCCGGCGCGGTGGCGGCGTCGGTGCCGACCGGAGGGGCCGAGTACCGGGTCAGCGTCGGGCTGACGTCGCCTGCGGACGACTCCGCCGCGCAAGCCGCGTTTCTGCGTTGGCTCTGGTACGCCGCGCGGCGCGAGGGCCTGCACCTCGACGGCGCCCAGGACGACATCTCGACGAGCGAGCGCATCGAGAGGGCGGTGCGGACCGTGGTGGCACCGGCGCTGCGGCTCAGCCCACAGGATCAGCAGGCCCTGGTGTCGCACGCGAAAATCGTTCGCTACGGGGCGAATGAGATCGTCGAGCAGGCCGGTCACGTTCCCGCCAGAATGACGTTTCTGCTCGAGGGCGGCGTGCGGTTGACCGCCACAGCGACGGATGGAACGGTGGTCGCGGTCGGGGGGCTGGACGAGGGCTCGTTCCTGGGTGTGACCGCGCTGACCCGACAACCCAACCTGGCCGACGCCCAGGCCATCGGCGAACTGACCGCGCTGGAGATCGATCGCGATCACCTCGTCGAGCTGGTCATGGACAAGCCGCTGCTGTTGCAGGACCTGGGCCGGGCCATCGACGAGCGGCGCGCCCGGGTGCAGGCGGCCACCGCGCCGGTGCTGGCGGACGCCTAGCCACCGATCAGGTGTTCGACCTTTTTGTTGCCATCCCAGCGACGCAAACCCGCGAAATTGCCCTCGATTTGGGTGGGCCGGCCCGCGACGCGCAACGCCCGCCCGAGTTGGGCGCCGCCGACGCGGCGCGCCAGCGTGACGTGCCCGGTCCACTGACCGGGCAGGCTGTTGGGCATCGGGCCGGGCTTGCAGTGCGGAGCACACACCCGGTGCACCTGCGCGTGCAGGGCCAGCAGTTCGCCGGTCGGCACCACCAACCGCGCGAAAACCGCACTGGCGCGCCCGAATAACACCGGTGCACCGATGAGGCAGCGCTGCGGCAGCCGCTCAGCGACGGGGCGCAGCAGCGCGTCGACGTCGGCGGCGATGCCTTCGGCCACGGCCAATGTCACATGCGGCCGGCTGGCGGGCGCCTGACTGGGTATCCCCGCCGTGGCCAACGCTTCCCAGATGTTCCGGATAGCCACCTCGGTATCGCGGTCGAAGACCAGCTCGATGGAGTGGACCATCAGGCCACCAGGGCGGTGACCCAGTCGCGGTCGAACGCCGTGGCGCACAGCGTCGCGAACTCGGCGGTGTCCAGTAACGCCGCACCTTCGGGCAGCACCGCGCGCACCGCGGCCAGCCGGGCCAGCGCGGACCGGTTGGTCGTCTCGACCACCCCGGGCCGCCGGGGCCAGCTGCCGATGACCAGGCCCGCACACGAAAGCCCCTGTGCGGCAATAGATTCCAGGGTCAGCGCGGTGTGGTTCAGGGTGCCCAGCGCCGGGCCGACCACGACCAGCACCGCGGCGCCCAGCGCGACGGCGAGATCGCGTGCGGTGACACCGTTTTCGCCGAGTTCGACCAGCAGCCCCCCGGCGCCCTCGACCAGCGTCAGCCGCCCCGGGCGGTCCAGCTCGCCGATGAGCGCCAGCAGCTGCTCGCGGGTGGGCAGCGGCATTCCGGCCGCCTCGGCGGCGGCCACCGGCGCCAGCGGCTGCGGATACCGGCCGAGTCCAGCCAGCTCGCTCACCCCCGACAGCCGGGCCACCTCGGCGAGGTCGTCGTCGCCGGCGTCGGTGCCCGTCTGAACCGGTTTGCACACCGCGACGTCGAGGCCGGCCTGACGAGCGTGACACGCCAGTGCCGCGGTGGCGACCGTCTTGCCGACCCCGGTGTCGGTGCCGGTGACGACCAGGACCGTCACCGGCGCGCCTCAGCCGAGCGTGGCGAGCACATCGGTCAGCACGCGCCGCGCGACCTCGAGTTCGGCGTCGTCCAGCGACGCGCGGGCGGTCAGCCGCAGCCGCGACGTCCCGGCGGGCACGGTCGGGGGCCGGAAGCAGCCCACCCGCACGCCGGCATCCAGGCAGGCGGTCGCGGCGGCCACCGCCACGTCCGGGTCGCCCAGGATCACCGACACCACCGCCGACTGCGGCACCTCGGCCACCCCGCACGCTTCGGCGAGCATGGCGGCATGGCGCAGCACCGCGGCCGCCCGCCAGGGCTCCGACCGCAGCACGCCCAGCGCGGACCGTGCGGCGCCCACCGCCGCCGGGGTCAGGCCGGTGTCGAAGATGAAGGTGCGCGCCGCGTCGATCAGATGGGCGCGCACCGACGCCGGCCCGAGCACCGCGCCGCCCTGACTGCCCAGCGCCTTGGACAGCGTGGTGGTCATGACCACGTCCGGCGAACCGGCCAGCCCGGCCTCGTGCAGCAGCCCGCGCCCGCCGCCGCGCACCCCCAAGCCGTGTGCCTCGTCGACGATGAGCAGGGCGCGATGGCGACGGCACGCCTCGTGCAGTTCCCGAAGCGGCGCCAGCGCGCCGTCGGTGGAGAACACCGACTCGGTGATGACGACCGCGCGCTCCTCGGGGCGCGCGGCGAGCGCCGCCTCCACGGCGCCGACGTCGCGATGCGGCGTGATCGCCACCCGCGCCCGCGACAGCCGGCAGGCGTCCACCAGCGACGCGTGCGAATACTCGTCGGAGACCAGCAGCGAACCCCGGCCCGACAACCCGACGACGGCGCCCAGGTTGGCCGCGTAGCCGGAGGAGAACAGCAGCCCGGATTCGGCGCCGGCGTAGTCGGCCAGCTCGGACTCGAACTGCTGGTGCAACTCGGTGTCCCCGGTGACCAGCCGGGACCCGGTCGCCCCGGCACCCCACATGCGCAGCGCGGCGATCCCGCCATCGATCACGTCGGGGTGTTGCGAGAGCCCGAGGTAGTCGTTGGAGGCCAGATCCAGCTCGGTGGCGACCGCGGGACGCGGCCGCAGTGAACGGCGCAGCCCGGCCTCCCGGCGTTGCCGTTCCACCGCTTCCAGCCAGGCCAGCGGGGAAACCTCGATCGGTGCCTTCATCGGCGTTCAGCCTACGAGGTGGGCGACCTGCACCATCGCCGAGGTGATCTGGGCGACCTCGTCGGGCGTGCAGATGTAGGGCGGCATCGCGTAGACCAGGTTGCGGAAGGGGCGCAGCCAGACGCCGCGGTCCAGGGCCGCGGGGGTGGCGACGGCCAGGTCGACGGGGCGCTCGCACTCGATGACGCCGATGGCGCCGCACACCCGCACGTCGCTTACGCCGGGCAATGCCCGCGCCGGCTCGAGTCCGGCCGCCAGGCCGGCGCCGATCTCGCCGACCCGCGACCGCCAGTCCTGCCCGAGCAGCACCTCGACGCTGGCCACTGATACCGCGCAGGCCAGCGCGTTCGCCATGAACGTGGGGCCGTGCATCAGCGCTCCGGCCTCGCCGCCGCTGATGGTGTGGGCGATGTCGGCCGTGCACAGGGTGGCGGCCAGGGTCAGATATCCCCCGGTCAGCGCTTTGCCGACGCACATGATGTCCGGGCTCACGCCTGCGTGGTCGGCCGCGAACAGCTCGCCGGTGCGCCCGAAGCCGGTGGCGATCTCGTCGAAAATCAGCAGCACCTCGTGCCGCCGGCAGATGTCGCGCAGGTCGCGCAGGTATCGCGGGTCGTGGAAGCGCATGCCGCCGGCGCCCTGCACGACGGGCTCGACGACGACGGCGGCCAACTCGGCGGCGTGCCCGACCAGTTGCTCCTCGAACTCCGCGCTGTAGCCGGCGTCGTAGTGCCGCGGCACCTGCGGGGCGAACACCTGGCGGGCCAGGATGTCGGTCCACAGCGAATGCATGCCGCCGTCGGGGTCGCAGACGCTCATCGGCGTGAACGTGTCGCCGTGGTAGCCCCCGCGCCAGGTCATCAGCCGGTGCTTGCCGGGCCGGTCGCGGCTGCGCCAGTACTGCAGCGCCATCTTGACCGCCACCTCCACCGACACCGATCCGGAGTCGCTGAAAAACACCGTCTCCAGACCCGCCGGGGTGATGTCCACCAGCAGCTGGGCCAGGCGCGCGGCGGGTTCGTGGGTCAGCCCGCCGAACATGACGTGGTTCATGGCGCCGAGCTGGGCGGACAGGGCCGCATCGAGCACCGGGTGGCCGTGCCCGTGAATCGCGGTCCACCAGGAGCTCATCGCGTCGAGCGCCTCGAGCGGCCTGCCGTCGCGGATCAGGGTGAGCCACGCGCCGCGGGCGCCGACCGCCACCACGGGTGCGACGGATTCGGCGCCGATGGTGCTGTAGGGATGCCACAGGTGCGCGGCGTCGATCGCGCTGATCTGATCGGGCGTCAGGCCGGCCTTTGCCGCGGGCATAGTGATCGAGGGTAAAGCAGCCGATTCGCGCAAAACTCCGACGTCGGGAAGCATGGGACATCATGGCCACGCCGCAGCAGCCCGACAGCGCAGCGCCCGGAGCCGAGGCCGGGCCGCCGCCGGGGCCAGGCTGGTCCCCCGACACCCACTACCCGCTGCTCGAGTACGAGGACGAAGCTCCTCGGGTGCTGCGCGTGCGGGTGGCGCCCTGGGACATCGCCTGCACGGTAGCGCTGCTGATCCTGCTCGCGGTGCTGGCCACGGCGACGACCTGGCCGACGCGGCTCTTCGGCTTCCTGGCGAATGTGTGCGAGGACGAGACCTGCGGGCCGGTTCCCTATGGGCTCGACCTGTATATCCACCCGGTGGTCTGGGGCGGCATCGGTGCGGCCATGACCGCGGCGGTCATCGGGCCGGTCGTTTCCCTGCTCAAGGGCTGGTACATGTCCTTCTGGCCGGTGCTGTCGCTGGCGCTGGTGATGGTCAGCTCGATAGCCGGATCGCTGCTGACGATGTTCAGCGAACGCTACTGGCTTTGATCACGCCGCCGCCGGCCGTTGGCGGACGTGCGAATCCGTAGCCGACTGAGACCGAAATCACAACTGCGCATACGGAATTGGGCGCGCCCGTCACCATCCGGTCACGGTACGACAAAAAATCCCGCGTGGACCTGGCGGCTAACACCATCTGTTGTCAAAGTGGCTTTTGTGACTGATGTGAATTGAGCGGCCCGACCGCTGATTCACTCGCAAGTGCCATGGACCGCGTTCGGCCCCAGCGTGGGGGCCTCGCTTTGGTTCATGAACCGGGGCGGACGCGCGAAGTCACCGCGCCGAGGCCAGTTGAGCGCCTGGAGAGGCCAGGGAAAGGCCATGAACATGAAACGCATCTACGCCTTCGCGATCGGCTTAGCCCTGCTCGGGGCGCCGATGGTGGTTCCCACCACCATCGCGACCGCCGACCCGGGCGCCAGGTCGATGGACTACCAGCAGGCCACCGACGTGGTGGTCGCCCGCGGTCTTTCGCAGCGCGGTGTGCCGTTCTCCTGGGCCGGTGGCGGCATCAACGGCCCCACCCGCGGCACCGGCACCGGCATCAACACGGTCGGTTTCGACGCTTCCGGGCTGATGCAGTACGCCTACGCCGGCGCCGGCATCAAGCTGCCGCGCTCGTCGGGCGCGATCTACCGAGTCGGCCAGAAGATCGTGCCGCAGCAGGCCCGCAAGGGCGATCTGATCTTCTACGGCCCGGAGGGCACGCAAAGCGTCGCGATGTACCTGGGCAACAACCAGATGCTCGAGGTCGGCGACGTCGTGCAGGTCTCGCCGGTGCGCGCCAACGGCATGACGCCCTACATGGTCCGGGTTCTCGGTGCCTCCGCCCCGGCCCAGCAAGCGCCGCTGCAGCAGGCACCACAGCAACTGCCCGCCCAGCAGGCACCCCAGCAGGCCCCGCTGCAGCAGTCGCCGTACCAGCAGGCACCGCAGCAGCTGCCTGCTCAGCAGGCCCCGCTGCAGCAAGCGCCCGCTCAACAGGCCCCGCTCCAGCAGTCGCCGTACCAGCAGGCACCGCAGCAGCTGCCCGCCCAGCAGACGCCGCTGCAGCAGGCACCCGCCCAGCAGGCGCCGCTGCAGCAGTCGCCGTTCCAGCAGGCCCCGGTGCAGCAGGTGCCGACCCAGCAGTCGCCGCTGCAGCCGACCGGCGCCGGCATCGCCAGGTAATTCGCGGTCCATTCTCGACCGTCCGACGCCCGCCACCCGCTCCCCCGCAACCCGGCTCGGAAGCTCAGCGACCCACCTGAGCAGCCGCCGCGCCGTGAGCAGTCGGGAGCCGGTGGCGGGTTTTCGGTAAATTGACTGTCGATCATGCAGACCCCGCCACCGCCTCCTGCGCCGGACGCCATCGCCGATCCGCGGGTCACGGGGGTGCGCAATGGGGGGTCCGAGGGGTTTTATCGGTACGACCTCGACGGCCTGCGCGGTATTGCGATCGCGCTGGTCGCGGTCTTCCATATCTGGTTCGGCCGGGTGTCGGGCGGCGTGGACGTGTTTCTGGCGCTGTCCGGGTTCTTCTTCGGCGGCAAGGTGATTCGCGCCGCGCTGAACACCGCTGGGACACTGTCGCCGGTATCCGAGGTGATCCGGCTGGCCCGACGCCTCGTTCCCGCACTCGTCGTGGTGCTGGCCGGGTGCGCGGTGTTGACCATTCTGGTTCAACCGGAGACCCGGTGGGAGACGTTTGCCGATCAAAGCCTCGCGAGCCTCGGCTACTACCAGAACTGGGAGCTGGCCAACACCGCATCCGATTATTTGCGCGCGGGCGAAGCCGTCAGCCCCCTGCAGCACATCTGGTCGATGTCCGTGCAGGGCCAGTTCTACGTCAGCTTCCTGGTGTTGATTGCCGGCTTGGCCTATCTGTTCGGGCGCCGGATGGGCGCCCGGTTGCGCACCGTGTTCGTGGCGGCGCTGTCCGCGTTGACGGTGGCCTCGTTCGGCTACGCGATCATCGCGCATCAGCAGGACCAGCCGGCCGCCTACTACAACACTTTCGCGCGAGGTTGGGAGCTGTTGCTGGGCGCACTCGTGGGCGCGCTGGTCACCCGCGTCCGCTGGCCGATGTGGTTGCGGACGGTATCGGCCACGGTCGCGCTGGCCGCGGTGCTGTCCTGCGGGGCGCTGATCGACGGCGTGCACGAGTTCCCCGGCCCGTGGGCCCTGGTGCCGGTCGGCGCCGCCATGCTGATGATCCTCGCCGGAGCCAATCTGCGGGGTGGTCGGTTGCCGTTGCCCAATCGGCTGCTGGCGACGCGCCCGTTGGTGGAGTTGGGCGCCATGGCGTATGCGCTGTACCTCTGGCACTGGCCGCTGCTGATCTTCTGGCTGTCCTACAGCGGCCACAAGCACGCCGGCTTCGTCGAAGGCGCGGTTCTGCTGCTGGTGTCTGGTGTGCTGGCGTATCTGACCAATCGGCTCGTCGAGGACCCGCTGCGCTACCGCGCGTCCTCGAAGCCGGCCGCGGCGGCACCGACCATTCCGTGGCTGACGCGCCTGGCCCGGCCGACCATGGCGCTGGGATCGGCCATCGTGTTGCTGGGTGTGACCCTGACGGCGACGTCCTTCACCTGGCGTCAGCACGTGACGGTCTTGCGGTCGGCCGGCAAGGAGCTCAGCGTCCTCAACCCGCAGGACTATCCGGGTGCCCGAGCCCTCACCGAACACCTGCGCGTGCCCGCGCTGCCCATGCGGCCCACGGTCTTAGAGGTCAAGCAGGACCTGCCCGTTTCGACCCGGGACGGGTGCATCAGCGACTTCGTCAACCCCGCGGTGGTCACCTGCACCTACGGCGATGTGGCCGCCGACCGGACCATCGCACTCGCCGGTGGGTCCCATGCCGAACACTGGCTGCCCGCGCTGGACGTCCTGGGCAGGCTGCACCGCTTCAAGGTCGTGACGTACCTCAAGATGGGTTGCCCCCTGTCGACCGAGCAGGTCCCGTTGATCATGGGCAACAACGCCCCCTATCCCCAATGCCGGGAATGGGTGCAGGGAACGATGACCAAACTGGTCACCGACCGGCCCGACTACGTCTTCACCACCACCACGCGGCCGTGGAACATCAGGGCCGGCGATGTGATGCCTGCCACCTATATCGGGATCTGGCAAACGTTGTCCGACAACAACATTCCCATTCTCGGCATGCGGGACACGCCCTGGCTGGTCAAAAACGGTCAGCCGTTCGACCCGGCGGACTGCCTGGCCAAACGGGGCGGCACCGCGCAGTCATGCGCCATCAAGCGTTCCGATATGCTCTCCGACCGCAACCAGACGCTCGACTTCGTCGCGCAGTTCCCGCAGCTCAAGGTGCTCGACATGTCGGACGCGATCTGCCGCGCCGACGTGTGCCGCCCGGTCGAGGGAAACATCTTGATTTATCACGGCGCCCACCACCTGTCCCCCACCTACGTGCGGACCATGGCACCCGAATTGGGCCGCCAGATCGCCGAGGCCACGGGCTGGTGGTGACCCGCCTTACTCCCTGGTCTCCAACGCGCGTGAGCGCAACCGGGCGCGGATAAGGTCGATGGGTGTCAACAAACAGTCCCGCTTCAGAAGCAGGCGGTAACCACCAACCCAAACTCGCCACCGTGTGGCCGGGTGACCCGTATCCGCTCGGCGCCTCCTACGACGGCGCGGGAACCAACTTCTCGTTGTTCTCCGAAATCGCCGAGAAGGTCGAGTTGTGCTTGATCGACCATCACGGCGGCGAGTCGCGGATTGCCTTGGAAGAGGTGGACGGATTCGTCTGGCACGCCTATCTGCCCAACATCAACCCGGGCCAGCAATACGGCTATCGGGTCTACGGCCCCTTCGACCCGGCAGCCGGTCACCGCTGTGACCCCAGCAAGCTGCTGCTGGACCCGTACGGCAAGGCTTTTCACGGCGACTTCACTTTCGGCCAGGCGCTGTTCTCCTACGACATGAAGGCGGTCGACCCGGACGGACCCAACGCCGATGGAGCCGATCCGGGCATTCCCCCGATGGTCGATTCGCTGGGCCACACCATGACCAGCGTGGTGAGCAATCCGTTCTTCGACTGGGGATCCGACCGCGCACCGCTGACGCCCTATCACGAAACCGTCATCTACGAAGCCCATGTCAAGGGGATGACGCAAACCCATCCCAGCGTTCCCGAGGAGCTTCGGGGCACCTATGCCGGGCTGGCCCATCCGGCGATCATCGACCACCTCAAGTCGCTAGGGGTCACGGCCATCGAACTCATGCCCGTGCATCAGTTCATGCACGACTCGCGACTGCTGGATCTGGGGCTGCGAAACTACTGGGGCTACAACACTTTCGGGTATTTCGCGCCGCACAACCAGTACGCGGCCAACCGAACGTCCAGCGTCGCCGAGTTCAAGTCCATGGTGCGCAGCTTCCACGAAGCCGGCATCGAAGTGATCCTCGACGTGGTCTACAACCACACTGCCGAGGGCAACCACCTCGGGCCGACCATCAATTTCCGCGGCATCGACAACGCCGCGTACTACCGGCTGGTCGACACCGACCTGCGCCTGTACAAGGACTACACCGGCACCGGCAACAGCCTGAATCCGCGCCACCCGCACGTGCTGCAGCTGATCATGGACTCGCTGCGGTACTGGGTGACCGAGATGCACGTGGACGGTTTCCGCTTCGACCTGGCCGCCACTCTGGCCCGCGAACTGCACGACGTCGACCGATTGAGCGCGTTCTTCGATCTGGTGCAGCAGGATCCCATCGTCAGTCAGGTCAAATTGATCGCCGAACCGTGGGACGTCGGCGAGGGCGGCTACCAAGTCGGAAATTTCCCGGGTTTGTGGACCGAGTGGAACGGGAAGTATCGCGATACTGTGCGCGACTACTGGCGGGGCGAGCCCGCAACCCTGGGCGAGTTCGCTTCCCGGCTGACCGGGTCGTCGGACCTGTACGAGGCGACCGGCCGGCGTCCCAGCGCAAGCATCAACTTCGTCACCGCGCACGACGGTTTCACGCTGGCCGACCTGGTGTCCTACAACGAGAAACACAACATGGCCAACGGGGAGGAGAACCGGGACGGGGAAAGCCACAACCGATCGTGGAACTGTGGCGTCGAAGGCCCCACCGACGACCCGGACATCATCGAGCTGCGCTGCCGCCAGATGCGCAACTTCTGGGCGACCCTGATGGTCAGCCAGGGCACGCCGATGATCGCCCACGGTGACGAGTTCGGCCGCACCCAGAACGGCAACAACAACGTGTACTGCCAGGACTCCGAATTGTCTTGGATGGACTGGTCTTTGGTGGACAAGAACGCCGACCTGCTGGAGTTCGCACGCAGGGTGACCACGCTGCGCAAGCGCCATCCGGTGTTCCGCCGGCGCCGGTTCTTCGAGGGCGAACCGATCCGCAGCGGCGACGAGGTGCGCGACATCGCCTGGCTGAATCCAAGCAGCCGCGAGATGACGCATGAGGACTGGGGCGAAAGCATTCACAAGTGTGTCGCGGTGTTCCTCAACGGCGAGGCCATCACCGCGCCCAACGCCCGCGGTGAACAGGTCATCGACGACTCATTCCTGTTGTGTTTCAACGCCGGTGAAGATCCGGTGGACTTCGTGACGCCGAACAGCGACTATGCGAAAGAGTGGGCCGTGGAACTGGACACCAACGAACCGACGGGGCGCAAAGAAGGAGCCGATCAGGTGGTGACCGCCGAGGAGAAGGTGTCCCTGCCGTCGCGCTCGCTACTGGTCTTGCGTAAGACGCAGTGACGCATGGCTTTACCCGTCATCTCCACCTATCGGCTGCAACTGCGTGGTGAATCGAGTGGGTTCGCGTTCACCTTCGCCGACGCGGAAAACCTGCTCGACTACCTGAACGACCTCGGGGTGTCGCACCTGTACCTGTCTCCGATCATGACCGCGACGGCGGGATCGAGCCATGGCTACGACGTCACCGACCCGACGAGGGTGTCCCCCGAGCTCGGCGGCGCCGACGGCCTGGCACGGTTGTCGGCGGCGGCCCGAGCGCGCGGCATGGGCTTGATCGTGGACATCGTGCCCAACCATGTGGGTATCGACGATCCTCGGCAGAACCCGTGGTGGTGGGACGTCCTGCGAAACGGCCGATCTTCGCAATACGCAACGTTTTTCGACATCGACTGGGACCTCGACGACGACGGCCGCATCGTGCTGCCGGTGCTGGGTTCCGACGACGACGCCGCCGACCTCACGGTCGACGGGGACGTGTTGCGCCTGGGCGATCTGGCGTTTCCGATCGCGCCCGGCACCGCGGGGGGCAGCGGCGCGCAAGTGCACGACCGCCAGCATTACCGGCTGGTCGGCTGGCGCAACGGCGTGTGCGGCTACCGCCGCTTCTTCTCGATCACCTCGCTGGCCGGGTTGCGCCAGGAGGACCGCGCGGTGTTCGACGCCACTCATACCGAGGTCGGCCGGTGGTTCGCCGACGAGCTGGTCGACGGCATCCGCATCGACCACCCCGACGGCTTATCCGATCCGTGCGGGTACCTGGCGTGGCTGCGCGAACTGACCGGCCCGGAAGCGTGGATTGTGATCGAGAAGATCCTGGCCGTCGACGAGGCCCTCGAGCCCACCCTGCCGGTGGGCGGCACCACCGGTTATGACGTGCTGCGCGAAGTAGGCGGCGTTCTGGTGGATCCGGGCGGGGCCCGGGCGCTGACCGAACTGGTCGAATCCACCGGCGTGGACTACTCCGCGATGCCGGACATGCTGGCGGACCTCAAGATTCGTTCGGCCACCGACACCTTGGCCAGTGAGCTGCGCCGGCTGCGCCGCAGCATCGTGGCCGCGGCCGGCGTCGACCACCCGTTGTTGCCCGACGCCGTGGCCGCGCTGCTCACCCGTATCGAGGTCTACCGCTGCGACTATCCCGGCCTGGTCGCGCTGCTGCCCACCGCGCTGGCCGAAACCGAGGCGGCCGCACCGCAGTTGGGCCCCGCGCTGCAGGTGCTGGCGGCGGCGCTGGCCCGCGGCGGGGAGCCGGCCACCCGGTTGCAGCAGCTGTGCGGCGCCGTCACCGCCAAGGCCGTCGAGGACTGCTTGTTCTACCGCGACGCGCGGCTGGTCTCGCTGAACGAGGTGGGCGGCGAACCGCACCGCTTCGGGGTCGGCGCGGCCGAATTCCATCACAGCGCCGCCAGCCGGGCCCGGCTGTGGCCGCAGACCATGACCACACTGACCACCCATGACACCAAGCGCGGCGAGGATGTGCGGGCCCGCATTTCGGTGCTGTCACAGGTGCCCTCGCTGTGGACCGAGTTCCTCGCCCGCTGGGAGATCGACGCGCCCTCCCCCGATCCGGCGACCGGACAGTTCTTGTGGCAGAACATCTTCGGCGTGTGGCCCGTGAACGGTGAGGTCACCGAGGCCCTGCGCGAGCGGTTGCACAACTACACCGAGAAGGCCATCCGGGAGGCGGCCTGGCACACCTCTTGGAACGAGCCGGACGCCGATTTCGAGGGTGCGGTGCACCAATGGCTGGACACCGTGCTCGACGGCCCGGTGGCGGGCCAGCTGACCGAGCTTGTCGCCCAACTGAATCCGCACGCCGCCAGCGACGCGCTGGCCCAGAAGCTGCTCGCGCTGACCGTGCCCGGCATTCCTGACGTGTATCAGGGCACCGAGCTGTGGGACGACAGCCTGGTCGACCCGGACAATCGACGAGCCGTCGACTATGCCGCCCGCCGCGCAGCCCTGCAGGCCCTGGAGCATCCGAAGATCCGGGTCGTCACGACCGCACTTCGCGTGCGCCGTAACCACCCGGACACCTTCCTGCATGGCGACTACGTCCCGCTACTCGCCAACGGCGACGCCGGCGATCACGTGCTGGCCTTCCGTCGCGGCGAGGACATCGTGGTGGCGGTGACCCGCTGGACCGTGCGCCTGGCCGAAACAGGCTGGGGCAACACGGTTTTGCCACTGCCGGACGGCACCTGGAAGGACGCCCTGACCGGGGTGATCGCCGACGGCCCGACGTCGGCCGCCCAATTGTTCGCCGACCTGCCCGTGGTTCTGCTGGAGCGCCACCATGACTGAATTCCGGGTCTGGGCGCCCATACCCGCGCAGGTTCGACTCGACGTCGAGGGCCAGGTGCACGCCATGACCCGCTCGGCGGGCGGTTGGTGGCACACGACCGTCGATACCGCGCCGGACGCCCGCTATGGCTACCTGCTCGACGACGACCCCACCGTGCTGCCCGACCCGCGCTCGCCCCGCCAGCCCGACGGCGTGCACGCCCGCTCGCAATTGTGGGACCCGGCCGCCGCGACGTGGACCGACGGCGGGTGGGCCGGCCGCGCGGTCGAGGGCGCCGTCATCTACGAGCTGCACCTGGGCACGTTCACCGAGGCCGGAACCTTCGACGCCGCCGTCGAGAAGCTGGACTATCTGGTCGACCTCGGCGTCGACTTCGTCGAGCTGATGCCGGTGAATTCCTTTGCCGGCACGCATGGTTGGGGATACGACGGTGTCCTGTGGTACAGCGTGCACGAGCCCTACGGCGGACCCGACGGGCTGGTGCGCTTCGTCGACGCCTGCCACGGCAAGGGTTTGGGGGTGTTGATCGACGCGGTCTTCAACCACCTCGGCCCGTCGGGCAATTACCTGCCGCGGTACGGGCCCTACCTGTCGTCGGCGAGCAACCCGTGGGGCGAGGGCATCAACATCGCCGACGCCGATTCCGACGAGGTGCGCCGCTACATCATCGGCTGCGCGCTGCGCTGGATGCGCGATTTCCACGCGGACGGCCTGCGGCTGGACGCCGTCCACGCCCTGGTGGACACCACCGCGATCCACATCCTCGAGGAGCTCGCCACCGAAACAGACTGGCTGGCACAGCAATTGAGGCGGCCACTGTCGCTGATCGCCGAGAGCGACCTGAACGACCCGCGGCTGATCACCCCGCGCGACCGGGGCGGCTACGGTCTGACCGGGCAATGGGCCGACGACATTCATCACGCCATCCACACCGCTGTTTCCGGCGAGCGTCAGGGCTACTACGGCGATTTCGGCAGCCTGGCCACCCTGGCGCAGACGCTGCGCCACGGCTTCTACCACGCCGCCACCTATTCGTCGTTCCGGCGCCGCCGCCATGGGCGGCCGCTGGACACCAGCGAGGAAACGGGCATCCCGGCCACCCGGCTGGTCGCCTACACCTGCACGCACGACCAGGTCGGCAATCGCGCCCTGGGCGACCGTCCTTCGCAGAACCTGACCGGCGGCCAGCTGGCCGTCAAAGCCGCACTCGCGCTCGGATCCCCCTATACCGCCATGCTTTTCATGGGTGAGGAATACGCGGCCTCGACCCCGTTCCAGTTCTTCAGCTCGCACCCCGAACCGGAGCTGGCCCGGGCCACCGCCGAAGGACGCAAGGCCGAATTCGCCGAACACGGCTGGGACGCCGACGAGATCCCCGACCCGCAGGACCCCCAGACGTTCGCGCGCTGCAAACTCGACTGGAACGAGGTGGACACCGGCGAGCACGCCCGGCTGCACCGACTGTATCGGGACCTCATCGCGTTGCGGCGCAACCACCCCGACATGGCGGATCCCTGGCTCGACCACCTCACGGTCGACTACAACGAGGACGAGCGCTGGATCACCGTCTCCCGCGGCCGGTTGCACATCGTGTGCAACCTCGGAGCCGAGCCGGTGCGGGTCCCGGTCAGCGGTCACGTGGTGCTGGCCTGGGACGAGCCGGCCACCGACGCCGGCGGCACTGTGCTACAGGGCCATTCGTTCGCCATCCTGTCGGCTGTGGATAGCTGACTGGCGGCCGCGCCGCCTTACCCCCGAAGATGCCGCCATGAGTCAATTCGGTCAACGACGGGTCTGCCTGCACAACCCGAGCCTTCGCGCGAACACGATGTCGGGTCGGCGTACCGTGCGCCACGACATCGCGCCCACTGCGGGCGTCGATCCGTTGTGCAGCGGCCCCCGGCCCGCTGCGGCGACCGACGACGACGAGGACGCCTGAGCCGCTACACGATCGCCCGGCCATCGGGGTGCACCGCGCGTGCGACCGCGCCGGCGAGTGGATCGATCTCATCGAGAGCGAGCTCGGAGATCGTGATGCGGATGCCCGCGGGCGTGTTCATCCGGAACCGGCTGCCCGGTGCCGCGGCCCAGCCCGCGCCGAGCAGCCGGGAAACCGCGACCGCCTCGTCGGGAACCGGCACCCACACATTGAGCCCCGAGCGGCCGTGCGCCGGCAGCCCGCGTTCGGCAAAGGCGTCACATAGCCGTTGACGCCTGGCGGCGTACTGCCTTTCGGCCGTCGCGACCAGCGCCACCGCCGCGGGGTCGGACCACAAGTCGACGGCGAGCCGCTGCAGGAAGTGGCTGACCCAGCCAGGTCCGAGCCGCAACCGGCCATGCACCCGCTCGACGGTGCGATGGTCGCCGGCCAGGACGGCCACCCGCAGATCGGGGCCGTAGGCCTTGGACGCCGACCGGACGAACGCCCAGTGCGCGGTGCAGCCGGCCAGGGCGCGCAGCGATACCCCGGCAATGCCCGCGCAGTGATCGTCTTCGACCAGCAGCAGGTCGTCGGCCCGCCGCCCCAACAGCTCCCGCAACGACTCGGCCCGATCCGCCGAAAGCGCGGCGCCCGTGGGGTTTTGCGCGCGGTTGGTGAGCACCAGGGCACGTACCCCGCTCCCCAACGCCCGGGCGAGGTCGTCGGGCAGCGGACCGTCGTCGTCGACCTGCACCGGCTCGGCCGAAAGCCCCAGTGCCGCAAGGAGATCGAGCAGGTTCGCCCAGCCGGGATCCTCGACCGCGACGCGATCGCCCGGGCGCAGGTGTGCGGTGAGCGCGCGTTCGATGCCGTCCAGCGCGCCGCTGGTCACGGCCAGCTGATCGGCGGGAATCCCGTCCGCGGCCAGCGCGCGGCGGGCGAATTCCGCCAGCTCGGGCGAGACGGCCTGCTCGCCGTAGAGGACCGGTTGGCCGGTACCCGAGCCGGCCGGCGAGGCGCCGGCGATGGGCAGCAGGTCCGGGTTCGGGTTGCCGGTCGACAGGTCGCGCACGCCCGCGGGCACGTCCAGACCGAGCAGCGAGCGCGGACTGGTCGCCGGGCGGTGGCGCACGCGGGTGCCGCGTCGGCCGGCCGTCTCGACCGCCCCGCGATGGCGCAGCAGGCGGTAGGCCGCGGCGGCGGTGTTGGCGTTGACGCCGAGTTGGCCGGCGAGCTCGCGGACCGGCGGGAGCGCGTCGCCGGGCGCCAGCGCTCCGGCGGAGATCGCCGCTTCGATGCTGGCGGCTATGGACTCAGCGCCCGTTCCGGCTATGCTGTTTTGTACTGGCACGCAACTAATTATGTACTAGAACAAATACGAGGGCAATCCTGTGGACACCGCATATCAGCCGACGGCACGCACCACCCCGACCCGCTACCGGGAGCGTGCGCACTACGACCGCCGCACCATCCACGCCATCCTCGACGAGGCGCTCATCTGCCATCTGGGTTACTCGAGCGACGGTCGGCCGGTGGTCTTGCCCACGACTCATGCCCGGCGCGGCGAGACCCTCTACCTGCACGGTTCGACGGGCAGCGGCCCGTTGCTGGCGGCCAAGGCGGCCGGCGCATCGGGGGCTGGGCTGCCGGTCTGCGTCACCGTCACTTTGGTCGACGGTCTGGTGCTGGCCCGGTCCGCGATGCACCACTCGGTGAACTTCCGCTCGGTGGTCGTGATGGGTGATGCGCGCGTCGTCGACGATCCCGCCGAGAAGGCGCAGGCGCTGCGTTGCCTGCTCGACCACATCGCGCCCGGGCGCGCCGAAGACTGCCGCGCCCCCGACGCCCGCGAGCTCGCCGCGACGGGGGTGCTCGCGCTCGATCTCGTCGAGGTGTCGGCGAAGGTGCGTAGCGGCCCCCCGGCCGACGATCCGCAGGACGTTCCGCTGCCTCATTGGGCGGGTGTGGTGCCGCTGAGCCTGTCTGCCGGAACGCCGGTGCCGGCCGACGACCTCAGTCCCGGCACTCCCGTGCCGGGGTACCTCGGGAAGCACCGCCCCTGAGCCGTCACGGATCCGGCTGCCGTTTGCCGGTCCGCGTGGTGTTGTCCCACCAGAATCCGGCGAGCATGACGGCGCCGGCCCAAGCCACGCCCAGCATCCAGCCGGCGAGCACATCGCTGAGGTAATGGACGCCGAGATAGACGCGCGAGAACCCGATCAGGAACACCGACCCGATCGCCGCCGTCCACACCACCACGCGCCCGGTCCACCACGGGATCAGCCAGCGGGTCAGGATCCATGCAGTGATGGCCATGGTCGCGGCGGTGCCGGTGGCGTGCCCGGAGGGAAACGAATACCCGTCGGCGTCGACCAGGGCGAATGGCACGGGCGGGCGTTCCCGCCCCACCAAGGCTTTGGCGGTGAAGAGGATCAAGGGAATCCCACCGCCACAAACGAGAGCAAGCACCAGGGGCCGCCACGACCTGCATCGCCAGGCGGCGGCAACGGAAATCGGCAAGGCGACCGCCGCCAGCAGAAGGGGACCGCCAGCGTGGGTGACCACCCGCAGGGTGCTGGTCAGCCATAGATCACGGTGGGCCGCAAGCCACCCGGTTGTCGGCTGGTCGATTCCGGCGACGCCGTCGCCCTCGAGCACGTCGTCGAGCACTTCGGTGAAGCCGACCGCCAACGACACGACCGCGGCGAGCCCGAGAAGCACTGCGATGCCGGCGACTTCGCTGGTGGGCAACCGACCGATTCGCCCCCGCACCCATCGCATCGCTTCGCCGATCGCGGGAACGTCGGACATCCGCGCCATGAGTGCCCGTAACCGCGGCCCACGGCGAGCGACCCAGATCGCTGCCCACACAAGCAGTGCGAGCGACGCTACCGTGGCAGCGCTGACCAGCCCGAAACCGGCGGCACCGGGTCCAGACGGTGGGTGCATGTCGGCGGGGAGGCCCTAGAACAGCAGGTAGCGATAGGCGGGCGAGCCCGGTTTCAACGTCTCGACGTGAAGTTCCGTTGCGCGCATCCGGGCCAGCAGGCCGTCCAGGTCGGCCGAGGATCCCAACTGGATGCCGACCAGCGCCTCGCCGGTCTCCCGGTTGTTGCGCTTGACGTACTCGAACAGGGTGATGTCGTCGTTCGGCCCGAGCACCGTGTCGAGGAAGCGGCGCAGCGCGCCGGGCTCCTGCGGGAAGTCGACCAGGAAGTAGTGCTTGAGGCCGAGATGGACCAGCGAGCGCTCGAGCACTTCGCCATAGCGCGACACGTCGTTGTTGCCGCCCGAGACCAGGCAGACCACCGTCGAACCCGGCTCGATGTCGGCGTCCAGCAATCCCGCGACCGACAGGGCGCCCGCAGGCTCGGCGATAATGCCCTCGTTCTGATAGAGGTCGAGCATCGCGGTGCACACCGCCCCTTCGTCGACGGCGGTGATCGACACCATGTCGCCGGCCGCCGCCAAGGCGGCGTAGGTCAGGTCTCCGGCCCGGCGCACCGCGGCGCCGTCGACGAACTGGTCGACGTCGTCCAGCGTCACCGGCTCCCCGGCGGACAGCGCGGCCATCATCGCCGCGGCGCCGGCCGGTTCGACGCCGAGCACCGACGTGTTGTCGGTGCGCTCGGCCAGGTAGGTGGTGATGCCGGCGATGCAGCCGCCGCCGCCCACCGGGACGACGACCAGATCCGGCTCGCCGTCGAGCTGGTCGAGCAGTTCCGCGGCGATCGTGCCCTGGCCCGCCATGGTGCGCAGGTCGTCATAGGGGGGCACCAGGATGGCGCCGGTGCTTTCCACGTCGCTCAGCGCCGCCTCGGCGGCGAGGTCGTAGGTGGCGCCACCCACGATCAAGTCGATGAACTCCCCGCCGTGGTAGCGGATCCGGTCGCGCTTCTGCATGGGCGTCTTGGCCGGCACGTAGACGCGGCCGCGCACCTGCAACATCCGGCACGCGTAGGCGAAGCCCTGCGCGTGGTTGCCGGCCGACGAGCAGACCACGCCCGCGGCAAGCTCCGCCTCGGACAGCTGGACCAGCAGGTTGTAGGCGCCGCGCAGCTTGTAGGAGCGCACGATCTGCAGGTCCTCGCGCTTGAGGTAGACCTGCGCGCCGGTGATCGCCGACAACCGGTCGCTGAACTGCAAGGGGGTCGGCGTAACCACAGCGGCGATCCGCTTGGCCGCGCCGTCGATGTCAGCCGCGGATAACGGCGAGACGCTCGGGGGACGGCTCAATTCGGCGGACACTGGTCAATGGTGCCACGACAGCCGACCAACTCTGGAATTCAGCCGACCGGGGTCAGCACGAACACCGGGATCTGGCGGTCGGTCTTGGTCTGGTATTCGGCGTAGTCCGGCCACGCCTCGACGGCACGCTCCCACCACGTGGCCTTCTCGTCGTCGAAGACCTCGCGGGCGTCGTAATCGCGGGTCACCGAGCCGTCCTGCAGCTCGACGCGGGGGTTCTTCTTGATGTTGTGGTACCAGACCGGGTTCTTCGGCGCCCCGCCCAGGGAGGCGACCACCGCGTACTCGCCATCGTGCTCGACGCGCATCAGCGGCGTCTTGCGCAGTTTGCCGGTCTTGGCGCCGACCGTAGTCAGCAAAATGATCGGCTTGCCCTTCATGTCGGCGGCCTCGGTCCCGCCCGACTCGGCGTACTTGTCAGCTTGCTCGCGAGACCAATCCCATGGCGACGGCTCGTACTCTCCTTCTAGCGGCATGTCATCGACTCTAGGCGCGGATTTCCCGGCTGTGATCGCCCGCGATCACGGTAACGAGCCGGTGAGGTAGTGGGCGAGCACCGGGCGCAGCCACTCCGTCAGCGTCGTGTCGTCCATCGCGACTAGGGCCGGAACGCCAACAACGTTGCGCGCCATGGCGATTCCCAACACCTGCGACCCCACCATCGCGGTGCGCTCAGCGGCGCGGTCGGGAGTGACGGTGGTCAAGGCCGGCGCCACCTTCTCGACGAACACTTCCAGTAGGGCGTCGGCGGCGGCCCGGTTGGTTGCGGCAGCGCGCAGCAGCGGCAGGAAAGATCCGTCCGGATCCCATACCCGTACCAGGAACGGCACCAGGACGTCGGCGATGCGGTCCGGGGCGAGCCCGGTGAGGTCGGGGAAGTCGATGTCGAGCCGGGAGACCGCGGCGAACAAGTCGGCCTTGTTGCCGAAGTAGTGCATGACGAGCGCGGGATCGACGCCGGCCTCGGCCGCGATCGAACGGATAGTGGTCCGCTCGAAGCCGTGGGCGGAGAACAGGCTGCGCGCCGCACTGAGGATTGTCGCGCGGGTGGCTTTGCCGTCCCGGGTGGGCATGTCGAGAATTGTAGTTCAACAACTGTTGACATCGCTACTACATGGGCTTACGTTGATTTCAACAGTTGTTGAATCGGTTCATCGAGGAGGCCGAACATGACCGTGACCGTCATCCAGATTGGGCTCGATCCCGAGGTGATCGACTACTCGTCACCGGAGTTCGCCCAGTTCGCGGGCCTGTCCAAGGAGGTGCTGCGGGCCGCCAACGACGACAATGTCGCGGGGCTGCGCGCCGCGGGCTACCAGGTCGACAACTGCCTGATCGACTTCGGCGCCCCCGGCGCCGCGAAGGCCGGCGAGTGGCTGCGCGCCAAGCGCTACGACGCGGTGCTGATCGGCGCCGGAATTCGCCTGGTCGCCGGCAACACCCAGCTGTTCGAGTCGATCGTCAACATGGCGCACGCGACCCAGCCCGGCTGCCGATTCGTCTTCAACCGGGCAGCCCAAGCCACCCCCGGCGACATTCGTCGCTGGTACCCCGAACCGGAAGGAGCGATCCGATGAGCACAACCCCTGTTCGCGACGTCGACGTCCTGGTGGTGGGCGCGGGCCCCACGGGCCTGACCGCCGCCGGTGACCTGGCCCGCGCCGGGCGGGCGGTGACCGTGCTGGAGCGCTGGCCCGCCGAGAACACGACCAGCCGCGCGTTCGCCGTCATGCCCCGGACGCTGGAGCTCCTCGACGCGCGTGACGCCGCCGACGAACTGCTGGCGCAAGGTCAGCGCGGACCGGACGTCACGCTGTTCGCCAAGGCCCGCCTCGACCTGACCCGCCTCGACTCGGCCTACCCGTTCGTCTTGGTCACCCCGCAGACCAACGTCGACGCGGCACTGCGCCGCTACGCGGTGTCCGAAGGGGCCGAGATCCGGCGCGGCGTCGAGGTGATGGCACTCGAGCAGGATGCCGACAAAGTCACCGTCACCGCCCGCCCCAAGGGCGACGACGACCCCGCGCACCGCCAGACGTGGCGGGCGCGCTACGTGATCGGCGCCGACGGCGCGCACAGCACCGTCCGAACGCTGCTGGGCGCCCGCTTTCCCGGCAAGACGGTGCTGACCTCGCTCATGCTGGCCGACGTCAAGCTGGCGCACCGCCCGTCGGCCAACGGGTTGGTGGTGGGCACCACCGCTGACGTGCTGGGCTTCTTGGCCCCGTACAACCGTCACGACGAGGACGGATCGTGGTACCGGGCTCTGGTATGGGACCGCGACCACCAGCTGCCCGACAGCGCGCCCGTCGACGACGACGAGATCTTCGACGTCCTGGGCCGCGCCATGGGGACCGACTTCGGTGTGATCGAAATCGGCTGGAAGTCGCGATTCCATTGCGACGAAAGGCAAGTCGCCCAGTACCGGCACGGGCGGGTGTTCCTGGCCGGCGACGCCGCGCACGTGCACTCCCCCATGGGCGGCCAGGGCATGAACACCGGTATCCAGGACGCGGCGAACCTGGCCTGGAAGCTCGACGCGGTGCTCGGCGGCGCCGACGACGGGCTGCTGGACACCTACCAGGACGAACGCCACCCGATCGGCAAGCGGGTGCTGTTGCAGTCCGGCATGGTCGCCCGCGGCGCGACGCTGCATCGACGGCCCGCGATCTGGCTGCGTAATCTGCTGGTGCCCAACCTGTTTCGGATTGCGGCGGTGCAGGATTTCGTCGGGGGCAGCTTCGCGGGCACGGCCTTGCGTTACGGCCGGCGCGGCCTGGTCGGCACCCGCGCCGATGCGATCCCCCTCGTCGAGGGGCGGCTGACGCACCTGCAGCGCGGCGGCGGCTTCGTCCTCATCCGCGAATACGGCGCCGCCCCGGTCGAGACACCCGGGACGCTGCAGGCCGAGCGGTCCGACGGCGGGCCGGCCGTGCTGGTGCGCCCCGACGGCTACATCGCGTGGGCCGGCGCGTCGGCGCAGGCGGCCGCCGCGGTCATGAACATCACGAACCGCGGCAGTTACCCTGCCCGCGAGGTGATTTCGTCCTAGCCCCCGTTCGCGGGCCGATGCGTAGCGAAGGACCGCAAGCGACGGCGGGTTTGGTGGTCTTCCGCACCGGGCTCGCCGTCGCTGTGCCGGCCCCGCGTGTAATCGCCTTGCCAGGGCACCTTCTCGTTCTCCGCGGCTTCCTGTTCGCGGCCCAGCGCGCCACGTGAACCGAGGAAGTGCTCGTGCTTTGCGTACAGCTCCTCGTCGGATTCGATGGGCCTGAGCTCGGGTGCGAACTCCTCGAGCTCGGCCCTGCGTTGCGGCACGATCATGCAGATCGGCTCGTCGACCTCGAATCGCACCGGCATGAATTCGCGGGTGAACTTCCAGTTCATGCTGAAACTCGAGCTGGACCAATCGGTTTCGACGATGCCCTCCAACGGCGAGATGGCATCCTTCGGATGGTTGGCCGGGCCACGGACCAGCAGGTTGTAGCCGGGCGGGGTGCGAAACAGCATCGGCAGGTGCCAGGTCAGGATGCCGTAGCCGAAGTGGCTGGAGGGCAGGAACTGACCGCTCTCGCGGGTGTCGGGCGCGATCATCAGGTTGGTCCGGTCGTTGCCGCCCATCCAGGTCGCGGTGAACGCGCTGCGGTTGCGCACCTCCCAGCCGCTCTGGTTGGCGATCAGCATCGGCAGGCACCGGTGCGGCCAGCCCTGCCGAATCTCGGACATCCACGTCCGGCCTATCGGCGCGGGGCCGATCGGGGGCGCGATCTCGTGGGTGACATAGCCGATCAGCGGGCGGGACTGCCCACCGGATTTCTCGCTCATCACATCCTCGCTCCACCGGCCTATGCCGACCATCACTCGCCAACGCACTATCGCGACCAAACGTTAACGGTCCGTGAACCCCGCCGCTCGTCGGCAAACAGCGTCTCAGCGCGATCCGGCCAGCTCCGCAATGGTGTTGACCCGCCGGACAGCCGCCGCGATCTCGTCGGCGAACTCGCGACGCCGCCGGGCGATATCCAGGTCCTCGACGCCGCCCACCAACTCGCGATGCCGTGCCAGGCGCAGCGCCGTCTTGAACAACTCCATCGACCTCGATTCGGCGCTGGCGATCCTGCGTTGCAGCTCCCACTGCTTGCCCACCTCGAGGCACTCGGCCAGAAAAGCGTTCTCGTCGAATGATTCGTCGTCGTAGGCGGCGAGGCGGTCGGCGACGATGTGGTAGGCGTCCAGGAACGGGCGCAGCACGAGGTGCGCCAGCAAGACGTCGGCCTTCTCCAGCAGCCCGCGCACGTCGGCCGCGCCGGCCGCCTTGCTGGTGTCATCGACTCGCCCGAGCAGGCGCACCTCGTCGGCGAGTTCCTTCTCGAACTGCGCGCGCGCCGAGAACAAGAACTCGAATTTGAGCAACTCGCGCAGGCTCAGCGCCTCATCGCGCACAGCCGTCGGTTGCACCAATCCGTCCACCGAACCCTCGGCGTCCTCTATGGCCGCCAGCAATGCAGTCTCGGCGATCGCCCGGTCGACCACGATATGAATGGCGGCGTTGCGGTAGAACGCGGCGACCAGGTGCTGCTCCGCCCCGATGCCCCAGACCGGTTCGGTGCCGGCGTCGTACACGCTGACGACGCCGGAGGCGACCAGCTGGTGCAGGGTCCAGCGGATGGTCGAGCGATTCGTCAGGTCGGCTGCGCCGGCCACCGCCCAGTTGCGCGCCGCGATGTAGCTGGCCAACGGCCGCACGGTGGCCAGCACCTCGCTGATGGACAGTGAGCGATCGGCGCCCAGCAGCGCCAGGCTCACCACCGCCGTCGGGGTGACCGGCGTGGCTCGGTTGATGCGGTGCTCGACGTCCAGGGCGATCCGTTCGATCTCAGTGCCCGTGCCGGCCTCCTCGGCGCGCAGCTCCTCGAGCCGCTTGCGCAACGGCAGCGGTTCACCGAAATCGAGGTAGGCGCGGCCGAGCCGCTCGCCTTGCTGTCGCGCCAAGCGGACCAGGAAGCGAAAGTCTTCGGGCCGCTTGGTCGCGCCGTAAGCCTCGGTGGTCATGGCCTCCACCTCGTGCAGTTGGTCATACACGATCGAGGTCGGCACCAAATACACCTCGGGGCCCTCGATTTCGTCGACGGCATCGCTGATGTAGCGCAGGATTCCGAACACCGGCGGCCGCAGCTTGCCCGTCCTGGTCCGGCCGCCTTCGATCGACCAGGTCAGGTTGGCGTGGTTTTGCACCAGCTGCGCCGCATAGGCCCGCAGCACGAAACGGTAGACGGGAAGGTCCTTGGTCTGCCGCCGGATGAAAATGGTTCCGGTGCGTTTGGCCCAGGCGCCCATCGGAAAGAAGTTCAGGTTGGCGCCACCGAAGGTGAGCGCGGGCGACAGCCGATTGGCCTGGATCACCTCGGGCAGCAACAGCCCATCGAGATAGGAGCGATGCGAAAAGGCAAACGCCAGCGTGGCTTTGCGGTCCAGCTTGCGCAGGTGCGCGATCTGGTCCTCATCGGTCAGCACATCGTAGGCACGCATCAGCCAACAACTGAAGCTGCGCCACGCCTTCACGGCCCGCTCGTCGAGCGAGGGCGCCATTTCGCGCAGGTAGCAGGCGGCCTCGGCGCGCACGCTATCCGGCTCACGCCCGAGCTGGCGGGCCAACTCGACCAGCCGGTCGTCATACCATGGGGCGCTCAACAATTCGACGACCTCGGCCGGATCCGTCGACAGCGGTGACGCCGATTCCTCGAACATACCGGTGCGCTGCAACAGCTTTCGCACCCCCAGCCGGCCTATTTCCCGGGCGGTCGCCGCCGGTCCCCCGCTCATACCGGCTGCACCTTGGCGGCTTCGGCGGGCTCGTGCACCTCCGGATGCGGTTCGGGTGCATAAAGCTGCTCGATCTCGTCGGCGTATTTCGCCATGATCGGCTTGCGTTTGAGCTTCATCGTCAGCGTGATCTCGTCACCGCCGGGCTCCCACACGGTGGGCAGGATGCGGAACCGCTTGATCTGTTCAACCCGGGAGAGTTTGTCGTTGCCCGCCGCAACCCCGGCCGCGATCTCCGCGACCACCTCCGGGTCAGCCGCCAGGGCCGCGGGCGAGGCGTCGGTCAACCCGCGCTGGGCCGCATACGGGCCGACGGAGTCGGCGTCGAAGACCATCAGCGCGGTGTTGTACGGCCGTCCCTCACCGATGGTGATCATCACCCCGACCATGGGGCAAGAAGCCAGGATGGCGTTCTCGATATTGGCCGGCGACATGTTCTTTCCGGCCGCATTGATGATCAGCTCCTTCTTGCGGTCGACGATGCGCAGGTAACCCTCGGCGTCGACCTCGATGATGTCGCCGGTGTGCAGCCAGCCGTCGGCGTCGATCGCCTCGGCGGTCTTCGCGGGTTCCTTGCGGTAGCCCTTCATCACCAGCGGACCGCGGATCAGATATTCGCCGTCCTCGGCGACTTTGCCCTCGAGGCCGGGAAGCAGCTTGCCGACCGTGCCCAGCCGCGTGTCGTCCGGATGTGCCACGCTGGCAGCGCAACTCAGCTCCGACATGCCCCAAACCTCGCTGATCGGGATCCCGATCCCGGCGAAGAACGCCAGCGTCTCCTTGGGGATCGGCGCCGCGCCGGACACCGCCCAGCGCAATTCGCCGAACCCGAGCCGCTCGCGCAGCTTCGACAACACCAGCTCGTCGGCTTGGGCCCATTCGGCGGCCAGCTCCTCCGAGATCTCACGGCCGGCCACCAGAGCGTCGGCGCGCTTGCCGGCCACCGACAGCGCCCAGCGCAACGCCTGGCGCTTCGTCTCGTCGGCTTCGTTGGCGACAACGAATTCGATTGCGGCCTTGAGCTTCTCCCACACTCGCGGCACGGCCCCCCAGACCGTGGGCCGCACGTCGGGCAGGGCCGCGGCAACGGCACGCGCGTCAGCCACGGGAGTCACCTGGGTGCCGAACACCTCGAGGGGATACAGGGCCATCATCCGGTCGGCAATGTGGGCCGACGGCAGGTACGACGTGGTTCGATCGCCGAACCGGCTGCCCAGCACGGCGTCGAGTCCGTACGCCTCGAACAGCAGACTGGCGTGCGTCATCTCCACCCCCTTGGGATTGCCGGTCGTCCCGGAGGTGTAGATGAGGGTGATGACGTCCTCGGGCCGCACCGCCCGCCAGGTCGCCTCGAAGTCGAAATCCGTTTGCGCGGCGCCATACAGGTCGTCCACGGAGAGGGTGCCGGGCGGCGTACCGTCGATGCAGACGATGTGCTCGATTGGCGCACCGCTGGCGCGAATGCGGTCGACGTACTGCTCCTCGCAGATCGCGACCTTGGTGCCGGCGTTGTCGAACAGGTACGTCAGCTGCTCGGCCGGCAGCGTGTTGTACACCGAAAACGATGTGGCCCCGAGGTGTTGGGCGCCGATCTCGAACGGGTAGAACTCGATTCGGTTGGCCATCATCAGCGACACCGTGTCGCCCCGCCGGACCCCCAGGCCGGCCAGGCCGGCGGCGACCTTGCGCACCTGCGTCGCGAGCTCTCGCCACGTCAACACCTGGGTGTCGCCGGGCGTCCGGAGCGCGACGGCCTCCGGATCGACCGACGCGGTGCGCTGGAAAGCCTCGCAGAAGGTGACCGGATCCTGCGCTGTCGTCATTTCCGTCCTCCTCGGCGGCGCGACATCAGCCCTGCCTTCGTGAGCCTACGTCCAGTTCGCACGTTCACGACCCGGGACGCCAGAGTTGCACCGTGCTCGTCGCGCCACCGGGCAGTTCCACCAGCTCGATCGGCGTCCCGTCGGGGTCATAGACGAAGAACATCCGCACGCCGCCGATGTCGACGGGCGGCTCGGCGCGGACGCCGGGGTGCTCGCGCGTCACCGTCTCGTAAGCGGCGTCGAGATCGTCGACGCGAAACGACATGTTGGTGTAGCCCAGGTGCGGTCCGCTCGGGCACTCGGGCACCACGCCCAACGACAACAGCTCCACCATCGCCGCCCCGATCAGCCCGCCGATCATGCGGCCCCGCTGGGCGGCACCGCCGGTGACCGAATCCAGTCCCGCGCCCTCGAGTTCGACGTCGAACACCACGTCCATGCCCAGCACCGCGGTGTAGAACGCCAGGGAGGCCTCGATGTCCGAGACGCCGATGCAGACGTGGGAGAAGTTCTGCACCGCGATGGGATGGGTCATGCGGACTCCTTGTCGACGTGGGGTGGATGAATGCCGCAGGTACAGGCGTCAATGGAGGGGCATGTGCAGCGCATCCCCCACTCGATGACGGCCCGGGCGCGCGCCAGCGACTCCATGTGCGCGTCGATCTCGGCCAGTTTGGCCTCGGCCAGGGCGCGGCTGACCGGCCGTCCGGGAGCGTCGTCGGCGAACAGCAGCTGGATCTCCTCCAGCGAGAACCCGGCGGACTTGCACAGCGCGATCACCTCGAGGCGAGCCAGAATCGAGTCGTCGTAGCGGCGCTGGCCGCCCAGCCGCGCCGGCTCGGGCACCAGGCCGATCTGCTCGTAGTAACGCAACGCCGTCGCGGCCACCCCGGCCTGGCGCGCCACCTCCCCGATCGTCAGGCTTGGGGCCATCGCAATCTCCCGAGAATTGGATGCTTGACTTAGAGCCAACTCTAAGTCATTGACTGGCGTCATGACCATCCCCCGATACGCCGAACTCAACCGTTCTCGCTATGCCCTGCTGCGATCATTCCGCCGCGACGGCACGCCCGTCGGCACCCCGATCTGGTTCGCGTTCGACGACGACGGCGGCGTGTTGTTCCGGACCAAGGTCGGCCCGAAGACCAGGCGGCTGGCCGCGCGCCGTGGCGTCGAACTCGTCCCGTGCGACTACCGGGGCCAGGTGCACCCCGGCGCGACGACGGTGGCCGGCCGCGCCACGGTGCTGTCCGGTGCCGAGGCCGCCCGCGCCAACCGCGTGCTGCACCGGCGCTACGGCTGGCAGTGGAACATTCTCCCGCTGATCAAGCTTCCCGGCGTGACCAACGTGCACCAAGACCTGTGCGCGCGAGAGAAGCTGCGGCGCGCCCGCGATCGCGGCGTGTGGCCGGACAGCGTCATCGTGCGGGTGGAGCTGCCATGACGCGCGCCACGACGTCGGACCCCGTCCGCTCCCCCGGCTTGCGCCAATGCTGCGGTGCGGCAGTGGGATTGGTGCTGGGCATGGTGCGCCCTAGGCGGCCCGACGAGCGGTTCCTGCGCAGCGTCGTCGACGCGGGTCTGCCGGATCCCGGCCGCACCGTGACGGTGACGGCGCTGCCCCAACTGCCGCGCCCGGTGCCGACCGCCGCCATCGTGGAGGGCGCCTTCACCCCGGCGCGCATCGAGAACTCGCTCACGTCGTTCGTCGTCACCCACCCGGCGGCGACGTTCATCGTAGACCCCGCGGTCTGCGGCGACGTCGAGCGACGAGCGATCGCCCAGCTGCCCGCCGTGCTGCGGGTGGCGGTCCGCCCGCCGGCCGGCACGATCCCCACCCGCACCGCACTGAACGGCCTGCCCGACGCTCGCCTGGATTTCGCGCTTCCCACCCACGCGCACTGGGACCATGTGTCGGGTCTGCTGGATCTACCGGGTCTCCCCGTGTACCTGCACCGCCGCGAGCACAGCTGGATCGGCTCGGGTGGCGTCGCTCCCGTCGGCGGCGTGCGCGATTCGCTGCGCGACCGGCCCGTCAACGAATACGACCTGGACGGGCCGCCGGTGCTGACCTTCACCGCCAGCCATGACCTCTTCGGCGACCACTCGGTGCTGCTGGTCGACCTTGCCGGGCACACCCCGGGCAGCGTCGGGGTGCTCGCCCACACCGCACGAGGATGGATCCTGATCGCGGGCGACGCCGCCTGGCACTACTTGCAGATCGACAAGGTCCGGCAGAAGTCAAGCTATCCAGGCAATTTGGTGGACGAGGATCGTGACGAGACCTTCAGGACCCTGCAGCGCCTACACCTGGCGCGGCATGCGGTCACAATCATCCCGACCCACGACCACCAGGCCGCGTTGCGATTGGCCGGTTAGCGGTTCGGGGTCGAACGTGAAGTTAGTTTCACATTCGAACGCGAGTGTGAAACTAACTTCACACTCGCGGAGGAGCGGCGGTGGGCGCGCCGGCGCCTAGCCGCCCAGGCAGCCCGGGCCGAGCAGCGCCTTGAGGTCCCCCATCAGCGCCGGCGACGGCGTAACCCGAAGGGAGGCATCCAGTTCCAGGGTGGTGATCCGGTCCCCGCTGATCAGCCGCAGATGCACCTGTGCCGTGCCGGGGTGACGAGCCAGCACCTGCTTGAGCGCGGTGACCTTGTCGATGGTGCACTGCCGTGTCGGCAGGCTGACCGCCAGCGGCCGGTTCGGCTGCGCATTGGAAAAGTCCGGCACCACAAGTTCATTGGCGATCAGCGCGACGCGGTCGTCGCGCAGCGATACCTTGGCCTTGATCAGCACCACGGCGTCGTCGGCGATCTCGGCCCCGTACACGGAGTACGCCTGCGGGAAGAACATCACCTCGATCCCACCGGTGAGGTCCTCCAATTGAGCGGACGCCCAAGGCATCCCGTTCTTGTTGACCCGCCGGTTGACCGACGCGAGGATGCCCCCGACCCGCACCTGGGCGTCGTTGGGGACATCACCGTCGAGGATGGCCGGGATCTGGGTGTCGACCTGAGCGGTCAACAGGTGCGCCACCTGGTTGAGCGGATGCCCGGACACGTACAGGCCCAGCATCTCTCGCTCCAGGGCGAGCTTGTGCTTGTCCTCCCACTCGTCGTCGGGCACCTTGATGTTGAACACGGAGTCGCAGCCGACCCCGTCTTCCCCGCCGCCGAACAGGTCGAACTGGCCCATCGCCTCGGCCTTCTTGGTGCCCAGCACCGAGTCGACCGCGTCGGTATGCACCAGGAACAGACCCTTACGGGCGTGACCGAGCGAGTCGAATGCCCCCGCCTTGATCAGCGACTCGGTGACCTTCTTGTTGCAGGCCGCGACGTCGATCTTGTTCAGGTAGTCCGAAAAGTCGGTGAATTTGCCTTTGCCGTTGCGGGTGCCGATCAGCGAGCCGACCACGTTGGCGCCGACGTTGCGCACCGCGCCGAGCCCGAACCGGATGTCCCGCCCCACCGAGGCGAAGTTCACCAGCGACTCGTTGACGTCCGGCGGCAGCACCGTGATGCCGAGCTTTCTGCAGTCGGCCAGGTAGACGGCCGCCTTGTCCTTGTCGTCGCCCACCGACGTCAGCAGGCCGGCCATGTACTCGGCCGGATAGTTGGCCTTGAGGTAGGCGGTCCAGTAGGAGACCAGGCCGTAGCCGGCCGCATGCGACTTGTTGAACGCATAACCGGCGAACGGAAGAATGGTGTCCCACAACGCTTTCACCGCTTTTTCGGAGAAGCCGTTGGCGGTCATGCCCTCATAGAAGCCCTTGTACTCGGCCTCGAGCACCTCGAGCTTCTTCTTACCCATCGCCTTACGCAGCGCGTCGGCCTTGCCCATCGTGTAGGAGGCGACCTTCTGGGCGATGAACATGATCTGCTCTTGGTAGACGATCAACCCGTGGGTTTCGGCCAGGATCTCGCGCAGCGGCTCCTCGAGCTCGGGGTGGATCGGCTTGACCGCCTGACGACCGTTCTTGCGGTCCGCGTAGTCGTTGTGCGCGTTCATGCCCATCGGGCCGGGGCGGTACAGCGCCAGCACCGCGACGATGTCGTTGAACTCGGTGGGCTGCATGCGGCGCAACAGATCTCGCATCGGCCCACCGTCGAGCTGGAACACGCCCAGGGTGTCGCCGCGGCCGAGCAGCTCATAGGTGGGCTTGTCGTCCAGCGGCACCGATTCCAGGTCGAGGTCGATTCCCCTGTTGCTCTTGATGTTCTCCAGGGCGTCGCCGATGATCGTCAGGTTTCGCAGGCCCAGGAAGTCCATCTTCAGCAGGCCGATGGCCTCGCACGACGGGTAGTCCCAGCCGGTGATGATCGCGCCGTCCTGGGGCCGCTTCCACAGCGGAATGGCCTCGGTCAGCGGCTCGCTGCTCATGATCACCGCGCACGCGTGCACACCGGCGTTGCGGATCAGGCCCTCCAGGCCGCGCGCGGTCTGGTAGATGGTGCGCACGTCCGGGTCCGTTTCGATCAGGCCGCGGACCTCGGCGGCCTCCTTGAACCGCTCATGGCCCGGGTCGGTGATGCCCGACAGCGGAATGTCCTTGGCCATGATCGGCGGCGGTAGCGCCTTGGTGATCCGGTCGGCGATCGCGAAGCCGGGCTGGCCATAGTGGATGCGGGCCGAATCCTTCAGCGCCGCTTTGGTTTTGATGGTGCCGAAGGTGATGACCTGGGCGACGCGGTCGGAGCCCCACTTCTCGGCGGCGTAGCGCACCATCTCGCCGCGGCGACGGTCGTCGAAGTCGATGTCGATGTCGGGTGCCGACGGGCGTTCCGGGTTGAGGAAGCGCTCGAACAGCAGACCGTGCGGGATCGGGTCGATGTTGGTGATGCCCAGCGCGTAGGCCACCAGCGAGCCCGCCGCCGAGCCACGCCCCGGCCCCACCCGGATGTCGACCGACCGCGCGTAGTTGATCAGGTCGGCGACGATCAGGAAGTAGGACGGGAAGCCCTTGTCGCAGATGACCTTGATCTCGTACTCGGCCCGGTCGATGTAGTCCTGGCCGACACCGGACGGAAAGCGGCGCGCCAACCCGGCCAGCACCTCGTGGTGCAGCCAGCTCGCCTGGTCGTGACCCTCGGGCACCGGGAAGATCGGCATCCGGTCGCGCGGCGCCCACACCTCGTCGTAGGACTGCACCCGCTCGGCGATCAGCAGGGTCGAGTCGCAGGCACCGGGGACCTCGCCGTCCCAGATCTGTCGCATCTCGGCGGCCGACTTCAGGTAGTAGCCGTCGCCGTCGAACTTGAACCGGTTGGGGTCCGAGAGCGTCTTGCCGGTCTGCACGCACAGCAGCGCCTCGTGGTTATGGGCGGCGTCGCGGGTGACGTAGTGGCAGTCGTTGGTGGCCAGCGGCGGGATGCCCAACTTGCGGCCGATCTCCAGCAGCCCGTCGCGGACCCGCGTCTCGATGGACAGCCCGTGATCCATCAGCTCCAGGAAGTAGTTATCGGCGCCGAAGATCTCGCGCCACTTGGCGGCCGACTCCAGCGCCTCGCGCTCATGGCCCAGCCGCAGCCGGGTCTGCACCTCACCCGACGGGCAGCCGGTGGTGGCGATGATGCCCTCGGCGTGTTCGGCGATGATCTCGGCGTCCATCCGCGACCACTTGCCGAGCTGACCCTCGAACGACGCCAGCGAGGACAGCTTGAACAGGTTGCGCAGGCCGGTGGCGTTCTCGGCCACCATCGTCATGTGCGTGTAGGAGCCGCTGCCCGACACGTCGTCCGACTTCTGGCCCGGGTCGCCCCACAGGATGCGCCGCGTGTCGAAGCGCGAGGCCGGCGCGATGTAGGCCTCGACGCCGATGATCGGCTTGATCCCGGCCTTGGTCGCCGCGTTGTAGAACTCGCTGGCGCCGAACATGTTTCCGTGGTCGGTCATCCCGACCGCGGGCATTTGCAGCCGGTCCACCTCGGCCAGCATCGGCGCGATCTTCGCGGCACCGTCCAACATCGAATACTCGGTGTGGTTGTGCAGGTGCACGAAGGACGAGTGGTTCATAGGGACGCCAGTCTATGACCGCGGACCGACACGAGTTCGGCGTGTCGCGGCGTGTGTCTGTGTTTATTGGTGGCGACCCGCCGCGCCCGGCTTCGCCGCGCTTGCGATCGCCACGAACCGGTTTATCCGTACAACTCGACGAAGTTCTGCAGTGACTTCGCGACGTCGCCCTTGACGGCGCGCGCCGCCGCCGAGCCCACCGGACCGAACAGCGGCCGTCCGCCCAGTTCGAGGCGCAGACCCAGCGTCGAACCATCCGCGGTGGGCCGCACGCTGAGGGTGACGGCGTATTTGGCCCCGCCCTTGCCGGACCCTGACATCGCCATCTCGTGCGGCGGGTCCCACGTGGTGACCGTCCAAGTCACCCGGTTGCGCAGTCCCTTGGCCCGCGCCACGCCGACGATCTGGGTGCCCTTGGCGATCTCGTCGGGCAGTTCGCCACGCCATCCCTCGTGCATGATCAGCCAGTCGCCCAGGTCCGACAGGTCGGAGACGTGGTCCCACATGTCTTGCGGGGTCATCGGGACGTCGGCGGTCAGGTCCACAGCGGCCACGCGAATCCTCCTTGCTCATTCCCGACCGCCACGCTGGCGTGACGCTGGGTGCTCGATGCCACGCTAGCGTGACGTCCGCAAGCGGGAGGTGCCCCCAGCTCGGCGAAAGATTACTTCTTGGGCCCGCCGCGGAATCGGTTGCCGATCCGAATGCCGGGCAAAAGCAGGCTGCGCGGCGCGAACCGGCCGCCGGTGCTGACCACCTTGGGCACCACGCCGGGCACCACCGTCCGCCGGCCGGACAGCATGCCGCCGATGGCCGCCTCGGCCACGTCGCGCGGCGACACCTGCGCAATGGGGATGCTGAACCGCTCGGCATTGGCGATCTCGGCCCACTCCGTCGGCACCGGCCCCGGGCACAGGCAGGTGACCGACACGCCGGTCCCGTGTAACTCCTCGTGCACCGCTTCGGAGAACGTCTGCACGAAAGCCTTGGTGGCCGAGTACACCGCCATGAACGGAACCGGCTGAAACCCCGCGATGGACGCGATGTTCATCACCGCGCCGGCACCGCGCTTGACCATGCCCGGCAACGTCGCGTGGGTCAGTTCCATCAGCGCCAGCGCATTGAGGGTGACCTCTTCGCTCTCGCGCTCCAGCGGCAGCTCGTGAAACACCCCGCTGGTCCCGAAACCGGCGCTGTTGCACAGGCCGGCGATCGGATCGCTGCGCAACCGGTCCGCCAATTTCCCGCGGCCCTTGCTGTCGCCGAGGTCCAGCGGCAGCACCTCGATGGCGACCGAGTACTCCTGGCCGACCTCGTTGGCCAACTCGTCGAGGCGCTCGCGGCGCCGCGCGACCAGCAACAGCGGGAAGCCACGGCGGGCCAGCCCGCGAGCCAGTTCGGCGCCGATGCCGGACGACGCGCCGGTGATGACAACGGTGGTTTGGATGTCAGGTTTTGGAAGGCTCATGGTGTCACCAATGTATCCCTCGGGTCGCCCGCACGAAGTTCTCGCTGCGTCTGTCGAATTCTGTTGTGTCAGTTGATGCTTCACTGCCCTTCGCGGCGCTGGAGTCGCCGAACATGGCGAACGCCCGATTGCGCACCCGATCCATCACCGCCGGGTTGACCGCGTCGGCGACCGCGGCGAACTGCCCGAACGGCGAGCTGGCCCGGCGGGGCCGGTGCACGATCGCGTCCGCGATCACCCCGGCCGCCTGGTCCGGCGTCAGCGCCGGGAACTTGTCGTAGAGCGTGGTCGGGCTGATCATCGGGGTGCGCACCAAAGCCATGTGCACGGTGGTGAACTTGACGCCGTCGTTGACGGTCTCGGCCTGCAGCGAGTCGCACAGGCTGTCCAGCGCGGCCTTGCTGGCGATGTAGGCGCCGAAGCGCGGCGCGCGGGTCTGCACGCCCACCGAGGAGACGTTGACGATGTGCCCGTATCCGCGCTCGCGCATCCCGGGGATGAACTTGAGGATCAGCTGGACCGCGCCCAGGTAGTTCAGCTGCATGGTCCGCTGATAGTCGTGAATGCGGTCGTAGGACAGCTCGAGTGAGCGCCGGATCGACCGCCCGGCGTTGTTGACCAGGATGTCGACGCCGCCGACGTCGCTGAGCACCTGGTCGGCCATGGCCGCGATCGCGTCCATGTCGGACAGGTCGCAGGGATACACCTCGGCGGTGCCGCCGTCGCCGCGGATCTCGTCGGCGACCTTCTCCAGATTCTCCCGGGTGCGGGCGACCAGCGCCACGGTCCCCCCGGCCTCGGCGATCTTCTTCGCGGCGGCCTCACCGATGCCCGACGATCCCCCGGTGATCAGGACGGTCTTGCCCTTGACGGCCTCCTCGAGCGTGCGGCCCTGCACCGCGTCCAGCAGGTTCCGCAGATAGAACGGCCGGTACCGTCCGGCCGAGTTCGGGGTGTTGACGAGGTGAGACACCGTAGCCAGCGGCTTTTCCACCAGGTTTCCGATCGAGTTCTCCACCAAGTTCGTTAAGTCACCAAGATTCATCGGCTTTCGCTCCTGATGATGTGAGCCCCCCGACCGCAACTGGCCTGCCCGTAGACCACGACCGCCTTGCGGGGCTGTGCGAGTGATGTGACGTGCATCATTAAGCCAACCTAGGACATCGGCGGCTCACCCCGATGCGGATTGCGGTCATGTAACACCGCGACCACTCTCACGGCCCGACCAGTACTACCGCCAGCATTGGGCAATCCGCTTGTTACACAAGGCAATCCGGCCGTGATCGCGCACTTACCGACGAGCAACGCCGAGATGTTCCAATCGTGCTCATGAAAATTCTGGCGCGCTTTCACAAGCCGGCACCGGCACCCATCTATGACCGCATCGGTGGACACGAGGCGATCGAAGTCGTGGTCGAGGACTTCTACGTTAGGGTGCTCGCCGACGATCAGCTGTCCGGCTTTTTCACCGGCACGAACATGAACCGCCTCAAGGGCAAACAGGTCGAGTTCTTCGCCGCCGCCCTGGGCGGCCCGGAGCCCTACACCGGCGCCCCGATGCGGCAGGTACACCAAGGCCGCGGGATCACGATGCACCACTTCAGTTTGGTGGCCGGACATTTGGCCGACGCGCTGGCGGCCGCGGGGGTGCCGTCGAAGACCGTGACCGAGATTCTCGGCGCGATCGCACCGCTTGCTCCAGAGATCGCGACGGCCGACGCCGGCAAGGTCAACGTCTGAGCGGTTGCCGCGGTTGCGCCGAGATTGCCGCGGCGGCTGCGGTCATGGGGGTGATCACGACCGTGGCGGCAATCTCGGCGCGTCCCCGGCAGCGGCGCGTCCCGGGCAGCGGCGCGTGCCCGGCAGCGGCGCCTAGCATGCGTGACATGCGGCGCACATTTGACGACCTGATCGCCGAGGCGGACGCCGCCCCGGTCGAGGGCTGGGATTTTTCGTGGCTGGACGGCCGGGCCATCGAGGAACGCCCGTCGTGGGGTTACCAGCGCCTGCTCAGGGACCGGTTGGCGACGGTGTCGGCCGCGCTGGACATTCACACCGGCGGCGGGGAGGTGTTGTCCGGCGCGGCGCCGTTCCCGCCCACCATGGCGGCCGTCGAGACCTGGCCGCCTAACGCCGCGCTGGCCACCCAGCGCCTGCATCCGCTCGGCGTGGTGGTCGTCGCGACTCGGGACGAGCCGCCGCTGCCGTTCGGCGATGCCGCCTTCGACCTGGTGACCACGCGTCATCCGATCTCCGTCTGGTGGACCGAGATCCTGCGGGTGCTGCGGCCCGGCGGCACCTACTTCGCCCAGCAGATCGGCCCGGCCACCATGGGCGAGCTGGTCGAGCACTTCATCGGTCCGCAACCACAGAAATGGGCCGAGTTCCACCCGGACGCCGTGCGCGCCCAGGCCGAGGCGGCCGGCCTGCAGATCGTGGATCTACGGATGGAACGGATGCGCGCCGAGTTCTTCGACATCGGCGCCGTCGTGTATTTCCTGCGCAAGGTGATCTGGACGGTCCCCGCCTTCACCGTGCAGCGCTACCGCGAGCGGCTGTTCGAACTGCACCAGCGCATCGAATCCGAAGGGCCGTTCGTCACCCATTCGGTACGCCTCCTCGTCGAGGCGCGAAAGCCCGAGTGAGTCAGCCCTCGTCGCGCAGCACGTCGAGCGCGTGCTGCAGATCCGGCGGGTAGGGGCTGACGATCTCAATCCGCCTGCCGTCGGCGGGGTGGGCGAAGCCGAGCGAACGCGCGTGCAGCCATTGCCGTTCCAGCCCAAGCCTTTTCGCGAGCTTCGGGTCGGCACCGTAGACGAGGTCACCGCAGCACGGGTGGTGCAGCGCGGAGAAATGCACCCGGATCTGGTGGGTGCGGCCGGTTTCCAGGTGCACGTCGAGCAGACTCGCGGCGACGAACGCCTCCACGGTGTCGTAGTGGGTGAGGCTGTGCCGGCCGTCCTTGGTGACGGCGAACTTCCACTCGCCGCCGCGATGACGCCCGATCGGCGCGTCGATGGTGCCGCTGGACGGGTCCGGATGTCCTTGCACCAGCGCGTGATAGCGCTTGTCGACGGTGCGCTGTTTGAACGCCCGCTTGAGCACGGCGTAAGCCCGTTCGGACAGCGCCACCACCATCACCCCCGACGTGCCGACGTCGAGGCGATGCACGATCCCCTGCCGCTCGGGCACCCCCGACGTGGTGATCCGGTAACCGGCGGCGGCCAGCCCACCGAGCACCGTGGGCCCGGTCCAGCCCACCGACGCGTGCGCGGCCACCGCCGCAGGCTTGTCGACAGCGACGATGTCGTCATCGGAGTACAGGATCGTCATGCCCTCGATGTCGACGGGCGTGTTCTGCAGCGGCGCGGGCGCCTCGGGCAGGCGCACCTGTAGCCATGCGCCGCCGGTCAACCGGTCCGACTTGCCGGCCTGCACGCCATCGAGTTCGACACCGCCGTCTTCGGCAAGAGCGGCCGCCGCGCTGCGCGACAATCCCAGCAGCCGTGCCAGCCCGGCATCCACGCGCATACCCGCCAGTCCCTCGGGGACAGGCATGGAGCGGTCACTCACCCGTGCGGTCTCCGCCGTCGCCTTTGCGCCGACCGACGGAGTCGAAGTCGAACCCGAAGATCGACAGCACCACCAGCAGGATGGCGCCGCCGACCACCGACGGATCGGCGACGTTGAACACCGGCCACCAGCCGACCGACAGGAAATCCACGACATGCCCGCGAAGCGGTCCCGGGGCGCGAAAGAAGCGATCGACCAAGTTGCCCATCGCGCCGCCGAGGATCATGCCCAGGCCCACCGCCCACCAGGGCGACACCAACCGCCGCCCCATCCAGAAGATGCCGACAACCACACCGGTCGCGATCAGGGTCAGCACCCAGGTGTAGCCGGTCGCCATCGAGAAGGCCGCGCCCGAATTGCGCACCAGGGTCCAGGTCACCGTGTCGCCGATGATCGGCACCGGCTGGCCGGGCGGCAGCAGTTTGACGGCGAGGACCTTGGTGACGACGTCGAGGATCAGGACTATCGCCGCGATCGACAGCAGCAGCCGCAGCCGCCGTGGCGCAGGTTCGGGTGCCGCGTCGGTCCCCGGCAGCGCGTCCCGCTCGACCGGGGCGGCCGCACCGGCCTCTTCGGCCGAGGTCACCGGCTCGGTCGACTTCGTTGGTTCTTCAGGCACTTCCCCATCATCCCCTACTGTCCCACGCAGGCTAGCCATGTTCGCGCAGCGGCGATGCGCAATGATGCCAGCATGGCCCGGCTCACCGTGATCGCCACCGGAGGCACGATATCGACCGGCACCGGCGCCGACGGGGTGCACCGACCCTCGTACAGCGGGGCGGATCTGACGGCGCCCTTCCGCGAACAACACGACGTGGACGTCGTGGACCTGCTGGCGGTCGACAGCTCGGAGCTGACGCTGGCCGATTGGGACCGGATCCGTGACGCGGTGACGGCCGCGGTCGACGGCGGCGCCGACGGTGTGGTGGTGCTCCATGGCACCGACACCATGGAGGAAAGCGCGCTCTGGCTCGATCTCACCTATGCGGGCCAGGCGCCGGTCGTGCTGACCGGGGCGATGCGCAGCGCCGACGCCGCCGATGCGGACGGCCCCCGAAACGTGCGCGACGCGCTGGCGGTGGCGGCCAGCCCGGCCGCCCGCGGCTTAGGCGTGGTGCTGTGTTTCGCCGGCCGGGTGCTGCAGCCGCTGGGCATGAGCAAGGTGGCCACCGAGGACCTGAGCGGGTTCATCGGTCAGCCGGTCGGCGCCGTGACCGGCCAGGTGACACTCACCGGCCCGAAGACCCGTCCGTACGTCGGCGATCTGCGGGCGGCCGCCGCGCCGCGCGTCGACATCGTTGCGGCATACCTGGGCAGCGACGGGGTGGCCCTCGACGCGTGCGTGGCCGCCGGGGCGCGGGGCGTGGTGCTCGAGGCGCTGGGTTCGGGAAACGCCGGGCCGGCGGTGGTCGAGGCGGTGCGCCGGCACTGCGGCGACGGGGTCATCGTCGCGGTGTCCACCCGCGTCCCGGGGGGGCGGGTCGGCGCCAGCTATGGCCCCGGGCACGAGATGGCGGCCGCCGGGGCCGTGCTGGTGCCGCGGCTGCGACCGCCTCAGGCGCGCGTCCTGCTGATCGCCGCGCTGGCCGCGGAGCTACCGGTCGCCGACGTCGTCGCGCGGTGGGGCTGACAGCGCCTCGGCCTGCAGCCCGCCGGTGTAATCGGGCCAATCCAGTGAGTCCACCGGGTTGGCGCGCACCAGGTCGCCGCCGTCGGCGGGGAACGTCCGGGCCGGACCGGGACCGGAGCTGCGGGTTTCGAATCGCGCGGTGACGACGCCGTGGCCCGCCCCCTGTACCCAGCCGTGCCCGAGCTCCCGGTGGGCCACGTCGTCGCCGATCCGCCACCCCGCGGCCTCCGCTGGGCCCGGGGCGAACATCGCCTCCGTCGCGGTCTCGGCCGACGGTGAATCCGCTTGCGGCTCCGGCAGTTCCAGGTCCGGAAACAGCGACTCCTGGCGCACGTCGCTCAGCCCCGAAAAGCCCACGCCGAGAAGGCGAATGGGGCCGATCTCGCGCGGATCGAGCAGCAGCCGGCGCGCCATGCCGACCAGCGCGGCAACCTCGGTGGTGGCGTAGGGCAGCGTCGCGGACCGGGTCAGCGTACTCATGTCGGATTTCTTCAGCTTAACGGTCACGGTGCGCGCGCCGCGGCCATCGCGCAGCAGGCGGTGATGGGCGTGCTCGGCGATCGGCTCGATGGCCTCTCGCAACTGCTCCAGGCTGGTCAGGTCGACGGCAAAGGTCGATTCCGAGCTGATCTGCTTGGCCTCGGCGCGCTCGGCGACCGGGCGGTCGTCGACGCCGCGCGCCAGCCGGTGCAGCGCGGGCCCGATCGTGGCGCCCAGGATGTTGGCCGCCTCGGCCTCGGTCAGCGCGGCCAGCTCGCCGATGGTCTCGATCCCGAGACGATGCAGCCTCTCCTCGGCGACCGGCCCGATACCCCACAGCCGGCGCACCGGCAGCCCGCCGAGCAGCAGCCGTTCCTCCTCGCGGCTCACCACCCGGACCCCATCGGGCTTGGCCAGTCCGGACGCGATCTTGGCGATCTGCTTGCCCGAGCCGGCGCCCACGGAGGCGATCAGGCCGGTGTGATCGCGGACCACCCGCCGCAGGTCCTCGCAGAACGCCTCCACGTCCTCGGCGGACGCGCCCGCGAGTTGGGCGGGTTCGCCGAAACCCTCGTCGAAGGACAGCTGCTCGACGACGGGCACCACCGCGCGAATGGTGTCGAAGACGCGCCGGCTGGCCAGTCCGTACACCACGCCGCGCGGCGGCAGCACCACTGCATTCACACCGACCAGCCGGCGGGCCTGATGCATGGGCATCGCAGAACGCGCCCCGAACACTCGGGCCTCGTAGCTGGCGCCGGCCACTACGCCGCGCCCGCCCACCCCGCCGACGAGCACCGGGCGGCCGCGCAGCGTCGGGCGGGTGAGCTGCTCGACGGAGGCGAAAAACGCATCCATGTCCAGGTGCAGCACCCACCGCGACTCCACTCCCTCGATGCTAGGGCCCACCCGCCGGGCCAGTTCGACTAACGTTTTCGCCATGGCCATGAACCTCGCGCACCGCCGGATCTGCAGCTCGAACCGCTGGGCCAAGGCGGTCGAGGAGGATCTGCTGCCGTGGGCGCTCGCCGATGTGGATTTGGGCGACAACACCCTCGAGATCGGGCCGGGTTACGGCGCGATCCTGCGGGTGCTGCTCGACAAGACGCCGCGGCTCACCGCGGTGGAGATCGACCCGCCGATGGCCGAGCGCCTGCAACGGCTCTACGGCGACCGGGCGCGCATCATCAACGGCGATGCCACCGCGACGGGATTGCCGTCCGACGAGTTCAGCTCGGTGGTGTCGTTCACCATGCTGCATCACGTCCCGACGCCCGAGCTGCAGGACCGGTTGTTCGCCGAGGCGTTCCGGGTTCTGCGGCCCGGCGGCGTGTTCGCCGGCAGCGACAGCGTGACCTCGCTGTGGTTCCGGATCCTGCATTTTCGTGACACCTGCAACACCGTGTCACCGGATACCCTGCCGGATCGGTTGCGCGCGGCGGGGTTTGGTCGCGTCGAGGTCGGAGTTCGCGGCGGCCGGCTGCGCTGGCGCGCAGTCAAATAATGGACACCGGGCCCGGCGACACGGCCGTTCCGTCCAATGGTTCGCCGCCCTCGACGCGGTGGGCGCGGCTGCGTCATCAGTGGGATCAGCGGCTGCAACCCGGGGAGCAAACGACGGTGCTGGCCTGGGCGTCGTTCACCCTCACGTTCGCCGGCCTGCGCGGCCTCACCCACTGGATTCGCGCCGGCCATGGCCCCTCGGGTGGCGGCATGTCCTTCGGCGGCAACCACTTCCACCACTACAACATCGGCATCGGCATGCTGGCGACGGTGGCCGGCATCGGCCTGCGCGGCACGGAAGCGCAACGGCGACATCCCGCGGCCGCGGTGGCGTACGGCGCCGCGAACGCCATGATCGTCGACGAGCTGGCCCTGCTGTTAGACCTCAAGGACGTCTACTGGGCATCGGATGGCCGCAAGAGCGTGGACGTCGCGGTCGGCGTCATCGCCACCGGCGCGACCGTGGTAGCCGGCATGCCGTTCTGGCCGCATGCCCAGCGGGCGCTGCGGCCCTAGAATTTTCCGCGAAACTGTAAGTGGCGGCCGGTCATCTCGGAAAACGTGTTGCCAGTTGCAATCTCGCTGTCACACTGGACAGCCGGCGGCCGCCAAAGCACGTCGAACTCGGTCCACGACGACCTCCGGCCGATGTCGCAGTAGGTCGGCGCTGACCCGGACCAAGCGCCATCCCCGTCGCTCCAGTTCGGCGGTGCGATCGATATCGTCGGCGCGAATGCGCGGATCCAGCCAATGCTGCGCGCCGTCGTATTCCACCCCGACAAGCCACTCCTCCCAACCCATGTCGATCCTGGCCAACACCGCGCCCCAGACGTTGCGCACCTCGATTTGGGTCTGCGGCCTGGGCAGACCGCCGCGCATCAGGACGAGCCTTGTCCGCGTCTCCTGCGGCGATTCGGCACCCGCGTCGATCAAGGGCAGCACGCGCCGCAACTGCTTCATGCCGCGGGCGCCACGGCGGGAGTGCACCAGCGGATACACGTCTTTGGCGGTAAGTCCGGTGGCCCGTGCAAGAGCATCGATCCGGATCACCGCGACCGTCAATCCTGGCCGCCGCCCAAGGTCAAACGCCGTACGGGCTGGCGAGGTGACCGGCACGCCGTTGACCGCTGTAATCTCCCCGTCGCTCAAGGTTTCGTTGCGGGTGATGATCAACGACGGCGGACGGGTGCGATCACATACCAATTCAGCAGGCGTGTGGGGGTCGATCCACTCAGTGCCGAGCAGCGCTGCTGCAGAGCAGCCTGCCACCACGGCTTCCTTTCCCGACCATAGCCACGCGGCGATCGCGCGATCCCGGGCAGTCAGCTCCCTGCCCGGCCGCTGATACACGTTCCGGTAGATGCGGGTGCAGGAGCGCCGAAGCTCACGTTCCGTGTACGCTCCCGCGCGAACGGCTTCAGTACCGACGAAAAGTTCTGCGCTCACGACAGCAGGGTGCCAGACGCCCCTGACATCTCACGAAACTGCAACTGCCGACAGCTCCACTTGGGAAATGCGTCGTGGAATACAGTTTCGCGGTCAGGATTTCGAAATGCTCACCCGCACGCCGTCGCCGATCTCGGCACCGTCGGCCGGATCGCCGAATTCGAAACTGGTGGCCAGGATTTCACCCGCGATGAGGTCGCGGTGGGCGCGCGCCCAGTCGGCGCGCTCGTCCGGCACCGCCATCACCACCGAAATCCGGTCGGAGACATCCAAACCCGACGACTTGCGCAGCTCCTGCAGCTCGCGGATCCGGTCCTTGGCCCAGCCCTCGGCCTCGAGTTCGGGGGTTACCGTACCGTCCAGCACCACCAGGCCCGCCCCGTCGGGCAGGGCCGCGGTGAATTCCGGGTCCGCGGCGACCAGTCGGGAGCTGTATTCCTCGGGTTGCAGCACCGCGGGTCCGGCGGTCAGGGTGCCGTCCGCATTGACGACGCCCTCCCCCGCCTTGACCGCCTTGATGGCCGCCTGCACGTCCTTGCCCAGCCGCGGCCCGGCTACCCGCGCGTTCACGGTGAGTTCGAAGCGGCCGTAGGTGTCGATCGCATCGGTCAGCTCCACGCTCTTGACGTTGAGTTCGTCGGCGATGAGGTCCACGAACGGCTCCAGTCGCTGCGGATTGTCCACCGCCACGGTCAGTTTCGGCAGTGGTAGCCGCACCCGCAGCTTCTTGGCCTTGCGCAACGAGGACGCGGCCGAGCAGACCTCGCGGACCTGATCCATCGCGGAGACCAGGTCTGGGTCGGCGGGCACGTCACCGGCTTGCGGCCAATCGGTCAGGTGCACCGACCGCTCGCCGGTGAGGCCGCGCCAGACGATCTCGGTCACCGAGGGAAGCAACGGCGCGGCCAGCCGCGCGGTCACCTCCAGCACGGTGTGCAAAGTGTCGATGGCATCGACATCCTCCGCCCAGAACCGCGAACGCGACCGTCGCACATACCAGTTCGTCAACGCCTCGGTGAACTGACGCAGTTGCTCGCAGGCCCGCGAGATATCGCAGGTGTCCATCTCGTGGGTCAGGTCGTCGCGCAGCTCGGCGAGCTTGGCCAGGATGTAGCGGTCGAGCACCTGCGTTGAATTCGTCCGCCAGGTACCGACTTTGGGCGCGTATAGGGCCAGGAAGCTGTAGGCGTTCCAGAACGGCAACAACACCTGGCGCACGCCGTCGCGGATGCCCTGCTCGGTGACGATGAGGTTGCCGCCGCGCAGAATCGGCGAGGCCATCAGGAACCAGCGCATGGCGTCGGAGCCGTCGCGGTCGAATACCTCGCTGACATCGGGATAGTTCCGCAGCGACTTGCTCATCTTCTGGCCGTCGGAGCCCAGCACGATGCCATGTGCCACACAGGTTTTGAAGGCGGGGCGGTCGAACAGCGCGGTCGCCAGGACGTGCAGCGTGTAGAACCAGCCCCGGGTCTGGCCGATGTACTCGACGATGAAGTCACCCGGGTAATGACCGTCGAACCACTCGTCGTTCTCGAACGGGTAGTGCACCTGCGCATACGGCATCGATCCCGAGTCGAACCACACGTCGAGCACGTCGGGGATGCGGCGCATGGTGCTTGCCCCGGTCGGGTCGTCGGGGTTGGGCCGGGTCAGCTCGTCGATGAAGGGCCGGTGCAGGTTGGTGGGCCGCACCCCGAAGTCGCGTTCGAGTTCGTCGAGGCCGCCGTACACGTCGATGCGCGGATAGGCCGGGTCGTCGGACTTCCACACCGGAATCGGGGTGCCCCAGTAGCGGTTTCGCGAGATCGACCAGTCGCGGGCGCCCTGCAGCCACTTGCCGAACTGGCCGTCCTTGACGTGTTCGGGGTACCACGTGATCTGTTGGTTGAGTTCGACCATCCGGTCCCGGAATTGGGTGACCGCGACGAACCAGGACGACACCGCCCGATAGATCAGCGGGTTGCGGCAGCGCCAGCAGTGCGGGTAGGGGTGCTCGTAGGTTTCGTGGCGTAGCAGCACCGCGCCGTTGGCCGCGGCCGGACCGCTGCCGTTCTTCAGGTCGCGGATGATGTGCGGGTTGGCGTCAAACACGTGCTGTCCCTGGTAATCCGGGACGGTGCCGTCGAATCGCCCCTTGGAGTCGACCGGCGTGACCGGGGTGATGCCGACCTTGTCGGTGGTCGCCATGTCGTCCTCGCCGTAGGCGGGCGCCATGTGCACGATGCCGGTGCCGTCCTCGGTCGTCACGAAGTCGCCGGCCAGCACCTGAAATGCGTTGGCCGCGTCCATGAAATACGGGAAGGGCGGCAGGTAGCGGGTGCCGAGCAGGTCGGCGCCGAGATAAGTGGCCAGGATCTCGGGTGCATCTCCTTTTTCGAAGCCCAGCTCCTTCGCGTAGGCGGCCAGCCGCGCTTCGGCCAGCATGAAACGCCGCTCCCCAGAGCGCACCTCGACATAGGTCACGTCGGGGTTGACGGCGACCGCGAGGTTGGAGGGCAGGGTCCACGGCGTCGTCGTCCACACCAGCAGGTGGGCCCCGTTCAGCGGTCCGCCGACCACCTTGAATCCGACCGTGAGGGCCGGGTCCTGGCGGCTCTGGTAGACGTCGTCGTCCATCCGCAATTCGTGGTTTGACAGCGGGGTTTCGTCGCGCCAGCAGTACGGCAACACCCGGTAGCCCTCGTAGGCCAGCCCCTTGTCCCACAGCTGTTTGAACGCCCAGATCACCGACTCCATGTAGGGCAGATCGAGCGTCTTGTAGTCGTTGTCGAAGTCGACCCAGCGCGCCTGGCGGGTGACGTAGGCCTGCCACTCGTCGGTGTAGCGCAGCACCGAGGCGCGGCAGGCGTCGTTGAACGCGGCGATGCCCATGTCGTCGATCTGCGATTTGTCGGTGATGCCCAGTTGGCGCTCGACTTCGAGTTCGGCCGGCAGGCCGTGGGTGTCCCAGCCGAAGCGGCGCTCCACCTTGTACCCGCGCATCGTGCGGTAGCGCGGGACGATGTCCTTGACGTAGCCGGTGAGCAGGTGCCCGTAATGCGGCAGGCCGTTCGCGAACGGCGGCCCGTCGTAGAACACGTATTCCGGTGCGCCATCGCGCCGCGCGATGCTGGCCCGGAAGGTGTCGTCGCGGGCCCAGTAGTCCAGCACCTCGAGCTCAAGCGCGGGAAAGTCGGGCGCTCCTGGCTTCGGGTAGGTGTTGACGTCGGCCTTGTCGGTCACGATGCGCGTTGTCTCCTGTGCCACGGTGCAAACCGGGGACGACGACGCGCTGGCTGCGCGAGCGCCGCGGTACCACCCCGCTTGCCGCGCTTTCGCGTGGCCACTCGATGACGGCTGTGACGGGCCTACCCGTTCGGTTCTACTGAGCCGCCGACGGCTGTTCTTCCGAAGGCTCCCCGGTGATGGCCGGATCGACGCCAGTTGATTTTACCGCGAGACTGCAACTGCCCACGCGAACGCCGAGTGAGGTCGTCGGCAGTTGCAGGCTCGCGGCAAGGAAAGTCAGGCCCGGACCTCGAGGACGCCAACCCGCCACAGCGCGGCATACACGTGACGCAGCGGCACGCTCAGCAGCCGAGCGGCGCCGTCCACCAGCAGGTCGCCACTAGCGGCAAACTGCGGGTTGTCCGCCCGGCGGCGCACCTCGGGAGCCGGAGCGGCCGCCGGGAAGGTGTCGGTGTCGCGCACCACGGTCAGCGTGCGGACGGGCGCTACGGTCGTTACTTCGTCGTAGAAAGCTGCGGTCATTTTCGCCTCCTAGAGGGGAGATCCAACGCGGACTGTTTGGACTGACGTGTCCCGCCCCGTGTCGGTTCCGATCTCGAGAACGCTTGGCCGATAACCACTTAGCGTTGCGACGACTCAGCCGAGAAGGTCGCGCCGGAGACCGGATGGGGACGAAACACAGTTCGGACTTCGATCCGGACTGTCGCTAGAACGCATCTGTCCCTCACCTCCTCGCGGTCACGACGCACACGCGGTTCGCATGCAATCTATGCGCAGCAAAGGAGCAGAACCCGACGACCGTCGGAGAACCGCACCCCTCTCGTCAGAGCTTCGGCACCACACGACGTGTCCTGGCCTGGAAAACAATCCGAGCCGGAAGCCACCTGGGCTCAACCCTTAAGCCGGGAGGAGCTGTCCTGACCCGGGGCGTCTTTCGACGTTCGGGGTCAGTGGCCTGTATTCGTGTAGACGCCTCACCTAACGAGGTGCTTACCGGACCGATCATGCACGACGGGTATGTCGCGGTCAAATCCCTGGATGGCGTGTCGGGGATTCTGTACGGATTCCTGCGGCGAGCGCACAGCATCCGGTCAGGTTTGCGACCCTGACCTGGACAAACGACCCGGGATCACTTCTCGACCAGGCCGTCGAGCCGGCCGATGGTGTCGATGAACTCGTCGACCATGTCGAGCACCACAGAGCGCGTCGGGCGGATCCGGTCGAGCGACCCCACGACCTGGCCGACGAAGTAGGTGGCCAGCTCACGCGCCTTGGCACCCTGGTGCGCGGCGGCCTGGTTGATGCGCATCTGGGGCTCGGTGATCAGCGCGGTCTGCAGGGGCATGCCCAGCGGATCCGGGTTTTCCGGCCGCTCCCACTCGTCGGTCCAGGCCGTGCGCAGCATCCGTGCCGGCTTGCCCGTCATCGAGCGCGATCGCACCGTGTCCGAAGAACTGGCGGCCAGGAATTTCTCCTTGACCACGGGCACCGTCTCGGCTTCTTCGGTGGTCAGCCACACCGAGCCGCACCACACGCCCTCGGCGCCCAGGGCGAGCGCCGCCGCGATCTGGCGACCGCGGGCGATTCCACCGGCGGCGAGGACGGGCACCGGCGCCACGGCATCGACGACCTCGGGCACCAGGACCATCGTCGCCACCTCGCCGGTATGACCGCCCGCCTCGGTGCCTTGGGCGACGATCAGGTCGACACCCGCCGCGGCGTGCCGTTGCGCGTGCCGGGTGGTGCCGGCCAGCGCGGCCACCAGCACGTCGTGGTCATGTGCCCGGCGGACGACGTCCGCCGGGGGCGGCCCGAGTGCGCTGGCGATCAGCCGGATGTTGCTGGAGAACGCCACGTCGAGCAGCGGCTCGTACATCTTGGGCGAGATGCTCAGGCCGCCCCTTGAGCCGGGCGATTCCTCGGCGGTCGCCGTGACGCCGTAGCGGGCCAGGAGGTCCTCGACGAAGGCGCGATGCTCGTCGGGCAGCAGAGTGCGGGCCTGTGAGGTGTCGATGCCGCCTTGCTCGGCGCCAACGTATTTGGGCGGAAGCAGCAGGTCGACTCCGTAGGGCTTGCCCCCGGTCTGCTCCTCGATCCAGGCCAGCTCGCTCTCCAGGCGCCGGGGACTGTGCGCGGTGGCGCCGAGGACCCCGAAGCCGCCGGCATTGGTTACCGCCGCCACCACGTCACGGCAGTGGCTGAAGGCGCAGATCGGGAATTCGACTCCGAGCAACTCGGCGACTCTGGTTCTCATTGCCCGACGCTAAGGAGATACGAATTGATATGTCAATCGATTACGGCCTGCGTTGGCCCTCGGCCGTCCGGGGGCCAGCTGGACACGCCCTCTTCAAGCGGGACCTGCAGACTGTGCAGGATCGACGAGACCATCCGCCACGCGCCGATGGCGGTGACGAGCTCGATGAGAACCGTTGTGTCGCCGTTCAATTCACGTTCGCAGGCCGCCCAGCTGTCGGCGCTCACCGCACCGTGGAGCACCACGTCGTCGGTCGCGGCCAGCACAGCGCGCTCGGTGGGACCGAAGCCGGCGTGACCTTGCCAGTCGCGCACGCCGAGCAGATCGTCGGCGGCCACGCCCAGCCTCGACGCAACCCGCCAGTGCTGCGTCCATTCGTAGTCGCACGCGGTGAGCCAGCCGATTCGCATGATGACCAACTCGCGCAACCGGGGGTCGAGCGCGCCGTGCCACAGCATCGTCGCGAGCAGATCGTTGATGGCGCGCGCCAGCGGCGGATGGTTGAGAAGCACCTGAAAGATGCTGAGTTCGGCCATGTAGTTGGGCACTGCGGCTTCGTCGGCGGCGGCTTGGGCCTCACCGGGCGGCAGTCCCGGTACACGGGCTGTTGTCATTCTCTGAGCATCCCACGCGCCCGGCGCAAATTCCGCCGACGCCCCAGAGCCTAGGCGTCCAAGCGGGCGAACTGATTCTGCCGGTACTGCTCGACACAGGCCGCTCGCCTGACCTTGCCGCTGGTGGTGATCGGAATCGAGCCGGGAGCCACCACAACCAGGTCCGCCACGCCCAACCCATGTGAGTTGGATATCGCCGAGGCGACTTTGCGTTTGACGGCGACAAGCTTCTCCGCCGCGACCTCTGCGGAGTCGCCGTTCTTCTTGAATTCGATTATCGCGACCAGCTTTTCGGTCTCCTTGTCGGGAACCGCGATCGCCACACACCGGCCCCGCGTGATCTCTTGGATCGTCGCCTCGATGTCATCGGGAGAGTGGTTGCGCCCGTAGACGATCAAAAGATCCTTGATGCGCCCCATCACGAACAACTCGCCACCCGAAACGAAACCCAAATCGCCGGTCCGAAGCCAAGGCCCCTCGGGTGTGCCCGTCGACGGATCGACGAGTTTCGCGCGGAAGGTTTGTTGCGTCTCCTCGGTTTTGCCCCAATACCCCGACGCGACATTGTGGCCGTGCACCCAGATCTCGCCGGTCGTCCCGTCCGGACACTCGATGGCGGTCTCGGGATCGACGATCCGCACCATCGGCGAGGGCGGCAGCTCGTAGCCGACCAGCGGAGCACCCCCGCTGGCACAAGGTTCCGCACGCCCGGCGGACAACGCATCGGAATCGAAGCGGACCATCCGTGGGGGTTGACCCGAGGCGCTGGTCGCCACGTACAAAACCGCCTCGGCCAGGCCATACGACGGGCGAAGCACCGTGTGGTCGAGATTGAACTTGGCGAACCGCTCGGTGAAACGCCGCAGGGTCGCCGCATGTATCCGTTCGCTACCACTGATGAACGCCACCACGTCGCCGAGATCGAGCCCGGCCATGTCCTCATCCGTGGTTTTGCGCACCGCCAGCTCGTAGGCAAAGTTCGGTCCCGCCGTGACGGCGCGCCTGTGGGTCGCCATCAGCTGCATCCATCGCGCAGGGCGCTCCAGGAAAGCCACCGGGCTCATGAGAACGGCGTGCACTCCGCCGATCACCGGCTTACAGATTCCCGCCATCAGGCCCATGTCGTGGTAGAAGGGCAGCCACGACACCACAGTCATGTCCATGCCGGAATCGGCGAAGTAGGCCTGTACCCACTGTTGAAAATTGGCCAGCACGTTTTCGTACGAGATCATGACGCCGGCGGGCCGGCGCGTCGATCCGGACGTGTATTGCAGGTATGCGATATCGGACCTGCCGCTGCCGCCGTCGGACGCTGCTCTTGAGTCCAGGTCCAGGGCGTCGATCTCGATGACCGACGGACTGGAACCACCGCCGTTGCGCGCCTCGACGTACTCGGCGACATTGCCGACAACCGCCGACGTCGTGAGGATGACCGAGGGCGAGGTGTCCTGCAGGACCGCGTCCACACGCTCGTCGTGGACGCCGCCGGTGGGCGCCGAAAGCGGCACGGCGATAAGCCCGGCCTGCAATGCGCCGAGAAATGCGACGATGTACTCCAGTCCCTGTGGTGCCAAAATCACCGCGCGGTCACCGCTGGATGCGCTGCGGCCGAGTTCGTGTGCGACGTTTGAAGTCCGGCGATACAGCTGAGACCAGGTCAGGGTTTCGGGGACTCCGGCCCAATCCTGCTCGTAATCCATGAACGTGAACGCTGGGTCGTTGGGCTGCAAACTTGCACGTTCACGCAGCACATCCGGGATGGACGTCTCAAACACGTGCCTGAGATTACCGGGGCCGTCGCAGCGGATGTTCGGAAAAGGGCAAATTGGGTGGACAGTGGTTCACCCGGCGCCCGGCCGCGTTCGCAGGGTAAGCGAGGCGCGACGGTGACTACAGGTCAGCGGCCATTTTGGCTTCCTGCGCCCGCGCCACGTCTTGCGCGCTGTAGCCGATGAACAGCGCCACCGCCGCGAGCAGGACGACCGCCCCGGCGAGCCACAGCAAACCATAGGTATAGCCACGGTCGAGCGCATGGAGCTGGGCGGCGTTCATGGATTTCGCCGGGCCGCTGATGCCGCCCAGGGACAGTGTGTGGGAGGTGATGGCGGCCTGGATGACGGAAAGCACCACCGGCCCGCCCAGACCCTGCAGCACCACCGCGATGGCCGAGGTGGGCCCGATGCGATCGGGGCCGACGCTGGCGATCACCGACAGCGAAAGCGGCACCACGATCAGGGCGACGCCGACACCGGCGACGACGATCGGGAGCGCCAGGTTAGGAAAATATGGGACTCCACGGTGGAGATTCGACGCGTACAGAGCGCCGCCGAACATCAGGATGCTGCCGCCGAGCACGAGCGCCCGCGGCGGGAGCGACACCACCAGCCGCGAGGCCGCGCCGAGCCCGACGGCGGCCGCTACGACGAACGGGATGAAGGCGAGGCCGGATTGAAGCGTGTTGTAGCCCATGATGTCCTGCACGTATACGGTGACGACGAGCATCAGGGCCATGATCAGCCCGCCGGTGAGAAACAACGCCGCGAATGTGGCCAGTCGATTGCGCTCGGCGAACAAGCTGAACGGCAGCACCGGGTTCTCCGCCCTGCGCTCGACAACGGCGAAAGCGGTGAAAGCCGCCAGCGCCACCGCGCCCGCGCCGATGGTGCCGGCCGACAGCACTCCCTTCCCCGACTGCATCGAGAAGCCGAGGACCACCGCCGTCACACCCAGCGTGGCCAGCACGGCCCCCGCGACATCGAGCTTCATCCGCTCCTTCTGCGTTTCCCGAAGCGCGATGTGGGCTAAGTAGAGCGCCAGCAGCCCGATCGGCGCGGTCACGAAAACCGCCAGCCGCCAAGACACTTCGGTGATGATCCCGCCCACCACCAGGCCGAGCACGGAGCCGACGCTGCCCATCGCGGTGAACACCGCCATGGCGCCATTGCGTAAACGGCCCTTAGGAAAGGTCGTCGCGACGAGGGCCAAGCACGTCGGTGCGAGTATCGCGATCGCGACGCCTTTCAACATGCGCGCCACGACGAGGCTGCCTTCGTCCCACGCGATCGCGGACATCACCGATGCGACGGTGGAGAGCACGGTGCCAATGACGAAGGCGCGCTTGCGGCCGATGGTGTCGCCGAGGCGACCGCCGACCAATATCAATCCGTTGCAGGCCAACAGGGTGGCGAACACAACCCAGTTTCGCCCGGCGCTCGACAGGTTCAGCTCATTCTGGATCTTGGGAAGCGCCACTATTCCGATCGTCAGCTCTATCGACGCCATCAACTCCGCGCTGCCGAGAGCGACGATCGCGGCGATGAACCGGCCCCGTGGCAGTTCTTCGCGCGCAGAAGCTGTCTGGGCGACGGCATGGCCATTGCGAGTGACGTCGGGGCCGCTGATCCTGCGAGTGATGTCGTCCAGCGAGATCGTGCCGGCTCTGGGCCGATGGGAACCCCCCGCCATAGCGGGCTACGGTACAGCAAACGTGCAACGCGCAGGCCACGTTCCGTAAATCGCTGGGCTGAACCCATTTTGGCGGGCTCGGCGGCGAGTCGTTTTCTGTCTCGAGGCGTTCACCCCCGCGCGGCAGGGCCGTCAGCAATCCGCATATTGGCGCTGAAGCTCGTCTATCTGCTGCTGGCTGAGTCCGGTAAGCGCGATGTCGGAGGGAGTCAGCCCGCCCCCACCACGGCGCACGTGTGCGCAGATACCGGCGAGGGCGTCGAACCACAATTGGCCGAGCCGGGCTACCTGCGCATGATTGAGGGCCGAGGGCGCCCACGTCCAGTTGGCGTGCAAGCTCGGGCCCGTATCGGTGTCCATGGTGGCCGCATTGAGCTCTAGGGTGTGCATCAGCGGCATCGGGACCGCTGCGGCCGCCGCTGTCAACGACAAACTCTCGGGGCTGATCTGCCACAGATCACCCGAGGTTTGCGCGCTCGGCTCGCCGAACCGCCCCAGGTAGTTGAATCCGATTGCCGCATCAAACCCATCGAGGTCAACGTCGCTGTTCGAATACCGCAGCAGCCCATAGGTCACACCGTCCGGAAGGTCCCGCAGCTGTTCCTTGGCGCGTTTGATGAGCGCCCCCAGCGCGGCGTCACCCGATCGCACCTGTGCCCAGCTCAGCCGACCAACCGCCAACGACACCGGATATTGGGTGGTAAACCAGCCCACTGTGCGGGACAGGTCGATGTCGAGGCCCAACTCTTCCTGACGTCCGTGGCCCTCGACGTCGATGCCGATCGGCGACCCGCCGGTGCCTAGAAACTCCGCCAACGCCATCCCGAACGCGATCAGCAGAATCTCATTAACCCCGGCATGAAAGGCCGCGGGCGCCTCGCTGAGCAGCATCCGCGTGGTCTCGGGATCCAAATCGGCCGACAGGCGCCCCGCCGTGGCAAACGTGTCTACCGCCGGCTGCACCGCCGGCAACACCGAGGGCGTCGCGGCCACTTCCCGCCATCTCTCGGCCTCCTTGACAACCGCCGCGTCCCCCGCATACTCGGCCAGCAGCGACGACCACCGCGCAAACGACGTCCCACCCGCCGGCAACGCCATCGGCTGGCCGCTCTGGCGTTGTGCCCAGGCGATGTTGATGTCCTCGAGCAATATCCGCCAGGACACCCCGTCGACGGCCAAATGGTGAATGACCAACGCCAACTGCCCCGTCGAGCCCACCCATACGGCGCTGAGCATCACGCCGGCACCCAGGTTCAACCGCGACCGCGCCTTGACCAGCGCTTCCTCGGACATCACGTCCACCGATTGCAGGCAGCCGCCGGCATCGACGGCCCCCGCCTCGGGCACCTGCAGCGACCAGCCCCCGGCCCCATCGTCATCCACGCGGAGCCGCAACATCGCATGCCGATCCAGCAACGCCTGCAGAACCGCCACCACATCCGTCTCGCAGACCCGTGCGGGCGCCTGAATCACCATCGTCTGGTTGAACTGCTCGACCCCGCCGCCCACGCCTTGCAGCCAGCGCATGATCGGGGTGGCCGCCACGGGGCCCAGACCGTCATCGGCCACAGCGCCCTCACCGTCGACCACTCGCGCGACCCCCGCCAACCGGGCCACCGTCTGCTCGACGAACACGTCGCGCGGCCGGCACATCACCCCGGCCAGTCGCGCCCGCGCCACCACTTGCATGGACAAAATGCTGTCCCCGCCAAGCTCGAAGAACGACTCGTCAACTCCTACGCGCTCAAGGCCGAGCACCTGCGCGTAAATGGCGGCCAAGGTCTCTTCGACCGCGGAGCCCGGCGCGCGATAACCATCGACGTCCTGATATTCCGGTGCGGGCAGCGCACGAGTGTCCAATTTCCCGTTGACCGTCAACGGCAGCACGTCCAGCACCACCACCGCGGCCGGCACCATATACGCCGGGAGCCGATCCACCAGGCTCGCCCGCGCGGCAACCGGATCCACGACCCCGGTCACATAACCCACCAGACGCTTGTCGCCCGGACGGTCCTCGCGGGCAATCGCTACAGCCTGCTCCACCCCGTCCAGCGCGGCCAGTGCCGCACCCACTTCGCCCGGCTCAATCCGATATCCGCGAATCTTGACCTGCTCATCGGCACGCCCGTGGTAACGCAACTGGCCATCGGCACCCCAAGACACCAAGTCCCCCGTGCGATACATCCGGGCGCCAACCCCGCCGAACGGGGACGCCACGAACCGCGACGCCGTCAACTCGGGCCGGCGCACGTACCCGCATCCGACGCCTCGGCCCGCCACATACAATTCGCCGATCACACCGACGGGCACCGGCCGCAACCATCCATCCAGAACAAACAATGCCGCGCTGGACACCGGATAACCAATGGGCGGACCCGCGGAATCCGAACCGAGAGGGCTGGACATGGTGACGTCAACAGTCGTTTCCGTCGGCCCGTACTCGTTGATCAGGGTGGCGACAGGACCGTACCGGTCCACCAGTTCCTTTGTGCACGCCTCACCCGCCACCACCAGCGTCATCCCGCCCAGTTGATCGGGCGGGAGGGCTGCCAGCGCCGTGGGCGTGAATACGGCGTGGGACACCTGCTGTTGACTCATCAATTCAACTAGCTCCATGCCGGGAAGCGCTTGGTCCTCGACTGGGATCACCGCGGCGGCTCCAGACAGCAGCGCGTACCACAGATTCCCGACGGACGTGTCGAACGACAACGGCGCAAACTGCAGGATCCTGCTGGCGGGCGTAATGCCCAGACGTTCGACGTGAGTAGCGACAAGGTCGGCGATGCCGGTATGGGCAATGGCTACGCCTTTGGGGATGCCGGTGGTGCCCGAGGTGTAGATGATGTAGGCGATGTTGTCGGGCGCAGGCGCCGGCAGCCCCGTGCACGCACACGCCTGGATCTCGGCGGCACCGACATCGATGACCGGCAGATCACAGCCATCGAGGCGCTCCACCAAATCCTGGGTCGTGACCGCCACAATCGGCGCGGCATCGGCAAGCATGAACTCCAACCGCGCCGTCGGCAACGCCGGATCCATCGGCAAATACGCCGCCCCGGTCTTCAACACCGCCAAGATCGACACAATCGCCTCAGCCGAACGGGCAAACAACAACGCCACACACTGCCCAGGCCCCACACCCCGACCGGCCAGATGATGCCCCAACCGGTTGGCGGCCTCATCAAGCTCGCGATAAGTCCACCGGCGCTGCCCACACACCAGCGCCACCGCCTCGGGAGCGCGAGCCACCTGAGCGGCGAACAACTCCGGAACCGACGCCGAGGACCCCACCGCCGCGGCCAACACCGACCGATTACCCAACTCATCGAGCCGCGCCTGCTCGGCCCCATCAAGCAGACCCATCGACGACAACCGCCGCACCGGATCGGCAGCCATCGCCACCAACACCCGTTCTAGCCGCGTGGCCAACTCCCCGAGATCGCAATCGGGCAGCAACTGCCCCGCACCCGGCGTGGACAAAAACAGCTGATCCTCGTCCCGGAAAAAGACCAGCCGGAACTGATCCCCCAACCCGTCATGAGTCAACGTCGCCGTCACCGCAGAGCCATTGAGGTCCGAAAGGTGCGTGGTGGGGATGAAGTTGACGGCCACCCGATTCGACGCCTGCCCGGGACCCCGGAAATGCCCCGCATTCTCCAACGCGTGCACCGGGAACCGCTGATGCTGCAACGCTTCTCGAATCCGCCTGTCGACGTGTTCACAAAAGCCGGCCACCGTCGAACCCGGTGACGCCTTCAACACCAGCGGCACCGCCCCAGAGATCATTCCCGGCACCAGCTTGGACTCCGGCCGCACCCGCCTGCTCACCGGGAAATCGAACACGATCTCCGAATTCTCGATATCGCACCCGCCGACCAGCAGCGCACACGCTGCAGTAATCACCGACGACCGACGCATCCCGAACTTCCTGGCCAACTCGTCAATTCCAGCAACCGCCGAAGGGTCTAATTGCACCGGTGCCGCGGACTCGTTCTCGTTGGGACCTGTTACTGCTTCCACCGACCGATATTGCGACTCGCTTGCCGATTGGAGAATCCGGGTCCAATACTCCTGGTCATCAAGATAATCGCTGGAAGATTCATATTCCAGCTCACAGTCGATCAGATCAGACAGCGATCCAAAAAAGGTCGGCGGAATCGACGTTCCGGAGGTAATTGCGTTGTAGATGGTCGCGACCCGATGGCAAACAAGAGCGAGACTAATGCCGTCGACCACAATATGGTGGCAGCACGCGAACCAGTAGAATTCATTCACGCCAGTCTGAAACACCGCAAATTTGAATAGCGGCCCGCTGAGCGGCATCACTGTGCGTTGAATAGATGTCGCCAGTCGATAAGCTTCCCGCTCGGGATCCTGCGAGCGTGTGAGGTCATAACGGGCGAGCTCGACGTCGGGATCGTCGATCACCCTTTGGACGATCTGACCATCAACCTCGAAAAAAGCAGCTCTTAGTGGTTCGGCCTCACCAACCGCCTGCTGTACCGCGGTCTCGAACAAATCGACGTCGAGCGAGCCCGCGATTCGCATATACACGCCCAGCTGCCACCTCGCCGCGAAGCTGCCCGTCTCCTCCGCGAGCCATATATCCAGCTGGCCGCGCGTCAGTGGAAGTGGTCGGTCGTCCAGTCTCACATGCTCTCCCAAAGCGCACCCTTTACTCGTCAGCAACCCGGCAATACCGGTCCGCAAATATTTGCCTCTGCGTCAGCGGCTTTCGATTCCTTCGTCTACGTCGCCGGTTGCCAGTGCTCACGCAACAGGTGATTGTCGAACGAAGTTCTGCCGCAAACTGCTGGTTTGGTTATACTTGTGTTCAATACCTGCGGTCGGTATGACTGCTGTCAGCATAATGAAGGTCACCAAGCCGGACGCGGTTTTCAGCTAATGTGTGCGAGACCACAGTCATTCACCGCACGGCAGGTCAGGGGTGCGAAACGCAACCGCTACGCTGGCGGCTATCACTGGCCCGCCAAGCCATGCGGTCCAAGGGGCCAGGTACAGGGATAATTCGGTCGGAACTCGTGGGACCGGCGGATGCATCAGGCAACGCAGCTCGGCGCGCCGATGTATGACGACCTTCGTTATCACGGAAATCGGCAAACTCGCGCACGCGCGAGCGTCGCTCGCCGGACGGTTTCGAGAGCGGCTCCGGCTCGAACCAGTGGCGGCACCCGCTATGGCGCTGAGATGGGCGGCTAGGCGGAATTTATATGCGCAATCGTCAATTGCTGGGCTGGCGGCATGGCCCCAGTGCCGAGTTGGAAAGACGCTTTGCTGGCGTAAGTGGCTATTGTTGCCGGAAAAGTTGCCGACAACCGATCTCGGGCCGCATCGCCAATGACTAGGTGCACGACCTGGTCGATGACCAGCCGGCAGACGCACTCATCACACCGACACCCGCGGGCCTGCGCCCTCGCTGGAGCCCTACAGCACTCAAGGCCGCCACAGCGCACTCAACGGCTAGAGCAGGCCGAGCCCCTGCAAGTCGGTGACGTACCTGATGATGATCGGCGCCGAGATGTGCGGAATGTCGTTGTCGGGGCCGATCTTGGCTTCTTGCACCGCAGCACGGAATCGGTCGGCCGGTGCAACGGACGTGCGCTCGGGTTCGAAGGGCCGCACCTCGGCGGCATTGCGCAACACCGCACGCAACACATCCAGTATTGAGTGCTGGCGCTGTCGATCCGGCAGGGCAACCAATGCGGCCTCGAACTGCTCGACCCAGTCCGCAAAGTCATCGATGCGCCGGATCGGGTATCCCGCCTCGATCAGCCAGTCGACGTACTGGTCGAATCCGATCCCGTCGTCGTGCGGATTCATCACATGGTAGGTCTGGAACCCGCTGACCGTTTGGGCGCCGAGCGTGGCGACCGCTTCGGCCACAAATCCCACGGGCAGCCCGTCGTAGTGAGCACGCTGGCGGTTCCCGTTACTGTCGAGCTCGTACACGGAATGGGGTGCGATGCCAGTAGCGACGACGCTCAGTACCATCCGGGTGAACAGGTCCGGCACGTTGATCTGACCCTGGTAAGAGGTGTCGACCATGATCCTTCCGCTGCGGAACACCGCGACCGGCAGCCCACACAAATCGTTTGCCTCGCGCAACAGCACCTCGCCCGCCCACTTGCTGTTGCCATAGCCGTTGCCGTAGCTGTCGTCGATCGCGCGGGTGGGGCTGATGACCCTGATGTCGCCGTCCTCAGTGAACGCCGACGCATCGATCTGATCTCCTACGTTGACAGTCGACACGTAGCTGTAGGGCTTCATCTTCGTGGTGAGCGCGATGCGGATCAGCTCGGCGGTGCCCTCCACGTTGGGGCCGAACAGCTCGCTGTACGGCAGCAGACCGTTGACAAGGGCCGCTGAATCAATGATCAAATCGACTGTGGCCGCGAGCCGCTGCCAGGTCTGCTGGTCCAAACCGAGGTCGGCTTCGCCCTTATCACCCGCGATGACCTCTAAATGATCGGCTGCCAACTCACGGAAATAGGCAAGTAGGTCGGGGTCGCCAGAGTCGAAGACGCTCTCAAGACGCCGCCACGCATCCTCATTGGACTTAGCTCGCACCAGGCAAATCAGCGTGCCGTCCACTTGCTCTAACTGCTTCAAACATTCAAGAGCCAGGTAGCGCCCCAGGAAGCCGGTCGCCCCGGTTAACAGGATTGTCCGCACCTCGGCGCTTGGGCCAGGGAGCGTGGGGGCTCCGTTCAGCGTCCCGACATCGAGGAATTTATCCAGCGTGAGGTCACGAGCGTGCACTTCCGCAACATCGCGGCCGTGCACGGACACAAAGCTGTCCGAGAAGGTTTGTCTGGCCAGCTGCTGGCTCAAGCTTCGAACAGACGGCGCGTTGAACAAGGTCGGTACCGCCAGGCGCACGTCTAAAGACTTGTTAATTGCGGCGACCACCCGCATCGCCAACAGCGAATCCCCGCCCAGATCGAAGAATGACTCTTCGACCCCTACGCGGTCGAGGCCTAGCACCTGGGCGTAGATGCCTGCCAGGGTCTCTTCCGTCGCGTTGGCTGGCGCCTGATAATCGCCGGCATCTTGGTATTCGGGTGCTGGCAGGGCACGTTTGTCCAGTTTGCCGTTGACCGTCAAGGGCAGAGCGCCCACCGACACTACGGCCGACGGCACCATATACGCCGGCAGCACATCGACCAGAGCGTTCCGCACCGCCACCGGGTCCGCTGCGCCGGTGATGTAACCAACCAGGCGTTTGTCGCCCGGGCGGTCCTCGCGAGCGATCACCACCGCCTGCTCCACCCCGTCCAGACCGGCAAGGGATGCCTGCACCTCGCCCAGCTCGATGCGGTGCCCACGGATCTTGACCTGCTCATCGACGCGCCCGAGGTACTGCAGCTGTCCGTCGGAGCCCCACCGCACCAGATCCCCAGTGCGATACATGCGCGTCCCGGATGTGCCGAAGGGACAAGCGACGAAGCGCGACGCGGTCAAACCGCCTCGGCGCCAATACCCGGCGCCGACCTGCGGACCGGCCACATACAATTCGCCGACCACTCCGGCGGGCACCGGCCGCAACCACCCGTCAAGGACGAACAATGCCGCCGTCGGCAGTGGCGATCCGATCGGCACCGCGCCCGACCCGGGTTTCAGCGAGGCATTGATCGTGACCCACATCGTCGTCTCGGTCGGGCCGTATTCATTGATCATCACCCGTCCGGGCGCCCACCGATCCATCACCTCTGGCGGGCAGGCCTCCCCACCCACCAGCAAAGCCACCGACTCCAGGCCCTCTGGTGACAGTGCCCCGACCGCCGAGGGGGTTTGGCTGAGGACATTGACGCGCTGGGCGAGCAGTAGGGCGCGGAAGTCGTCCGGTGAGCTGGCGACCGACTCGGGCACAACCACCAGCCGTCCACCTCGGAGGAGAGCGCCGAAGATCTCCCAGCCCGAGATGTCGAAGCTATAGGAGTGCCACTGCGACCACACACGTTCGGGCCCCGACGGCAAACCTGTGCCGTCGAGTGAGTTGGCCAACTGGGTGACATTGCGATGGGTGATGGCCACGCCCTTGGGCACACCGGTGGTACCCGAAGTGAAGATGATGTAGGCAAGATCATCAGCCGCCGGCGCGGGCAAAGCGGAGGCGGGTCTGGCGTCCACCGGAGCGTTGACATCGATCACCGTCAGGTCGATCTCGTCCAGCCGGTCAGCCAACTCAGCGGTTGTGACCGCCGCGATCGGCGCGGCATCGGCAAGCATGAACTCCACCCGGGACCGCGGGTGCGCGGGGTCGATCGGCAGATACGCCGCGCCAGTCTTGAGCACAGCCAGTATTGACACGATCGCCTCGGCCGACCGGGAGAACAGCAATGCAACACACTGCCCTGGACCCGCACCCTGCGCAGCCAGCAGGTGCGCCAACTGGTTAGCTGCCTCGTCTAGCTCGCGGTAGGACCACGACCGTTGTCCGCAGACCAATGCCACGGCCTCCGGGGCGCGCGCCACCTGCTCGGCAAACAATGCGGGGATGGACACATCTGGCATAGCCGGCTGGGTCAACACCGCTCGGTTGCCAAGGTGATCCAGCCTGTCACGCTCGGCCGTATCGAGCAGATTCATCGACGACAACCGGCGCCCTGGATCAGCTGCCATCTCCAGCATCACGCGCTCTAGCCGCTCCATCAACGCGTCGATGCTTTCCGCATCAAACAGCTCGGTGTCGAATTCGACGCGGAGGTTCAGTTCACTACCCGGAACCGCCTGCACCGCAAGGGGGTAGTGGTTGTATTCGCGCGCAGCGAATTCAGTGATGGCCAGCTCACCGACACCCGACAATGCGGCCGTATCGACTGGGTAATTCTCGAACACGAGGAGGGTGTCGAATAACTGGTCATGGCCAGCCGCGCGATGGATCTCGCTCAACGCCAAGTGCTGGTGCTCAAGGGTCTGGTTGTGGACGTTTTGCAGCTGGCTCAGCAATTCGGCGGTGGTAGTGGCGGGCGTGATGTTCGCCCGGACCGGCACCGTATTGATCAGCAAGCCCACCATCGAGTCTGCGCCGGGCAGTTCGGCTGGCCGGCCCGACACCGGGACGCCGAACGCCACGTCGTGCTGGCCAGTGAGCGAAGTCAGCACCTGCGCCCAGGCGCCTTGCAGCACGATGTTGACTGTGGTGTGGTGCGAGCGCGCCAATTCGACGAGCGCCCGTGTCGTTACTTCCGGCACCCGGAACGATGCGACGCTCCGCCGTCCGACCCCGGGCCGGCTTGGCCCGGCGACCAGCGTCGGCGTGTTGAAGCCATCGAGCACGTCGCGCCAGGTCGTGAAGGCGGCATCGCGATCGCGATCCACCAGCCAACTGACGAACCTGCGATATGGGACCGCCGCGGGCAGCCGCTGACCGTGGTAACTGGCGAAGATCTCCCCCAACAGAACTGGCATTGACCAGCCATCAAGCACGATGTGGTGATTGCTCAGCACAAATCGGTGCCGGTCTTCCGCGATCCGGATCAACGCCACCCGAACTGGCGACTGGTCCAGGTCACAGGCGGCCGCGCGCTCCGCGACGCACACCTGCCGCACCTGCTCATCTACCTCGTCTTCTGCTGCGCTGAGGTCAACATAACGCCAAGGCACCACGGGATCAGCCGGGATGATCTGGACCGGTTCGTCGAACTCTTCGCTGAATCGGGCCGCCAGGTTCGGATGCCGGTTGATAACCGTCTGCACCGCGTCGCGCAAGCGCTGCTGGTGGAGTGGACCGCTCACGGTGATATCCAGCTGCACCGCATACAACTCACTCAGATCGCCGGGGCTTTGCGCGAAGCTGGCGTGAAATAGCATGCCCTCCTGCAATGGCGTGAGTGGTAACACGTCGGCAATCGAGTATTGCGTCTCGAGCTCGTCGATCTGTCGCTGGCTGAGCCTGGCAGGCGCGATATCAGAAGGAGTCAACCCGCCTCCGCCGCTCTGCACATGGGCGCAGATACCGGTCAGGGCGTCGAACCACAACTGGCTAAGCCTTCTGACCTGCGCTTCGTCGAGCGCTGAGGGCGCCCACGTCCAATTGGCATGCAGGTGCGGGCCGGAATCCGTATCCACGGTGCTGGCGTTCAGCTCCAGCGTGTGCGCCAACGACATGGGCACCGCCGCGGCAGCGACGGTCAACGACAAGCCGTCCTCGCTGACCCGCCACAGTTCGTCCGATAGCTGGGTCGCCGGGCCACCCAATCGGCCCAGATAGTTGAAACCGATCGGTGGATCGAACTCGCCGAGGTCAGCGTCGGCGTTCAGGTAGCGCAGCAGACCGTAGCTGAGCGGGTCGGGCAGGGCGCGGAGTTGTTCTTTGGCGTTCTTGATCACCGCTCCCAGCTCAGCCTCGCCGGCCACGATCTGCTCCCACGACAGCCCGCCCACGGCAAGTGACACCGGGTAGATCGCCGTGAACCATCCCACGGTCCGCGACAGGTCCACGTCGGGGGCCAGTTCGTCGTGACGCCCGTGTCCCTCGACGTCGATGCCGATCGGCGCGGCTCCGGTTCCCAGAAACTCCGCCACCGCCATCGCGAACGCGATCAACAAGATGTCTTGCACCCCGGCGTGGAACGCCGATGGCACCTGACCGAGCAGCATGCCGGTGGTGTCGGCGCCCAGCTCCACCGACAGCAACCCTGCGGTGGCGATCGTGTCCATCGCAGGCTGTACCGCTGGCAGCATGGCGGGAGCAGACTCCGCGACCTGCCGCCAGGCACGGGCCTGCTCTACTATTTCTGGGCGGCGCGCGTGCTCGGCCAACAGCGACGCCCACCGGGCAAACGACGTCCCGCCGGGTGGCAACGCTACGGGCTGACCTGAGTGATGCTGCGCCCAAGCGATATTGAGGTCTTCGAGCAGGATCCGCCAGGACACCCCGTCGACGGCAAGGTGGTGGATGATCACCACCAACCGCCCCGTGGAGCCCTCCCACACCGCGCTCAGCATCACCCCAGCGGCCGGGTTCAACGAGGACCGCGCCTCGACCAGCGCCTCTTCAGACAGGACGCCCACGGACTGCAGGCACCCGCCGGCGGCCACCGAACCCGCCTCGGGCACGTGCAGCGACCAACCGTCTGCACCGTCGTCCTCGACGCGCACCCGCAGCATGGCATGCCGATCCAGCAATGCCTGCAGCATCACCACGACATCGGCCTCGCCGGCTCCCACCGGCGCCTGCACCACCATGGTCTGATTGAACTGATCAACCGCACCATCCAGCCTGTGCAGCCAGTGCATGATCGGCGTGGCCAATACCTCCCCGACGCCCTCATCGATCACGGTTTCCGAGCCGTCGGTCACGGTGGCTACCCTGGCCAGCCGGGCAACGGTCTGTTCCACGAAGATGTCACGCGGCCGGCAAACCACCCCGACGGCACGGGCCCGCGCGACAACCTGCATCGACAGAATGCTGTCGCCACCCAGTTCGAAGAAGGAGTCGTCGACCCCGACCCGCTCCAGCCGAAGGATCTGCGCGTAGATGTCGGCCAGCTTCTCCTCGACGGCATTGGTCGGGGCACGGTAGCCACCGGCCTCCTGGTATCCCGGTGCGGGCAGTGCGCGGGTGTCCAGCTTGCCATTGGGAGTCAGCGGCAAGGCGTCGATCGGCACTATCGCGGCGGGGACCATGTACGCCGGGAGCCGCTCGGCCAGGGCCGTGCGCAGCGCGGCGGGCTCGGCGGTCCCGGTGACGTAACCGACCAGGCGCTTGTCGCCAGGGACGTCCTCGCGTGCGATCACCACCGCCTGCTGCACCTCGTCCAGCGCGGCCAATGCCGCTTGGACCTCACCGAGCTCGATGCGGTAGCCGCGGATCTTGACCTGCTCATCAGCACGTCCCAGATATCGCAGTTGGCCGTCCGCGCCCCACGACACGACGTCCCCGGTGCGATACATACGACTTCCGGACGCTCCCGCTCCGCCGAACGGGCAGGCCACAAATCGTGACGCCGTTAGCCCCGCCCGACCCACATACCCGTAGGCCAGGCCGGCACCGGCGACGTACAGGTCACCGACCACGCCGGCGGGTACCGGGCGCAACCAGCTGTCCAGCACAAAGAATCCGAGGTGGGCCAGCGGCACGCCGATCGGGCTGGCGTTTCGCTCGACGTCGCTGCTGACGATCTCCCTGAACGAGGCGTGCACCGTCGTCTCGGTGATGCCATACATATTGATCAGCCGGGCCAATCCCGGATGGTTGTCCAGCCACGTTGCCAGACGCTGGGGCTCGAGCGCTTCACCACCGAATACGACGGTGGAGAGCTTGAGTTGGTCTGCGAGTTCGGGGGCGAGCGCGTCGGCGGTCTGCAGTGCGTAAAACGCCGAGGGCGTCTGACTCAACACACTGACTTGTTCACGAACCAGCACGCTGAGCAGGTCTTCCGGTGAGCGGACCACCGACTCGGGCACAACCACCAGCCGGCCGCCGTACAGCAGCGCACCCCAGATCTCCCACACCGAGTAGTCGAACGCCAACGAATGACACTGCGACCACACCTGCCCCGAAAGTTCGAGGTCGGCGTCCAACGTCTCCAGCAGCCGGGTGACGTTGCGGTGACTGACGGCCACGCCCTTGGGGACACCGGTAGTGCCCGAGGTGTAAATGAGGTAAGCGATGTCGTCCTCTGCCGGCCCGGGCAGTCCGGTGGCCGGTTGGGTGCCGATGCTGGGATCGTTGACATCGATGACGGAGAGGTTGTAGCTCTCCAGACGCTCGGCGAGATCGGCGGTGGTGACGGCGACGACCGGAGCCGCATCGCCGAGCATGAAGTCCATCCGCGCCGCCGGCTGT